>JBHIDJ010000018.1:0-37139 GCA_046760105.1 Acidiferrobacterales bacterium | reverse complement strand
AATCCTCTCGCCCCGACCAAATTCTTCTTCACGAATATTCACTTTTAACAAGGTCGTTTCGGACCATCATGGAGCAAAGGTCTATGACAAGCCAGGTTCATTGTCTTGGCCTTAGGCGCCAACTTGTTGGGCTGTGCCCAAAAAGGTCGGAGGCGCAGCGTGCAATCGATACCGCCCATCTATCGACACTGACTCGCGACGTCTCGGTGGTCGGTACGCCCGTCGCCCAAACCAAGTTCCATGCCACCGGTGATGGGCCGGAGCAAATCCGAGACTATTCCGACGGTCCACATCCCCCGTACTTCGAGCGGCAAGGGAAATAGGAGGATTCCGTGGCCAAAAACATTATCCTTTGCGCGGACGGTACCGGCAACCGCGGCGGATATACGCCCGACAGCAACGTCTATAAGATTTATAACGCCATCGAGATACACGATAACGATCATCCCCAAATCACGTTTTACGACAACGGGGTCGGCACTTCAAAAAACACGTACTGGCGCGCCTTATCCGGCGCGTTCGGTTTCGGCTTCAAGGCGAACGTCTGCGATCTCTATGAGTTTCTCGCACGCAACTACGAGCCGGGCGACAACGTCTTTATATTTGGTTTTAGCCGTGGCGCCGCGACGGTGCGGGCTTTTTCCGGCTTCATTGCCGCCTCCGGCCTGGTGGACGGCACGGACCTAAACGAAGATGAGTTGCAGGACCGTATCAAAAAAGCCTTCAAGACATACAAAGTCGCCGAGCGGGCTCCGTTATTGGGTGAACATGGCGTCATCCCGGTCAAGTTCATCGGCGTATGGGACACGGTCTCGGCGCTCGGCTTTCCGCAGGACTGGAACCTCCCGGGTATTGGCATGTTGTTATTAAACTGGTTCTTCAAGATCCTGGAGTATCTCTCGAACTTTGTTTTTCCCCACCGGTTCTATAACTATGAACTAACGGACAACGTTGCGTTCGCCTATCAGGCCCTTGCGATTGATGATGAAAGGAAGACCTTCAAGCCCATGGTCTGGCATGAGACAGGCAACACAACCGTCGAACAGGTATGGTTCGCGGGCGCCCACTCCAACGTGGGTGGTGGATACGGGAGGGTCGGCGTGGCGAACGTGGCCCTGGATTGGATGATGACGCACGCACACCACCACGGGCTTGAATTCAAGGAGGACGCGGCTGAGAAGATCCGCCGCAACGCCAATGTCCATGGCCGCTTATACAACTCCCGCGACGGTATCGCCATCTACTACCGCTACCACCCGCGGGAGATCCAGAAATTCTGTCGGAGTAGGTTGCGCGGCAACGTCAAAATCCACGACAGCGTCTTCGAAAGGATGAGGAGGAAGACAGGAAATTACGCACCGGGCCATCTTCCCGATACATTTGACATGGTCTCCACGCCTGCAAACGGCGCCCAGCCACCGGAGACGGTGGAGGGCGACGAAACCTGGCAGGCTTGGCGGCGCAAAGTCAACAGATGGGTTTTCTTGCGGAAATGGCTCTACGCAATTTTTCTGGAGTTCACCCTGCTGGTCGTCTTCAGCGCCGGGTGGTTCTGGATAAATCCTCCGTCGCCCGGGGGTGATCGCGCCTCAGCGGACAACGCTTGGTCGCTCGATTGGTGGGTGGGCCACATCGCCGATATCTTGAACTATATCTCGCCGGTATACTTCGAGGGGCTGGTGACGGTGGCCGTTATCCAGCACCCGAACATTTTCGGATGGGCTGTCTTGTTCCTTATCGTCCTTTGGGCTCTACGAAAAGTGTTTCGGCACAACAACGTCAGGGCTTGTGAAGGGGCGCGCAACGCGATGTTGACAACACTTCCCGCGTCCCCGCCAAAAGACAGCCCGGACGAGACGCAACCCGAAGGAACAAACGAATAAAAAAACTGCCATGGGGGGCGGTTTTGGGAGCGTTAGCCACATTCGCACGCCTCTCTTCTGCACAGGCCCACGAGACGTCCAAGCAAGGCTGCACGCTGATTAAGGTCGATTACCAGAGCGACTGCTGGCGTCACAAGGAAAAATCTTGGGGGCGTAGGTCCCTTCCTGTGATTTCCTGTATCTTGTCAACCTTTAGCTTCTCTATGCTGGTTGCGCTTCCTTGCCGGTAGGCGATTCCCGTTAAGCGTTGGAAGCGCGACAACAGCCGCTATCTGTTCGCCTAGCACCTTATATAAAGAGAGTATTTGGTCAATCGCTTTTGTGTTACGGTTACAACTCTTGAAGGAAAACCAATCACTTAGCTCAGGGAGTCGGAGATGAGAGTCAGATCCGTAGTTTCGGTAGCGGTTATCTTGCTCATGTGCAGCCAGCTTGTATCGGCTCAAGACACTGGTTGGTATGTCGGCGCCGGAGGCGGCAGTGCCGACGTCGATGTGAGTGGATTTGACGATGCTTCGAGTGCCAAGGTCTTTGGGGGTTATCACCTAACCCGGCATCTTGGATTCGAGGGTGGTTTTGTTGATCTTGGGGAGTTTGACTTTGACCCAGTCCCGGGCACGTCGGTTGAAGTGGATGGCATCCAAATTGTTGCTATTGCCAGACTGCCCCTTGGTGAAAAGGTTTCCCTGTTTGGCAAGGGAGGGCTCTATGCGTGGGAGGCGGATGCAACGATCTTGGGCGTTTCGATTCCTATTGAGGACGACGACGGTACAGACTCTACGTTTGGTTTCGGTGTAGAGTTCCTTCCCGGCAAGTGGGGCGTACGGGGAGAGTGGGAACGGTTTGATATCGACGGTGATGATGTCGATCTGATTTCGGTGAGCTTCGTGTACAGTCCGCGGAAGCCTGCCGCACGGGCACGAGAGCTAGAAGCGCCCGCGCCGGAACCCGAACCGACCGAAGCAACAATGCCCGCACCCGAGCCTGCACCGGCAGTACCGGCGACGCCGGCACCCGCTATACCGGAGGTAACGGCGGCGGAGCAAGGTGATATCAATGCGCAATACCGACTCGGTTACATGTACAGCGTTGGCCAAGGTGTACCCAAGGACGATGCGGAAGCGGTGAGGTGGTATCGCAGTGCGGCTGAACAGGGCCATGCGCGGGCGCAATATAATCTCGGTGCTGCCTATGCGAACGGGAGAGGCGTGGCGCTGAACCGCGAGACAGCCGTCGATTGGCTCTTTAAAGCGGGTCAGTCTTTCCTGCGGGAAGGCAAGCAGGATTTAGCGCTGCGGGTGGTGGATGCGATTGAGCGTCTGGTTCCGGGCCATCGACTAGCGGGCGAGCTACTGGCAGCTATTCGTGCGAAGTTTGGCCAGTAAGCGGTTGGGATCGGACTGCAGCCACAGCCAGCAAGCAAACGGCAGTAAATAAAAAGCACGGATAAGTCGCTGTCCGCAACACCGATACGTCTCTGTAGCGCGAGTCCGGCCCCTCCTCCATCGCTGCGCCGTTCTGCTCTGGAGCTTACCGGAAGGCAGCCAAGGACAAGATGTACAGACTGAACAAACCTACCATGGCGCTTTACTACTGACGTACCGCCCGAAGCCTCGCAAGGCCTCTACCCCTTTAGCTAAACCCCGTCACACGATGACTCACGCCGAGTCTGGCATGATTCGTGCTTTCGTTACTGCCTTGAGGAGAGAGCTCGGAAAAACGGACACTTTTGATGGAACTATTGCGCCGGATTTGTGATTTTCCGGTCTGGCCGCCACCCGACAACGTGGCGACGGTCATCGGGCAATTTTGGGCTGGTCTCATGCCGCCCGAAACCTTCAAAGCATTGATGATCTCCGAGAGCAGCAGGTGGATGCCTTTGGCCGAGTGTATCGTGCAGCAATGGTAAGGGTCACAACTCTCGACATCGATCCAGACTTCATCGCCAAGTAACATAGCAATTACACGTTCTTCCCCGTCTTATTTCTGCGCTGTCTCGCGTTGGGTGCACCAGAGTTCAGTCACCCCCAGTAAATTGGATGGCCATCGGTCGGCCCTATTTTCTGAATGGGATGTGCTCGCTCAAAAGGTACGCAGCCTCAGCCGCAGTACACTGTCTGTCGAGTATGGCGTTACGATGGGGGAAGCGTCCAAAGCGGGTGATTATGTCATGGTGCGTCCTAGCGGATGCAAGGAACTCAGCAACATAGGGTCGAATAGTATCCGGGCTGTCGTTGGTGAGTATTCGAAAGGCCTCCACCGAGGTTTCCTGAACCGCCAAGTCTTCGGCATGCTGCATGGGGACGTAGAAGAAGGCGCGTTCTATTATTGATAAGTCACGGTCCATCTCTAGCTCAATCCCGCCATGGCATAACACTAGGGCGGCACTGTCCAATGCGAAGGCTTTTTTATTGTCGCGATACACATTACGTCTGAATTGATCCAACAATAAGATCAGCGCAAGCCGGCCCCGGGGCATCCGCTCCCATGCGGTGAGTTGGCCCGCCGACGCTTCGTCAATCAACGCGCCAAAGCGCGACAGAATTTCAGCGTCAACACCTGGATCGGCTTTAAACCAGAGTCGCATGCGTTCTTTAAGCGCGGCAGGCACCGGTTCGACGCTGCCAAGCCAGTAGTCCAGAACGTCCTCGTACGCCTGTTGTGCGGACATGGGAGCTCAATGTGCAGCGTTGTGAAACAGTGTCTCGACCACTGGGCGACCAAAGTTGTCCTGATCTTGAGGCGAAGGTGTTTGCGCTTCGTCCCCGAATATCGATTTCGATTTAATTTCTTGATTCGTGTGGTCGCAGCGCAGTTTCTGGCCTATTCGTGGCGGCATAGCTTATGGCCGCCTCGAAGCCAGGCAGGGCTCGATCGATCATCTCGTCGTTGGCGGTTAGCGAAACACGGAAGTAACCAGGTAGTTCGACCACGCTTGCAGGCAGTACGAGGATCTTGTGGGTTGCGAGCAGATCCATGAACGCCCAGTCATCTTCCCAGGGAGACCGTACGAGCAGATAGAAGGTTCCCTCCGGGATATGGAGCTCATATCCGAACCTGCGTAGCGCCGCGACCAGTCGATCGCGCTTTTGCTCCAGGTGGCCGACATCGATCGACAGCCTCTCCAATTCTTCCATCGCGTACTGCAGGACGACGTTCGGAAACGCCCAACCCGTCATGAGTTGCGACACCGTGATTGCAGAGTGGAGTTTTTCCCTGTCTGGCATAGTCGGCGGCAGTGCAATGTAACCGATACGCTCGCCCGGCGTGAGCAAGGTTTTGCCGTAGGTATAGATTAGAAACGAATACGGATAAAAGCCAACCGGACTGTGAAATTTAAGGCCATCGAACACAATCCGGTTGTAGGATTCATCGGATATCAGATAGATGGGCCTACCGTACTCTTTGCTTTGGTCCGTCAGGGTAACCGCCAGCCGTTTTAATGTCTCAGGTGGAAAGATCTTGCCGGTCGGGTTGTTTGGCGAGTTGACGATAATGGCGCGACTACGGGGCGAGATCGCGTTTGTGATCGCGTCGATATCGAGATCAAACGTCTCGAGATTTACCTTGACACGGCGCGGAACGGCTCCGGCGGAGAGGATGATGGACTCGTAATTGAACCAGGGTGGACTGTTGAATATCACCTCATCACCAGGTCCCGCCACGGTTCTTATGGTAACGGCGAGGCCAGCGAACGCACCGTTGGTCATCGCGATGTCGTCGGCTTCGAACGGCATGTCCATTCGCTCACGCAAAGAGGCGGCGACTACAGCCTGGGCTTCCGGCCTGTTCAAGGTATAGGTAAACCAGTCCTTGTTTCGAGGAATAGTCCAACGTTGCAGTGCCTCGGCGAATCCCGGAAGAGGCATTTCCTGTGGGTTGCCGAGGGCAAAATCGGCGACATCGGGTGCACCCCTGAGGCGCGAGTAGGGCGAATCGGGGTTTAGGAAACGCCAAAACAGCCGCTTCGACTCGAGCGCCGCCTTTATCGGCTGCGAAATCGTATGTTTCATGGGTAGTGCCCGATTCGATGCGCTTTTTTTAGTAATGTTGCATCAAACCGCTTTCTCGTTTGGCGGGAAGGCGATTTCGATGTGGTTGCCATCCGGGTCAAGGACGTTGACCTGTCGCAGACCAAGGTGCGGCACGGTGGTGATTCGATACGACACATCATGTGTCTTCAGATTAGCAAGAAAGTCTGTCAACCCTTCAGCGCGAAAAGCGAAGTGATCGATTCGCGATTCACCACCGGATGACGGCTTAGGTGTTTCGACTAGGTGCACAGCAGCTCTGTCACCACAGTAAAGCCACGAACCGTTAAATCCAAACGGTGGACGGGACCCGACCTGAAGTCCGAGGATGTCCTTGTAGAATCGTGTCATTGCTTCGAGGTTTGCGGTGCGGATATTTACATGATCTAGCCAGGCGAGAGGCATAGCAGTTGCAGTCTGCGATTACTAATCGAGGATATTCAACGTTGCCGTCCGGCGTGTCTGTGGATTATGGCGCCAGCGGGCACGGCTAGTCTATCGGTCTCTGGCCCTGGGTTGTATGCGCACGGGTTTGACTTGCCCGCTCTCGCCGAGCGGTATGAATCGGTTTGGAAGGTGTGGGTGCAGCCGCCGACCGGACAGTCACAGCATAGTGTCGCGCTGACTGTCCGATCGACGTGGGTCGGTTTTAAGCCGCCGACTGAAAAGCGTCATCGTTGGCCGCCGCCCCGGCGGCGTTTCGCGTTGTCACCACCGTTTCGGTCGGGTGCGTTGCACGTGTAGCGGACGCCTTATCGAATAGCTGCTCGACCACCGTGGGTATCTCGCTACGGTGTAAGCCGATGTCATGCAGGATATGGTCATTGAGCGCCCTCAATGTGCGGATGGTGGCACGGCGCTCACGCTCACGCGCGATTGCGTCGGCCACGGTGCGGCCACTTTTGCGGAGCCACCGGATTAGATCGCCGATGCGACCGGCCGCCGCGCTGAGAGCGGCGTGGAAAGCGGCGGAGCGCAGAGTGTGACCTTGCTTTACGTACCGCGCGGTTTCCGCGTGACTCAGGCTCGGGCCATCCCAGGCCATTCCCGTGAAGGCTTCGGCCAAGAAGGATACGCGGCGATCGAAGCGCTGATCCGCATAAGCGGTTCCGGAAGGGTATTGTCTGTGAGTGTGTGTCATGTTAGATTTCCTCCTATATTAGTGAACCCAGTAATTTCGCTAACACGTCTGAATATAGAGATAATGCGTGTCAGTGACAAACGACTATTCGTACAATTCATTTTAGAAAATCTAATTCGATATCCATGGCTCGCCATTTACCACCATTGAATGCCCTGCGCGCGTTCGAGGCTGCGGGGCGCCACTTGAGCTTCAGCAAGGCGGCCGCCGAGCTGCACGTGACCCCCGCGGCGATTAGCCACCAGGTGAAGGCGCTGGAGGACTACCTCGGTGTACAGCTTTTCCGGCGCCTGAACAGGGCGTTACTACTCACCGAAGTGGGCCAGGCGTGCTTGCCGGGCCTGCAGGAGGGGTTCGATCGCCTGGCGGCCGCGGTGGAGGCCTCACGGGCGCGCGACGCACACCGCCCGCTGATAGTGAGTGTGGCGCCCTCGTTCGGCGCGAAATGGCTGGTTTCCCGGCTCGATCGCTTTCGCGAAGCCCATTCGGGGATCGATGTCCGCGTCGATGCGACCGATCGGCTTGTGGACTTTGCGCGCGACGATGTCGATATCGCCATCCGCTACGGAGCCGGTAGTTACGCTGGTCTGCGTGTCGAGCAGCTGCTCACGGAGGAGGTGTTCCCGGTGTGCGCCCCGCGGTTACTGGAGGGGTCAAATCCGTTGGTTGTCGCTGATGACTTGCGTTGGCATACGCTCTTGCACGTGGATTACACCGTAACCAACGAAACGTGGCCGAGTTGGCGCATGTGGCTGCTGGCGGCTGGGGTGCACGATGTGGAGCCCACGCGTGGGCCGCAGTTCAGCTTGGCAAGCATGGCGATTCGGGCCGCCATTGAAGGGCATGGGGTGACGCTCGCCAGCAGCGTGCTGGTGGCTGACGATCTGGCTGCGGGCCGGTTGGTGAAGCCGTTCGACCTCAGTTTCCCAGGAGGCTTTGCCTACTACGTCGTCTGCTCCGAGACTACGGCCGATCAGCCGAAGATAGCCGCGTTTCGCGAGTGGGTAATCGCGGAGGCCAGAGGCGTCCCCGCGACTCAGCGCAACCAGATGAGCTAGTAGCTGGAACCTTCGGACTCCCGCCGAATTCTTGGCGTTGCGCCCGCGCTTCGGGTGAACAATTGAAGGGCAAATATGTCACCAAGCGTCTGCCGGATCTCGCGGATGGTGACGTGCGACATATCCTGCGGGAGCCCCCAACTGGCACAGGTCAGTCTGACAACGTCAGGCTGGCTTTCCGAGCGGAGTTCCATCCGTGTCGCCTTCACTTGAAAGGCCTCAAATCCACCATCCCTGGGAATCTCGGCGACCTGAATAAATCCACCATCGACCGTGAACTCGTCTCGCTGACCGACCCTGCGAATCACGAACTCATCAGGCTGGATCGTTTGTGGAACGTCCCTCTTAGTGTCCAGTGTTAATCGGCAGTAAGGATTATACTTGTGCACCTCGTAGAATTGCGTCACGGCTCTTCCGCGCTGGAACCAGACACTGGCATTCTTCGCTGGCACGGTCAACTCTTGCTTGAGAACGAGCGTGGAGTCGACCGAGACGCTGAAATACGGGGACTCTTCGTTCCCATAGAACCGCTGATTAAAGTTTGTGAACGCTTGACAACCCGCGAGAACGATTATCATAAGAGCAAGGGTGGCGAAACGCATCATGCTTAGGTACCTCCAGTCTCAGCTGTATTTCTTAGTTAGACCGTCTCGTGGTCTTAGCGATTACACTGTTTAGTAGCTACCTATACGGTAAAGTTCCGAGTAGCATACTGGGCACGAAAATGCCTGGGAAGCGACAGCGGCTCTTTCCACAACGCTAACGTCACCGCATATTGTGCATCAATTCAAGTGTGAATATATCGCCGAGCGTCGCCCGAATTTTACAGATAGTCAGGTCGGGCATCTGAAACAGCTGGCGGCAGCAAGACCGGGGCTCCCTCCCACCTGCTGTCGCCTAACCGCCAAAGAGCTTCTTTAAGTTGTCAAAACCCGCCTGATAGACCCCTTGGATCACTTGCATTGCATCGTCGTCGGAGGCGTCTTTCGGGTTGAACTCGCTCGACCATTCGATGGTGCACCCCTCGCCTTGATCGTTCGGGCGTACGCGGAGCTCGGCAACATAGTCTGCGACGGGAAGGGGGCTTTCCAGAATCGAGTAGCGGTAGACGTGCTCGTTATCGTCGATGCGTTCGAGGCGCTCAACGATGCTGCCACCACCCACGAGACTGAGACGCCGAATCTTGCCTCCTTCTTCGAGTTCGCTTTTTTCAACGGCGGGATGCCAGTCGGGTACCGCATTGAACCCACCGATCAGTTCCCACATCTTTTCCACTGAGACCGGAATCTGCGTCTTCATATTCACCTTGGTCATGCGGGCATTCTCCTTTTCGTTAGCTATGGGCAATTGTGATCTATTTATGCGCGTGCCGTAGACTTATGAGGTCCTCAGACTTGTCAACGTCAGTCAGAATTGCTTCGTCGCCTATTTCCACCTCACAGACGAGCGCCGCGTGCTTTGAGATAAGATGTCGCGCGCCGACATCTCCGCTGAGCTCGTTCATCTCGGCAAAGAAGCGCTTGTCCCAAAGTACAGGGTTGCCTCTTTTGCCTTTGCATGTTGGCACACAAATCGCGCATCCTTTCGCTGGGTTGAAGTTACTCACGATTCGATCGATATGAGCCACCGTGATCCCGGGCATGTCCCCAAGGCAAACGAGTACCCCGTCGATGTCCGCAGGCAAAGTGGTGAGCCCGCGTTGTAACGACGTACTAATACCATGCGCATAACGCGAATTATGAACAAACTCAACATCATAGCTTGCGAGCGCGCGTCTAATCTGCTCGGCTTCGTGGCCGGTTAGGACAATCACCGGCTTTGCTTGTGATGACAAGACGGCACTAACAACCCAGGCCACCACCGGGATACCCTCCAGCTCCGCCAGCAGCTTGTTTTGTCCACCCATACGGGTTGAACTCCCGGCCGCCAGTATCAGCGCGGCAATGCGCCGTGGTGCGTTAGGGCTTTCCGTGTTTTCAGGCATTACCTTGCTTGTGCTCGGATACCGTGTTTTGTTGACGCAGAATCTGTGTCAGCTCGGCCATGATAGAGATCGCGATCTCCCCGGGTGTTTTTGCTCCTATGTCCAAACCTGCAGGCCCGCGGATGCGCGACAATGCCTGTTCGCTGAATCCGTTTTTAGCAAGACGTTCACGGCGTGCAGCTTGGGTCTTCTTACTCCCGAGCGCACCGATATAGAAAGTATCAGATTGAAGTGCCATCTTAAGCGCGGGTTCGTCGAGTTTGGTATCGTGTGTCAGCGCAACAATCGCGGTTCGGTTATCGGGCACCAGCCGTTCTAGCGCGCGATCTGGCCATTCCTTTATTACACTGACAGACGGAAAACGCGTCTCCGTAGCAAAGGCGCGGCGCGGGTCGATCACTGTAACCTCATAGCCAGCGAGCGCAGCCATCGGCGCGAGCACCTGGGCAATATGTACGGCGCCGATGATGAACATACGACGCGGTGGAACGAAAACGTGGATAAACGCAGTACCGTGTTCTGTCTCGATGACGCCGCTGCGGTCCGTGTGCAATGCGTCCCGTGCTGCACTAGTCGTCTTTACACCGGTGGCCGGATCTGTGTCGGGGTAAACGACGACTTGGTTTCCAGAAGCGAGGATCGTGACCAACGCGACGGGTTTCTTATTACGGCGAGCGGCAAGCAACTCGTCTAAGATCGCACGCTTCATTCAACACGCTCCACGTAGACCTGCACAGTGCCGCCACAGGCAAGACCTACCTCCCAGGCCTGCTCGTCAGACACGCCGAATTCCAAGACGCAGGGCGCACCGTCTTTGATGATATCGAGGGCCTTGCGCACCACCGCACCTTCTACGCAACCGCCCGAAACCGAGCCGACGAAAGCGCCACTTTCATCGACCGCTAACTGGCTACCTACAGGGCGTGGTGAAGAGCCCCATGTCGAAACGACGGTTGCAAGCGCCACGCCTTTACCTTCAGTACGCCACGCGGCCGCGGCCTCAAGGACATCATTCATATCGGTGATTGGGTCCTGCATAGCCATTGTGATACGCCCTCAGCCTGGCGTGGAGGTGGACGGTTCAGCGCCCTTGTCAAATCCGCCAGACTTTGCAGGTTATGGACCGAACGAAAGTCATCAACATGTGGGAGTATGGCCTTTATGCCCCGTGCGAGCGGCTGAAACTCGTCGTAACGCAGGAGTGGATTGAGCCATATCAATCGTCGACAAGACTTGTGTAAACGCTCCATTTCACGTCCCAAGCCCTTACCCGTCTCGCAGTCTAGCCCATCCGTGATCAGCAGAACGACCGCGCCCTGCGCGAGCACGCGGCGTGACCAGTAACGATTGAAATCGTGCAGGCAGTGACCGATACGTGTACCCCCGCTCCAATCTTCGACGACGCAAGAAACCTTTTGTAGCGCGATATCCACGTCCTTCTGACGCAGATAGCGGGTAATATTATTCAAGCGCGTACCAAACAAGAACGTCGACACCCGTTCGCGGTTATTCGTCAGGGTGTGAGCGAAGTGAAGGAGAATGCGGGAATAGTGAGTCATAGACCCAGAGATATCGCAGAGTATGACAACAGGTGGCGGTCGATCGCGTAGACGTTTGCGTATTAACGGAATTATTCCCGCTCCGGAACGAAGCGCTGCGCGCAATGTTTTGCGCATGTCGACGCGTGCGCCCTGGGGATGCGTGCGGAACCGGCGTGTGGGTACGTGCATGACAGGGAGAAGCATCGTCTGCACTGCGAGTTTTGCCTGCGCAAGCTCTTCCCCTGACATGGTTTCGAAGTCCTTGTGCTGGAGGCGTTCCTGGTCGGACCACGTGAGCGCCGCGTCGAACTCAATCTGCGGTGGTTGTCGAGAGCTGCTCGCTTGTACGTCTCGATATAAAGCGCCAGCCAGCCGTTGACTCAGCTCCTTAGCGCGCCCTTCTGCGGGTTGATGCACCGTGGGTAAGACAAGCGCCATCATGCGTTCCAGCAGCTGTGGATTTCGCCAGAATACGTGGAACGCTTGGTCGAACAGTTCCCTTTGGTCGGCGCGGTTTACAAATATCGCATGCAGCGTCCAATAGAAATCGCCGCGATTGGTAATCCCCACTGCACGAACAGCACGAATCGCGTCCAACACTTTGCCCGGTCCGATGGGTAGCCCGGCAGCGCGAAGCGCACGTGCAAAGTACATGAGATTTGGCACTAGCCGACCGCCGCTTTCGTAACCGTCGACTGTCATCGTCTCACCTGGGCCACCGCGAGCTCGGTTTTAATGTCTTCGAGAATACGTGCGGCCTCAGTCCCACGTATCTTGGCGATATCGTCCTGATATTTGAGCAATACACCGAGAGAATCGTTCACTACTACCGGGTCCAACGTCAGCACGTCGAGTTGTGTGAGCGCGTGTGTCCAGTCGATGGTTTCGGCAATGCCCGGGAGTTTAAACAGATCCATTGATCTTAAGTGCTGCACAAATGCCACCACTTGTCGGCTCAACGCCTCGTCGGCATCGGGGGCCTTGACATGCAGGATCTCAAGTTCACGTTCAGCACTGGGATAGTCGATCCAGTAATAGAAACAGCGACGCTTGAGCGCATCGTGGATTTCACGGGTACGGTTTGAGGTAATCACCACGATCGGTGGGGCGGTTGCCTTGATGGTGCCGATCTCGGGGATGGTGATCTGATAATCAGACAGGACTTCTAACAGGTAAGCCTCGAACGGCTCATCCGCACGGTCCAGCTCGTCGATGAGCAACACCGGTGCACCTTCATCGTGCGGTTCCAGCGCCTGCAGCAAGGGGCGTTCGATCAGAAACCGTTGGGCAAACACGTCCTCCGCCAGGCGTTCGCGCGAGCGCTCTCCCGCCGCCTCCGCGAGACGGATTTCGATCATCTGGCGCGCGTAGTTCCACTCGTAGACGGCCGAGGCGACATCCAACCCCTCATAGCACTGGAGACGTAAGAGCCGGCGCCTGAGGGTATTCGCCAGCACGTTGGCGATTTCGGTCTTGCCGACCCCGGCTTCGCCTTCGAGGAATAACGGACGTTGAAGCGTTAAGGCGAGAAAAGCAGCGGTCGCCAAACTGCGGTCGGCGACGTACTTGCCGGCGGCGAGTAATGTCTCGGTCTGGTCAACGCTTTGTGGCAGCTCCATGCCGTAACAATACCGGCATGGCAGGCCCGCCGCCAGTGGCCGCGCGCAGCCAGGATCCCGCCGGCCGCAACGCGTGCAGGTGGATTCGGGGTTGCCTTACCCCTCAGCCGGCGGCAGTCACCGCACGCTTGGCCATGACTGTCACCAGATGCGCGCGGTAGTCAGCGCTTGCGTGGAGATCCGAGTTCAGATCGTCCGCCGGTACCGAAATGCCATCGAGCGCGTCAGGAGTGAACTTATTGGACAAGGCTTTTTCCATCTCAGCGACACGAAAGACGCTCGGGCCCGCACCTGTTACCGCCACCCGTATGCCGCCGTCACCCTCTGACACCATGACCCCGACAACGGCATAGCGCGACGCCGGATTTGGGAACTTCGCGTAGCCGGCACGTTTGGGAATCGGAAAACTCACGGCGGTGACGATCTCGTTGTCTTGCAGCGCCGTCTCGAACAATCCCCTAAAGAAATCGTCCGCGGCGATCTTGTGTTTATTGGTATGCACGGTTGCGCCGAGGCCGACCACGGCGGCAGGGTAATCGGCGGCCGGGTCGGCGTTAGCGATCGAGCCGCCGAGAGTGCCACGATTGCGTACCTGGGCATCCCCGATGCTATCGGCAAGCTTGGCAAGCGCCGGGATTGCCTCGGCCACCTCGGTCGAAGCGGCGACCTCGGCGTGGCTGGTCGTGGCGCCGATTACAATGGCCCCTTTCTCTTTCTTGATGCCCTTAAGCTCGGCGATGGTGCCAAGATCTATCAGGTCTGACGGGTGTGCGAGGCGCTGCTTGAGCGTCGGAATGAGCGTCATCCCGCCGGCGAGGAACTTGCCGTCTTTGGCCTTGCCCAGCATCTTGACGGCCTCAGACAGCGAGCGCGCACGTTGGTATGTAAAGTCGTACATAGCTCTTTCTCCCCCTAGGCAGCCTGGATCGCCCGCCAAACTTTCTCGGGCGTCGCCGGCATGTCGATGTGACTGACACCGATAGCGTCAGTGATGGCGTTGATCAATGCGGCCGGCGAAGCAATGGCGCCGGCTTCCCCGCACCCCTTTACACCGAGCGGGTTGTGCGGGCATGGCGTCTCGGTCATGCCGACCTGGAAGCTCGGAAAATCGTCGGCCCGCGGTATACAGTAGTCAGTCAACGAGCCGGTGAGAAGCTGGCCCGTTTCTTGATCATAGATGCAGGCTTCAAGTAGCGCCTGACCGACGCCGTGGGCGATGCCACCGTGGACCTGGCCTTCGACGATCATTGGGTTGACCACCTTGCCGAAGTCATCAACGGCAGTCCAATTTACGATCTGCGTGACACCGGTTTCGGCGTCTACCTCTACTTCGCAGATGTGACAACCTGCGGGGAACGTGAAGTTAGCTGGGTCGTAGAATGCGCTTTCGTCAAGACCAGGTTCCAGTTTGTCCAACGGATAGTTGTGCGGGACATACGCGGAGAGAGCAACATCCCCGATGCCGACACTCTTATCGGTGCCGGCGATCTTGAACTGGCCCGCCTCGAACTCGATATCCCCTTCAGAGGCCTCGAGTGTGTGCGCCGCGATTTTCTTGCCCTTCTCAATGATCTTGTCGATGGCTTTGGATATCGCCGATCCGCCGACCGCTAACGAGCGTGAACCATAGGTTCCCATCCCGAACGGCACCTTGTCGGTGTCACCGTGGACGATCTCGACGTTTTCGATGGGCACGCCGAGTTTGTCAGCGACGATCTGCGAGAACGCCGTTTCGTGGCCCTGACCGTGCGCGTGTGAGCCGGTGAATACCGTCACGCTGCCGGTGGGATGCAAACGAACCTCGGCCGCCTCGAACAGTCCAGCACGCGCGCCGATGGCGCCGGCAACATTCGACGGCGCGAGACCGCACGCCTCGATGTATGTCGAAAAGCCGATGCCACGCAACTTGCCGCCACTTTTGGCCTCCTGCCGGCGTTTTTCAAAGCCCGCGTAGTCGGCCATCTTGAGCGCTTCGTCCAGGGCGGGCTCATAATTGCCGCTGTCGTATTGAACTACTACTGGCGTTGTATAAGGAAACGCGTCGGGCGGAATGAAGTTACGCCGACGGATTTCGACCTTATCGATCCCCATTTCTCGTGCCGCGTTTTCGACCAGACGCTCG
This sequence comes from Acidiferrobacterales bacterium, assembly GCA_046760105.1. GTDB lineage: Bacteria > Pseudomonadota > Gammaproteobacteria > Acidiferrobacterales > SPGG2 > JBHIDJ01. The sequence goes on along the minus strand of JBHIDJ010000018.1, from coordinate 21,760 downwards.
ACCACGAATGTGGCCTCTGGTCGACCGGCACCGCGTTCGGCATCCACCGGTGCGGTGTTGGTAAACACAGCTTTCACATCACACCGAATGGCGGGTGTGGTGTACTGACCCGCCAGCAGGGTGGCGTAAATATAGGTAGGAATCAACGGACCGAATGTGGACAAATAGGCTCCCATGTTGGCAGTGGTATTTACGCGTAGCCCCAGAAACTTACCGTCTTTGTCGAGCGCAAGCTCAGCGTGAGTAACATGGTCGCGACCGTGGGTATCGGATAGAAACGACTCTGAACGTTCCGCCGTCCACTTGACCGGGCGTCCTACCTTCTTTGCTGCCCAAGTGACTACCACCTCTTCGGGATAGTGCGGGATCTTCGAGCCGAAGCCCCCACCGACATCCGGCGATACGATGCGCAGCTTGTGCTCCGGGATCTGTAGCACAAACGCCCCCATCAACAGGCGAATCACATGCGGGTTTTGACTGGTGGTGTACATCGTGTAGCTGTCGCTTCCTGGATCATATTCGCTGACGGCGGCCCGCGGCTCGATAGCGTTGGGGCATTTCCGGTTGTTGATCAGATCGAGCGTCGTGATGTGATGTGGGTTGCTGAAGGCTTTGTCTGTGGCTTCCTTATCGCCAAGGCCCCACTCGAAACAAACATTGTTCGGTACGTCATCGTGCAATAGCGCTGAACCGGCCTTCTGCGCATCTTGCATTGACACAACGGCGGACAGCTCCTCGTAGTCGATCCCGAGCAGTTCCGCGGCATCCTTTGCCTGCGCGAGGGTTTCAGCGATCACAACTGCCACCATGTCCCCGACGAAGCGCACTTTACCTTGCGCCAATGCCGGACGCGGTGGTTCCTTCATCGGTCCACCGTCCGGGGCGAATCCACATGGCACCCCGCCTACGCCGCCGGCGGCGAGATCCTCACCGGTGAATACGGCAACGACGCCCGGGGCCTCTTTGGCTGCGGCGGTGTTAACCGATCTAATGTTGGCATGTGCCACATTCGAACGCACAAAGTAGGCGTATACCTGACCCGGGCGGTTGATGTCGTCGGTGTAGTTGCCTTTGCCTGTAAGAAAACGGTGATCCTCTTTACGGCGCACTGCGGCGCCAATACCGGTCTCAGTCATTGTCCTACCTCCTCATCGCTTGGGCACCAGCCTTGATCGCTTTCACGATGTTGTGATAGCCGGTGCAACGGCAGAGGTTTCCTTCGAGCCATTCACGGATCTCTTGTTCGCTCGGATCAGGATTGCTTGCGACGAGATCCAAGGCGCTCATCACCATCCCGGGCGTGCAGAAACCACATTGCAACCCGTGATGTTCGCGGAAGGCCTCTTGCATGGGATGCAGCTCGCCATTCTTGGCGAGACCCTCGATGGTGGTGACGTCCGCACCATCGGCTTGCGCCGCCAGCATGGTACAGCTCTTGACCGAGCGGCCATTGACATGGACGACACAGGCACCGCACTGACTGGTATCACAGCCGACGTGGGTGCCGGTGAGGCGCAACTGCTCGCGCAGGAGTTGGACAAGTAGGGTGCGGGGTTCAACTTCCGCCGAAACGGCGTTGCCGTTCAGCGTCATAGAGACGGTGACAGACATAAGCGATCCCTCTCTAGTGGCACGCGCGGTGAGGCTGCGCGTTTGGTGTTAATTTTGGGGCCCTTCATTATTAGTTCACCGGGGGGCGCCGTCAAGCGGAAGCAAAAATAAGGCTTCGCTTACGCTTTGGGGCCTCACCAGGCACTGATGGCCCATGCCAGCAGGCCGATAAGTATGGCCACCGCCGCCACCCACAACAGCACGCGGCGGCCCTTACCACGAGGGGCGGGTGGCTGGGGCGCCGCGGCCTCAGCGGGCGTCTCAATCGCAGCCGGCTGGGGACTAAGACGGGCGGCAAAGGCGCCAAAGAAATCATCGGCGAGCTTGCGCGCTGTTCCGCCCAGAAGGCGCGAGCCGACCTGGGCAAGCTTGCCCCCCGCCTGAAATTGCGCTGCGTAACGCAGGACTGTCTCCGGGCCCTCGTCCTCGAGTGTGACGTCCGCGCTACCCTTGGCAAAGCCGGCGACGCCGCCCTGGCCTTCACCGGCAATGGTATAGCTTGTGGGTGGATTGAGATTGGATAGGGTCAGCCTAGTGACGAACCTTGCCTTGACTGGTCCAACCTTGGACAGCATTTTGGCCGCAAACTCGGTGTCCGAGATCTTCTCCATCGACTCGCAGCCGGGTATGCACTGCTTGAGGGTCTCAGGATCATTGAGCGCTTCCCAGACCTGTTGGCGCGGGGCTGGGATGCGAAACTCGCCAGTCATATCCATTTATCGTTCCTCGTGCTCATATGCCCCGTTATTTTACAAACGCTGAGAACGCCTACCCCCTTCGAGCGATATTCCGTCAAACACGCAGCCGATTTTCGTAAAGCACTTGGTAGTGCGGCGCACACTCTTCGGCTAGCGGCTCGAGTTGCTTCGCTAGCGTGTGCCCCTTAGGTTTATAAGATGCAAAGCCGGACGAATTCCAAACCGATGCGTACCAATGTTTTCCCCATACACCATCGCTATCGCGTGGTCCCGGCGGCCATGAAAGCATGCGCCCCGTAAAGGGAAGATCAAGTGCGTCACACAAACGCGTCATCATGCCATGAGGGTTTTGCAAGACGTCGCGCGCGTCGATTACCAGCGGCTGCTGCTCCGTCCGTCTTCGTACGTAATCGAAAATCTCCGCCTGTTGAGGCACGCCTACATCTTCCACCGTGACATCGGTTCGCACTTTGGCGTAAGAAGCGATCACCTCTCTAGGATCCCGAATCAGAAAGCAGTTCGTAACGTGGTTGAGCCAGCTCCGGTCCATTTCGGGCAGCAAATGATGGGTCATATGTTTCTGATAAAAGATTGCTTCGCCATCCGGTGCTGGGCCGATGACTGCATCCACTACCTTGCGCCAATCCGGTTCTCCATGGGCGATCACTTCATCCGCACCAGGATGGTCCAGCCCCGTCGCCTTGAGGTAATAGGCGTAAAACGGCTCGTCCCACACCGCAGTGTCACCGCGGTTCTCCCAAGCACGCATCATTGCCGTAGAAATATTGCGTGGCCCCGACCACATGGCAATGCGTATGGGAGTGCTCACCTAGGCGCGCACTCCTCTTCGATCATGCTTGCGTAGAGCTTTTGCAGACGATGGGTCAGCGGCCCGCGCGAGCCATCAGCGATTACGCGACCATCGACTTCCACACCTGGCGTGACACCGGCGAAGGTACCGGTTAGGAACGTTTCGTCGGCGCCGTAGACATCGGTCAGGCTGAAATCCCTTTCAAATACGGGGATGCCGTGTTGCTGGCACAGCTTGATGATATTTCCGCGGGTGATACCGTTAAGGCAATACTTGCCGGTTGACGTCCACACCCCACCCCGCCGCACGATAAAGAAGTTTGTCGAGTTACACGTGGCGACAAACCCATGCGGGTCGAGCATCAGCGCCTCGTCCGCACCAGCCTTGGCCGCTTGGATACAAGCGGTAATGCAGTTTAATTTTGAGTGGCTGTTAAGCCTGGGATCCTGCACATCAGGTGCGCCACGCCGCACGTGTACGGTGAACAGACGCACCCCACGTTGCTGTAACTCTGGCTCGGGTGTTTTGTATTCGGGGATGATTACGATAGTGGGCGGACTGACGGTAACTCGCGGGTCCTGGTACGGCGTCGCCTTAAGGCCGCGCGTTACCATCAGTCGGATGTGCACCTCACTCGACATGCCATTGCCTTCCGTCGTTTGATAGATGGCAGCGGTTAGTTCTTCACGATTCATGCCGATGTCCATGTCGATGGCCTTAGCACCCTCGTACAAGCGATCAAGATGTGCTTGCAGAAATGCGATCCTACCGTTGTACAGGCGCAACCCTTCCCAAACGCCGTCACCGAGGATGAAACCGCTGTCGAAGACCGATACCTTGGCCTCATTGCGAGGAACAAGCTCGCCATTCACGTAGACGAGAATACTCTCGTTGTGTGGATCCTCTTGGTGCGCGTGCGTGCCTTTAGTCATGTCACTTGTGCCCAGATTCCCCCGAACGATGCCGCCCGCCGATGGGACGAGACACCTTAATAGAGGTAAGATAGCGGGAAGTTAGAATAGTCTAGCGAAGATCCTGCGCGCGGCATACATTCGTGCTCCCGCCAGCTTGTGCCCAGTGCGATAACAACCGAGAGGGGCAATTTCGACGGATGATGACCTTTATCAGGTTCACTTGCTTTGCCCTTGTTTTAGCCGCATTTGGCTTTTACGTGATCGGCGATTGGGGTCGTGTGCAACGAACAGACGACCTCAACCACGTTGTCGAATCACTTCGGTCGTACTACGCTACGACACCAATCCGCAATGACTGGCAGATAAGTGAGATCGTCACAAGTCCGCGTGACATCGAGATCCGCGTCTTGGTGCCTGGCTCGCAGGCGGCTGGTCTTGTGAAAAGCCCACAGTACGTCCAGTTTGTGGCCCTCGGTGCCGCCTGTCCAGACAAGAAGGACCCACTCTGGCAGATGGTTGATCAACGTCAAGATATCTCGGTTCGTGGGAAAACGGCGACGGGCGAGATGATCATGGACGTGAGTTGCCGGCTGTTTGGTCAGTTCGGTTACTAGTGCCGTTCCAACTTGTTTTCCCTAACATGGACGGCCTGGATTGCACGACCGTTCAAAGCCGTGCGAGACGAGAAGGTGGCCGAACAAGTTGGAAACGGCACTAGTCGTTCCACCTACAGGCGATCACACCATTTTCTCAGTCGCGCCAAGGCAAGGCGGTGTCGTGGCCGGATAAGCCGGGGTATATCCGCTGTGTACGATTCCGAGCATAGGTATTGAGCACGTTAGTAAGCAGCTAATCCGAGCCCCTATTACAACGCCTGCATTCCCGTCTAAAATGGCCTCGCTATGATACCCCCGGGGCGCTTAATGTAATGGCGATCAGCGTATTCGACTTGTTCAAAATCGGTATCGGTCCCTCTAGCTCTCATACCGTAGGCCCCATGCGTGCAGCCCTGCGGTTTGTCACTGGCCTGCGGGACGATGACCTGCTAGAACAGACCCGATCCATCAAGGTGGAGTTGTTCGGTTCGCTCGGCGCCACTGGCAAGGCTCACGGCGGCGACAAAGCGGTGATACTGGGGCTGGAAGGGGAGGCGCCGGAAAGTATCGATCCGAAGGGCGTGCCACAGCGACTCGCCCGTGTGCGTGAACAGGGAAGACTATTCCTGCTCGGCCAGCGGGAGGTCGAGTTCCGAGAGAAAGACCATCTAATCTTCCATCGCCGCAAGTCGCTTCCGTACCATCCGAATGGCATGCGCTTCACTGCGTGTGGTGCCGATGACAAAACGATCCGCAGTGCCGCGTATTACTCCGTCGGGGGCGGTTTTGTAGTCGATGAGCAGGCGGCGGGCGCTGATCGAATCACGGAGGACGACACGCAGCTTCCATATCCGTTCAAGACCGGCGCAGAACTGTTGAAGCTGTGCGAGCAACACGGCCTGTCTATCAGTGAGCTCATGCTTCAAAACGAGAAGTGCTGGCGCTCTGAGGGCGAAATTCGCGAAGGGCTTCTTAAAATCTGGAGTGTGATGCAGGAATGTGTCAATAACGGGTGCCACAACGAGGGCATCCTGCCGGGTGGCATGAAGGTCAAGCGCCGGGCCGCAGATCTTTACCGGAAGTTGAACATTAAGCCAGAAGCAGGTCTGAGCGACCCCCTGGTCACCATGGACTGGATGAAGCACCTTATTATTATGGATTGGGTGAATCTCTACGCCCTCGCGGTGAACGAAGAGAACGCCGCAGGCGGGCGCGTCGTCACGGCACCTACCAACGGCGCCGCGGGTATCATCCCCGCAGTCATGCATTATTACGATCGCTTCTGCCCGGGTTCTAATGGTGACGGCATTGTCCACTTTCTGCTCACTGCCGGCGCCATCGGTATCCTGTACAAGGAGAATGCTTCCATCTCCGGTGCCGAGGTCGGTTGCCAGGGCGAGGTAGGTTCTGCCTGCTCGATGGCGGCCGGCGCCTTGGCCGAAGTGCTCGGCGGCACCCCGGAGCAAGTGGAGAACGCCGCGGAGATCGGCATGGAGCACAACCTTGGACTCACCTGTGATCCCGTTGGTGGACTTGTACAGATCCCGTGCATCGAGCGCAACGCGATCGCCGCGGTCAAGGCGATCAATGCCGCGCGTATGGCGCTGCGCGGCGACGGTACGCACTTTGTATCGCTCGACAAGGTCATCAAGACGATGCGTGACACCGGCGCCGATATGAAAACGAAATATAAAGAGACGGCGCGCGGTGGGCTCGCGGTCAACGTAATCGAAGTACCGGTCAATGTCATCGAATGCTAGGCGGGGTGGCGGCGGCGTGCTCGGCAACATAATATAGTAAGCTCCGCGGCCAGCCGCTCTGGTCAATCGAGCAAAACAGCTAATAATGAAGAAGAAATCGAGAAAATATTCACTGTTCAGTCTGGTTCGAAACGCGCTTAGTTATCACGAGAACTGGCAGGAAGCGTGGCGCAGCCCGGAGCCGAAAGAGGGCTACGACGTCGTTATCGTAGGGGCGGGGGGCCATGGCTTAGCGACTGCCTATTACCTTGCCAAGGAGCACGGGATTACCAACGTGGCTGTGCTTGAGAAAGGATGGCTTGGCAGCGGCAATATCGGGCGGAATACCACGATCATTCGCTCCAACTATCTCTGGGACGAGAGTGCCCATCTCTATGAGCATTCGCTAAAGCTGTTCGAGGGGCTGAGCCAGGATTTGAATTTTAATGTCATGTTCAGCCAGCGTGGTGTTTTGAATCTTGCTCATAATCTCCACGATCTGCGCGAGCTCTCTCGACGGGTTAACGCCATTCGGCTCAACGGCATTGACTCCGAGATCCTGACCACTGAGCAGGTTAAAGCGATGGTGCCGATCATGAATACTTCGCCGCACTCGCGCTACCCGGTGCTTGGGGCCTCGTTGCAGCGCCGAGGCGGGAATGCTCGCCACGATGCGGTGGCCTGGGGTCTTGCACGGGCTGCCGATGCACGCGGTGTCGATATCATTCAGCACTGTGAGGTAACCGGAATACGCCGTAATGGTGTTGTCGTGGAAGGGGTCGAGACCACGAGAGGCTTTATCAAAGCGAAAAAGGTGGGGGTAGTGACCGCCGGGCATTCGAGTGTACTGGCGGAGATGGTTGGTCTCAGGCTTCCGATACAGAGTCATCCGCTGCAGGCTTTCGTGTCTGAGCCGATCAAACCGGTCTTGCACACGGTCGTGATGTCGAGTGCGGTGCATGTCTATGTGAGTCAGTCGGACAAGGGGGAGTTGGTAATCGGCGCGGGTATCGATGCATTCAACTCTTACGCACAGCGCGGCAGTCTTCCGGTGATCGAGCACCAGATGGCCGCGCTGATAGAGCTCTTCCCGATCTTCTCGCGTCTTCGAATGTTGCGGCAATGGGGCGGAATCGTGGATGTTTGTCCCGACGCGAGCCCCATCATCAGTAAAACGCCGATCAAGGGGCTCTACTTCAACTGTGGTTGGGGTACCGGGGGGTTCAAAGCAACGCCGGGCTCGGGCTGGGTGTTTGCGCACACCATTGCCCAGGACCGTCCGCATAAACTGAACGAGGCGTTCAGCCTCGAACGCTTTACCACCGGCCATCTGATCGACGAGCACGGGGCGGCTGCGGTTGCGCATTAGGAGATCGACGACATGTTGTTGATCAAATGTCCTTGGTGTGGCGAACGCGATGAGCATGAGTTTAGCTACGGTGGCGAGGCACATGTCGTGCGCCCAAAAGATCCCGAAAAGCTCTCCCATGAGGAATGGGCCGATTACCTGTTTATGCGCAATAACCCCAAGGGCGTGTTTCTCGAACGCTGGGCACACACCCATGGATGCCGGCGCTGGTTTAATGTGCAACGCGACACCCTGACCCACAAGATTACCGCTGTCTATACGATGGGTGAGAAACCGCCTGAAGGTGCCGTTTGAGCCCGCAACCAAATCGGTTGGCCTCCGGCGGACGCATCGATCGCAGCCGTCAGCTACGGTTCAATTTCGACGGCAAGGTTTATAACGGTTACGCCGGCGATACACTTGCATCCGCTCTGCTTGCAAACGACCTCCATTTGGTCGGGCGCAGCTTCAAGTATCACCGTCCACGCGGCATCGTGTCCGTCGGGGCGGAAGAGCCCAACGCACTCGTGCAACTCGCCACCGGCGCCCACACTGAACCCAACTTGCGGGCCACACAGATCGAACTTTATGAGGGCTTGGAGGCGACCAGTCAGAACCGCTGGCCGAGCGTGAGGTTCGATCTCGGCGCTGTCAGCAACACCTTATCGCGAGTCTTTCCGGCAGGCTTTTACTACAAAACCTTTATGTGGCCGAAGCGCTTCTGGATGCGATACGAGTATTTCATTCGCAAGGCAGCCGGTTTGGGTCGCGCCCCGGACGCACTAGATCCGGATTACTACGACAAGATGCATGTGCACTGTGATGTGCTGGTGGTGGGTGCCGGGCCGACTGGTTTGAGCGCGGCACTGGCGGCGGGGCGCACCGGCGCGCGCGTACTTCTTGCTGATGAGCAATCGGAGCTCGGCGGCTTGCTTCTCGGTCAGCACGAGGAAATCGATGATAAACCGGCCAGCGAATGGGTCGCGACCGCAGTATCCGAGCTTGAAACCATGGAGGAGGTACGTCTTCTCCCGCGCAGCACGGTCGCCGGTTATTACGATCATAACTATCTTATGATTGCCCAACGGATAACGGACCACCTTGGTCCGAGCAAGGACAACAGTAAGCCACGCCAGCGTTTGTGGAAGGTGCGCGCGAAGCAAGTCGTACTGGCAACCGGGTCCCACGAACGGCCCATGCTTTTCCACGACAACGATCGGCCCGGGATCATGCTTGCCTCGGCGGCGCAGAGCTATGTCAACCGCTACGCGGTTAAGCCGGGTAACACGGCTTTGGTGTTTACCAACAATGACAGTGCTTATGGTGCGACATTGGATCTGGCAGAGGCCGGTATTACCGTGGCCGCGGTCGTTGATGTGCGCACAAACGTAGATAGCGCACTACCCACGGCGGTGCGCGGTCGGGGCATTGAAGTATTAACAAGTCACGCAGTGGTTGCGGCTGCGGGCAAAAACAGGGTACGCGCCGCCGAAGTGATGGCGTTAAACGAGACCGGAGACGGTGTAACCGGTGCGGCGCGCACCATCAGTTGTGACTTCCTTTGTATGTCGGGGGGTTGGGACCCGGCCGTGCATCTTTTCTCACAATCGCGCGGTACCCTGAGCTATAACCAGGAGAACACTTGCTTTGTCCCCGGTCAGTCGGTGCAGGCCGAACGTTCGGCCGGCGCTGCCAACGGCAGCTTTACCCTCAGCGTCTGTCTGGAAGAGGGGCACACGGCAGGCCTCGCGGCCGCAGCCGATGCAGGCTTCAAGCCAAAGGGCCGCGCACGTAAGGCACCCACAACGAAGGCGGTGCAGGTGTCACCCCTACGGGCGTTCTGGCTGGTGCCACCACGGAAGTCCGGTGCGCCGGCAGACAAACATTTTGTTGACTTTCAGAACGATGTCACGGCCGCCGACGTCGCGCTATCCGCGCGCGAAGGTTACCGCTCGGTCGAGCATCTCAAACGCTACACCACCCTGGGTATGGGCACGGATCAGGGCAAGACCAGCAATATCAATGCACTCGGCATCCTCAGCGGAATCGTCGGAGCCGAAGTGCCTGCGATCGGCACGACTACCTTTCGACCGCCTTACACACCGCTGACCTTTGGCACGATTGCCGGCCGTGATATTGGCGAACTTGCTGATCCCGTACGCATGACGTCAATTCACCACTGGCACGCGGCGAATGGCGCTAAGTTCGAAGACGTCGGGCAGTGGAAGCGGCCTTGGTATTACCCGCGTCCCGGCGAATCGATGCAAGATGCGGTCAATCGCGAATGCCTCGCCACACGCCGGGCCATCGGCATACTCGATGCCTCCACCCTCGGCAAGATCGATATCCACGGGCCGGACGCAGCCGAGTTCTTGAACCGGATTTATACCAACGCTTGGAAGAAGCTGCCTATCGGTCGCTGCCGCTACGGCATCATGTGTGGCGAGGACGGTATGGTGTTCGACGACGGGGTCACAACGCGACTCGGTGAGTGCCATTACCTTATGACAACCACAAGCGGTGGCGCGGCGCGCGTGCTTGCCTGGCTCGAAGAGTGGTTGCAGACGGAGTGGCCCGAGCTCAAAGTGTACTGCAACTCGATGACAGAACACTCGGCCACGGCGGCAATCGCCGGTCCCTTCGCGCGTAAGTTGTTGGCGAAGCTTACGAACGACATCGATCTCGACCCGCAAGTCTTTCCCTTTATGAGCTATCGCGAAGGCACAGTCGCCGGCATGCCGGCGAGGGTGTTTCGCATCTCGTTTACCGGCGAGTTGTCGTTCGAGATCAATGTGCCCTCGCGCTATGGGTTGGCATTGTGGAACACGTTGATGACTGCCGGCGAAGAATATGGCATCACCCCGTTTGGTACCGAGACCATGCATGTGCTGCGTGCTGAGAAGGGTTTTTTCATCGCGGGTCAGGACACCGATGGCACCGTGACACCGATCGATCTGGGATTAGGATCGATGGTCAGCAAACAAAAGGACTTCATGGGAAAACGTTCACTGTTCCGACCTGATACCTTGCGTGACGATCGTAAGCAATTTGTAGGACTGCTGACACGTGATACCAGTGAGGTGCTGCCGGAAGGCGGCCAGCTCGTTGCTGAGCCGGACCAAAAACCACCGATGGATATGATTGGTCACGTGACCTCGAGTTACTACAGCGCCAACCTCGAACGCTCGATCGCGCTCGCTTTGGTCAAAGACGGTCACAAGCGGCACGGTGAGACCGTGCATGTTCCGCTAGAAAAGAAGGTGGTGCCAGCCACCATTACTAAACCGCAGTTCTATGATCCGGAGGGAAAGAGGCTAGATGGCTGAAAAATATTTACGCCAGAGCCCGCTGGCACACTTGCACTTGGAAGCGCGCGCCGTCAGCGATCCTGGGGACGCGGGCGTCGCACTCTGCGAGCGTCCATCGCGAGGGCAGCTCGCGCTGCGTGGTGAGACGCAAGACAAGGCGTTCACGTCGGCTGTGGAACAGGTGTTGAGTGTCGGGCTACCGACCGAAGCCAACACCGCAACGACCAAGGGCGACACATCAGTGCTCTGGCTTGGATCCAATGAATGGCTGGTCGTTATGCCTGATGGGCGCGAAGAGGAAACTGCCGACGTCCTGGGCAGAGTACTTGCCGATTGTCATTTCGCAGTGAGTAACGTCAGTGACAGCCGGGTCATCATCGGTCTGGCTGGGCGTCACGCACGCGACGTACTACTGAAAGGCTGCAGCCTGGACCTGCATCCGCGTAGCTTTGTTCCCGGACAGTGCGCACAAAGCAGTCTCGCGCGTTGTCATATGTTGCTCCATCAGATTGACCAAACACCGACCTATGATGTCTACGTCCATCGCAGCTTTGCGGATTATGTGTGGCGTTGGCTCGAAGATGCCGCTCAGGAATACCGCTTGGCGATCGTCGCAGAGGTCTCGACGGAAGCCGCACCGAAAGCCCCGCCTGAACGTTCCCGCGTCGCGAAGGGATCATCTCCAGCTCGGTCCTCGGCGAAGAAAAGGAAAAAACCTTCCCAACCTTCCCAGAAGAAGGGGGAAGGGGCAGCCGTCTGACGCCTAAGTAGTCATTCGTCGCGCTGACTTTCGCCGAAGCTAGACCGTTCGTTCACCCTCCCCATTTATTCGGGAGGCGACCTAGAGGGACGTAGGAAGTTAGGGCAACGCATGGAGCAGTTGCCGGTCGGGGAGGGTCAGCGAAGTAACTATTCCCCCTCCCCTTGTGGGAGGGGGTTAGGGGGAGGGGGTATTACCGCGCCCGCGCTCGCCTAGCGGTTGAAACGCGCGGTCTCCTTTGGGAGCGGCGCCTCTTCCTAGTTGTCGGCGCGCTTGGGGCAAACTGTGGACCGACCTGTTCCTGTTGCAACGCCTTTACGATACCAAGGCACATAATGAGCATGATGACTGAAAAGGGTAGGGCGGCCACGATCGACGCCGTCTGCAACGCGGTAAGTCCGCCCGCGAGCAGCAGCACAGCAGCGACGGCACCTTCACCGAATCCCCAGATCACCCGATGCATGGTCGGCGGATTCTCGTCTCCTAGTGACAGGAGCGTGGCAACGACCAACGTCCCGGAGTCGGACGAGGTAATAAAATAGGTCGCGATGAGAAGCGTGGCCACACCCGCAAAGAGGGTACCGACCCAACCCGCGCCCATGTTGGCAAACGTGGTATAGAGTGCGATCGTGACGTCTTTTTGCACCGCTTCTACGATGCCACCATCGCCGAACAGCTCGAGATACAACGCGGTGCCCCCAAAGAGCGTTAACCAGATAAACGCGAGTACCGTCGGCACGAGGAGCACACCAATGACGAACTCGCGGATGGTGCGGCCCCTCGAGATACGGGCAATAAACATACCGACAAACGGCGACCAGGCGATCCACCAGCCCCAATAGAACGCGGTCCACCAGCCCTGCCAGGGACTATCCTTGTTGGCATCCGTCCACAGGCTCAGCGGGATGACCCTTGACAGGTAATCACCCGTACTCTGCAACAACGTGTGCAGCAGAAAACGCGTCGGTCCAAACGATAGCAGGAACACAAGAATTGCCACGCTGAGCCACATGTTTAACTCGCTCAGGATGCGAATCCCCTTGTTCACGCCGGACACCACCGAAACGACAGCGACCGCTGAGATGACGGCGATCAGAACGATTTGCCAGACGGTAGACACCGGCATCCCGAACATTTGGTTGAGACCGGTGTTCATTTGCTGCACGCCGAGGCCGAGCGAGGTGGCCACGCCGAACACGGTGGCGAACACCGCCAGGATGTCCACCGCATGACCAATCGGGCCATAAATCTTATTACCAATCAGCGGATACAATGCCGAGCGTATCGTCAGCGGCAGCTTCTTGCGGTATGAGAAATAGGCCAGCGACAGGGCGACGATGACATAGATCGCCCATGGGTGTAGCCCCCAGTGGAAAAAGGTGATTCGCATCGCTGTCACCGCGGCTACAGGCGTCTGCTGTTGCGCCTCCGTGATGAACGGGTTGCTCTGGAAGTGGTAGATTGGCTCGGCGATACTCCAAAACACGAGGCCGATACCCATGCCGCAGCCGAACAGCATCGCAAACCACGAAAAGTAACTGAACTCCGGCCGGTCGTTGTCGTCACCGAGGCGGATATTGCCGTAGCGGCTGATCACCAACCAGAGTACAAAAAACAGAAAAAAGGACACGATGGCGATGTAGTACCACTTCAATGTCCCGAGAATAAAATTCTTGATGGCACTAAATGCCTTGGTGGGGATATCCGCCCCCAAGCCAAGTGCCTGATGAATGGCTTCTGCCTGCAAAAGCCCGAACAACAAGAAAACAACGATCACTACCTTGGATACAATCGCAACTGTCGGATGTGTGCCTGCTAGGAATCCCGATTTCGCTATTTCAGGTCTCATGAGTTATCTCCTGCTGCGAGGCGAGAGTGACTGACGCAATTGGGCGTTGTGACATCTATTTAGAGCCCGTGTGCGTACCCCCATACGGAAACGCGTCTGAACACATAAGGACGCTGTGCCGGTATGAGATTAGCATACCGACACATTTTCTTTAAAGAATATTTAGGATACGAAGTCGTGGCCATGAGCCTTCGCGATCTCCCGAACGTTGGGGTTTACCGAGGGCCTGAAGGGCATTTCGACCACAGTTGCATCCACCGGCTGGCCAGGCTCGGTCTGATAGTGCTCAGGGAGCCATACCTTGAGCTTTGTGCCCAAAGCGGATTGGTCCACGGGCACAAACCCCATGGCAATGTTGGTCTCTAATTCGGGTGAGTACCACGGTGACGTTATGTAACCGACCGGGTCGCCTCCATCGTTTTTGGAGATGAGCCAGAAGTCCGGTGCATAGTCATCGATCGGCTTGCCACCCAAAGTCATGCCAACCAGGGTATTCTTATAAGGTGGGTTTCCGGCGTCGATCGCTTTGCGCATTTCCTCTAGCGCGCCTTTGCCGATGTAATTGGCCTTTTTGTTGCGCGGGACTTGATAGCCTAGGTTGACTTGGAACGGAACGGTCTCCGCATCCATATCCTGGCCCCAGGACAGGATTCCTGCGGCAATGCGCCGATGATGCGCGGGCGCGATGACCATTAAATTATGCTTCTTACCAGCTTCGAGCACCGCATTCCACAAATCCTCTGCATAGAGCGTGGCATCGCGCAGATAAATCTCGTAGCCTTTCTCTCCCGAGAAACCTGTCTGCGATACGATCACATCACGACCTGCCACCTGTGCTGCCATGAGTCCATAGGTTGGTATATCCGCAACGTCTGGACCCACCAGATCGGTCATCAAAGCTACGGACTTCGGTCCTTGAATCTGCACCGGCGCAACATCGATTTCATCGATGTCCACGTTGAACTGCTTGCCGACATTGACGCCCTGAAGCCAAAACATCAGATCCGAGTCAGAAAGGCTGAACCAGAATTCATCCTTAGATGGCCTAAGTAAAACCGGATCGTTGAGAACACCACCTTTTTCATTACAAAGGATCACGTAGCGCGCACTCATGGGCTGGATCTTGGTGGCGTCGCGTGTGATCACGTAGTCCACAAAGGCTTCTGCATCAGGTCCGATCACTTGAATCTGTCGCTCGCCTGCGACATTCCACATCGTAACGTGGTTAACGATCGCATCGTATTCGACCATGGCGCCTCCATCCTCCGGCTTAACATAGCCGCGGGGATGGTACATCCGGTTGTATACGGTGGCCCGCCAGCAGCCCGCCTCCACGGATAAGTGCCAGTAAGGTGATTTGCGCACGCGGGTCGAGATCAGCATCTCGACGGGCGTGGGTCCGCTTTGCCGCAGATTGAAAGGGACCTTCCGATCGCTCTGATCGACAGATGAATAATTCGGCATTTCGTAACTCCTCATGAAAGATGGTGTAGCAGTTGCGTTTTGCGATCTGGTAAATCCTGGCCGTGCCTGGCTGGCTAACTCGTCCGCTCGATACATGAAACTCGACGACTCGCCCTCTGTCAAAGACGGCGGGTCCTGAAACTGGGGCCGGGAGGCTACGCGGGGGCCCGGGCCACTGCTGACTTGGCGGCGACATGACATTAGCTAATCGCGACACATTGACGCCGTGGCCAACCTTTGCATAACGGCCTCGCCAAACGAGACACCCGCTGGGAGCCAGGCCTTTGAATCGGTTAAATAAATCGCCTTTAAGTGTCGCTTTTCCATAATCCTGTGTCGCAACCGCGCCAGCAGGTGTCTATGTCGACGTCTACTTTACGCACAGAATAAGTGCCGGAAATCGGAGTGACTCTATGACCGACCTTGAAAAGACCGAGGGCGCTGACGACATCGATCTGTCCTCGCTGCCGGATGACGAGCTCGTCGAGCAGATGCATGATGACCTTTATGACGGTCTGAAGGAGGAGATCGAGGAAGGCACCCGGATCCTGTTAGACCGGGGGTGGGCTGCCGACAAGGTGCTCAACGACGCCCTGGTGGAGGGCATGCGCATCGTCGGCATCGATTTTCGCGACGGCATCCTGTTCGTCCCCGAGGTGCTGATGGCGGCGAACGCGATGAAAGGCGGCATGGCGATCCTGCGCCCGCTGCTCGCGGAAACAGGGGCACCGCCGATCGGTAAGATGGTCATCGGTACGGTCAAGGGCGATATCCACGATATCGGCAAGAATCTGGTGGCGATGATGATGGAGGGGGCGGGTTTCGAGGTCATCAACCTCGGGATAAACAATCCCGTAGAAAACTATCTCGAGGCGCTGGAGCAGCACAAACCCGATATTCTTGGTATGTCGGCGCTGCTCACCACGACCATGCCTTACATGAAAGTCGTCATCGATACCATGAAAGAGCAGGGTATCCGCGACAACTACATTGTGCTTGTCGGCGGTGCGCCACTGAACGAAGAATTCGGCAAAGCGATCGGGGCCGACGCCTATTGTCGCGACGCGGCGGTGGCGGTAGAGACGGCGAAAACGTTGATAGCCGAACGCCGTGCCCAGCAGGGAGCTGTCCCACAGGCAAAAGAGGCCTGAACCGGGTGACCCAGCGCTCGCCGGTTCTTATCATCGCGTGCGGGGCGCTGGCGCGAGAGATCATCGCCTTGATCCGAGCGAATGGCTGGGGGCACATGACGGTGCAATGTCTTCCGGCCGAGCTTCACAATACTCCTGATAAAATTCCGAGTGCCGTACGCGAAAAGATTCGCGCTTCCCGCGATAAGTTTGCACACGTCTTTGTCGCCTACGCGGATTGCGGGACCGGTGGTCAGCTGGATGCTGTGTTAGAAGAAGAGGCGGTGGAGCGTCTTCCCGGTGCGCATTGCTATGAGTTCTATGCGGGTTCCGAGACCTTTGCCGTGTTGGCAGAGGCGGAACTCGGGACGTTTTATCTCACCGATTTTCTTGTGCGCCACTTCGATCGGTTGGTTTATCGCGGATTGGGATTGGACCGGTACCCCGAGCTGGCTGCTGACTATTTCCGACACTACCGTAAAGTAGTTTATCTCGCGCAGGTGGAAGACCCGTATCTCGCGGCCAAGGCGAGACGGGCGGCCGAGCAGTTAGGACTTGAGTTCGACTATCACTTCACCGGATATGGGGGCTTGGCGCGGACGCTCGCATCGCTCAATACTGAGTCGCGCGCATGGCAAAGCTGATTACTGTTTTTTGGCGCGATATCCCCGTCCAGATCATCGCTAAACGTGGCCGCGAAAGCGTAAAGGTGGCGCTGTCGTCTCGCTTCCAAAAGGCGGTCGACCGGGCGGCGATGCGCGCCGGCAAGGGCAGCAGCGATCTCTACCTCGCCGAGTGGCGACGCGAGCCGCGTCGGTGCGGTGATGACCTGAGCGCTGAGGCAGAAGCAGAGGCGGCGCGCCTCGAGGCACGTTATTCAGACGAACAGTTAGAGCGCCTGATCAAATCGGGCGGTGCCCAGCAGCCCTAAACAATCACCCGCCAAGAATCCCGCCGAAAGAGGCTTCGTTTCAGGAAGACAGACAAACATGTATGCCGTACGCCGCTGGTCGGTGCGTCACGCAAGACTACTCGAGATCATTTACCACCTGTTTGAGCGGTTGTTCGTGGCACTACATCCACTGTGGAACAGTATCGGCTACGCGCGAATCGAGAGACCGATCGCGGTGGTGGAGAAAGGGATCAAAGGTTTTCTTTTTGATTGCCAGATGTGTGGACAGTGTTTTCTCAACGTCACGGGTATGTCCTGTCCCATGAATTGCCCCAAGGAGCTGACCAATGGTCCCTGCGGTGGCGTGCGCCCGGACGGGAATTGCGAGGTGAAGCCCGACATGCACTGCGTCTGGGTCGACGCCTGGGAGGGCAGCCAGCGCATGCGTAACAGCAACGTTGTTAAACTGGTACAGAAACCTGTTGACTACAAGCTTAAAGGAACCTCGTCTTGGTTACGCGTAGCGCGCGAGAAGGCGGTGTTGCGTCAGCAAGCAGTCGAGGAGCAGGCATGAAATTTGATGACGAGCCGGTAAATCCGAGCGATCCATTGCCGATCTTGCCCGGACACTCGTCGCCCGGTCGCGTAGAACGGGTACTACGTGTCGGTAAGTTTGCAGTAACGGCAGAGTTGTCGCCCCCCGACTCGGCCGATCCCGAGGAGGTTTATCTGCGGGCACGCGTGTTCGACGGTTACGTCGATGCTATGAACGCAACTGACGGCTCGGGTGCAAATTGCCACATGTCCAGTGTCGGCGTGTGCTCGCTGCTCACCCGTGTCGGCTATGCAACGATCATGCAGATCTCCTGCCGCGATCGAAATCGGATTGCCATTCAAGGTGACGTCTTGGGTGCCGCCGCCATGGGTGTCAGCAGCGTGCTCTGTTTGACGGGAGACGGTGTGCAGGTGGGCGATGAACCCGAGGCCAAGCCGGTGTTTGATCTGGACTCGGTGTCGCTCCTTCAGGCGGTTCGCATGATGCGCGACAAGTCCCGTTTGCTGACAGGGCGCGCACTCACGAGTCCACCACACGTGTTTATTGGCGCCGCCGAGAATCCGTTTGTGCCACCTTACGATTTTCGAGCCGTACGCTTGGCAAAGAAAATCGCGACGGGAGCCCAGTTTATCCAGACTCAATATTGCTATGATGTTCCTCGTCTTGAGGAGTTTATGGCACGCGTACGGGAGATGGGGTTGCACGAACAATGTTTCATACTGGTCGGTGTTGGTCCGCTCGCCTCCGCCAACGCGGCGCGCTGGATCCGCACACATGTGCCAGGCGTTCATATCCCCGATGAGATCATCAATCGTTTGGCTCGCACAAAGAAACAGAAACTCGAGGGCAAAAAGATATGCCTGGAGATCATCCAGCAGATCCGTGAAATCGAAGGCGTAAGCGGGGTGCACGTGATGGCGTACCGTCAAGAGGAAACAGTCGCCGAGATCATCGACGCCTCAGGTGTGCTAGGGGGACGTATTCCCTGGTATCCTGATAGAGATAAAGATAAGGGCATAAAGTGGGCAACACTATGACGGACACTACTGTCAGTTCGGCTACTAAGGAAGTTGTCATCGGTTTCGAGCGACCATTTGTGATCATCGGTGAACGGATTAACCCGACCGGTCGCAAGGTGTTGGCGGCGGAAATGGCGGCGGGAGACTATAGCCGGGTTAAGGCCGATGCCAGGGCTCAGGTAGAAGCCGGCGCTCATATGCTCGACGTGAATGCGGGGATCCCATTGGCGGATGAGTCAAAGATTCTTGCCGACGCGGTGCAGCTCGTGCAGTCAATCACGGATGTGCCATTGTCGATCGATTCCTCGATCGTGGCCGCGTTGGAAGCAGGGCTTGCGGTCTATCAGGGCAGGCCACTGGTGAACTCTGTGACTGGCGAGGAAGAGCGTCTGGAATCGGTGCTGCCGCTGGTGAAGAGGTACAAGGCGGCGGTGGTCGCGATCTCAAACGACGAGACGGGTATCTCCGAGGATCCGGATGTGCGTTTCGCCGTCGCCAAAAAGATCGTCGAGCGCGCTGAGGATCATGGCATTCCGCGTGCGGATGTCGTTGTGGACCCATTGGTGATGCCCGTCGGCGCCATCAATACCGCTGGCAAACAGGTGTTCCACATTATTAGAAGGCTCCGCGAGGAGCTCAAAGTGAATACCACCTGCGGTGCGTCCAACATCAGCTTTGGTCTGCCCGCACGCAATGGCATCAACTCCGCGTTCTTGAGCATGGCCATCGGCGCTGGTTTGACATCGGCCATTACCAGTCCACTTCATGTCGAGACCATGCAAGCTGTCATGGGTGCGGATGTGATGATGGGACATGATCCGGATTGCCGGCGTTGGATCAGGAGGTTCCGCGCACCCGCAGCTAACAGTGAGCCGGGAGCGGAGCAGCGGGCGGGTAGACGTTCCGGTCGACGCCGTCGGGCGGGATAAAATATATAGCGATGCGCCGCATCTATTGGCGCTCACAAACTGACGCCAGTCAACCTGAGCTCGCGGTATGAGCAGTAAACAACGAGACGCGCTGATTGTCTTTACGCCCTCCGGTCGGCGAGGGCGCTTCCCCATCGGCACACCACTACTGCAAGCGGCGCGTTCCCTGGGTGTCGATATCGATTCCGTTTGTGGGGGACGTGGCATCTGTACTCGCTGCCAGGTGCTGCTAAGTGAAGGCGAGTTCGCCAAGCACGGCGTTACATCGCGGGCTGAGCACCTATCTTCACTTAGTGACGTGGAACGCGAGCAGGCCGGGGCTGGTAAGCTCGCACTCGGTCGGCGTCTGAGCTGCTCCACTCAGCTGCTGGGTGATGTCGTCATCGATGTGCCCCCCGAAAGTCAGGTGCACAAGCAAGTCGTGCGCAAACGCGCTGAAGCGCACGATATTCAAGTGGATCCGGTGGTTCGTCTGTACTATGTCGAGGTGCAGCAACCTGATATGCATGACCCCGCGGGTGACCTTCGTCGACTCGAAGACGCGCTCGAATTCGAATGGCAGCTCACCGGACTCAGCTGCGATCTGCGCTTGTTGCAAGACTTGCAACAAGCTTTGCGCATGGGTGACTGGAAGGTCACCGTAGCAGTCCACGACGGTACGCGTGTTATCGCGGTTTGGCCGGGTTACCACGACAGGGCCTATGGTCTCGCCGTCGACGTAGGTTCGACCACGGTTGCCGGCCATCTGTGTGATCTCTCAAGTGGTGAGGTGATCGCCGCTGCCGGCGTCATGAACCCGCAAATCCGGTTCGGCGAAGACCTTATGAGTCGGGTGTCCTATGTGATGATGAACCCCGGCGGCGATACGGCCATGACGCAGGCAGTGCGGGATGCGATCAACGGCCTGGTTGCTGAGGTTGCCGATGCCGCGGGCATCGATGTGTGCAATATCCTGGAGCTCACCTTTGTGGGTAACCCGATTATGCATCACCTACTGTTAGGCATTAGCCCGGTTGAGCTTGGCGGCGCGCCTTTCGCGCTCGCCACCGATCAAGCGATTTCGTTGTGGGCGAGCGAGCTCGACCTAACGGCCCACCCGAATGCACGCAGCTATGTTTTGCCGTGCATCGCCGGCCACGTGGGCGCGGACACCGCTGGCGTGCTTCTCGCCGAGGCGCCACATCAGTCGGAGGAGTTGATGCTGATTGTCGACGTGGGCACCAACGCCGAGATTGTGCTCGGCAATCGTGATCAGTTGCTTGCGGCCTCGAGTCCCACGGGGCCTGCATTTGAAGGTGCACAAATTAGTTGTGGTCAACGCGCCGCCCCCGGGGCCGTGGAACGCGTGCGCATCGATCCGGTAACACTCAAGCCACGCTTCAAGGTCATCGGCTGTGACGCTTGGTCGGACGAACCTACGTTCGCCGATGGCGTGTCCGCTATCGGCATAACCGGTATCTGTGGTTCGGGTATTATCGAATTGATCGCGGAGCTATACCTGGCTGGCGTAATCAACCAGGATGGCGTGATTGATGGAAGATTGATGCAACAGAGTCCGCGTATAGGAGCCGATGGACGCACCTATGCTTACACCTTGCACGAGGGAGAGGTTACGTTGCGCATTACCCAAAACGATGTGCGCGCGATTCAGCTCGCCAAGGCCGCGCTGTACGCAGGCGCGCGCCTACTGATGGATCATGTAGGGGTAGATAGCGTCGATCGTATTCGGCTGGCAGGCGCCTTCGGCAGTCATATCGACGTGAAGTACGCGATGGTGTTGGGACTAATACCCGACTGCGATCTCGACAAGGTTACCTCTGCTGGTAACGCCGCGGGCACCGGTGCGCGTATTGCCCTGCTCGATTGTCACGCGCGTGGCGAAATCGAGGATTTAGTACGCCGCGTGCGAAAGATTGAGACCGCGGTAGAACCGAGTTTCCAGCAGCACTTCGTGGAAGCGATGGCTATACCCCATAAGACGGCCGCTTATCCCAATCTGGCCCGCGCGGTGAAGCTGCCGGAAGCAAAGCCCGTTGTGGCAGATGCGTTACAGGCCAGGGGCCGCCGCGGCCGGTTACGTTCACAGCGACGCGCCGATGGGGCCGAGTAAGAGTCGTGCACTACCAGGGCTTTCCG
>JBHIDJ010000017.1:0-37152 GCA_046760105.1 Acidiferrobacterales bacterium | reverse complement strand
GCGCCGACGCCTACTTCGTCACTCTCGCCACCGGGGAGACGTTTACGTTTTGGGAATTCAATCTACGGTTCAAAACTGATTCGAGCAAGGACGGTCCACCGAAGGGAAAACCGGCAATCGTCAGAGCCGACATGCAGGGGGATCGTGCTTTTGTCGTATTTTCCGCTCCAGAGGAAATAAGCACGTTCGTTAATAGGCAATGCTAATCTGAATTGTTGGTGGCCGACACTATCGGCGGCTCCACCGTTGCCTCGGAGGCAGGCCTCGAATGTCTGAAAATGGCCGAGGCTGTGTCAAAACTCAAAAGCACAGGAGTTGGTGGTAACTACATTTCAAACAGTACCCGACCAGAGTGGTACTCAAGGTCTGAAGCGCTAACAATCTCTCACTGATGTGGAGCACTGTCCCAGGAACTTCAAAATCAGTAGGGTTTTGACACAGCCTGGGCCGATTCCAGTCGTTCACGGAGCGGCAAGACTCAAGACCATCTGACACTGTCTGCCAGATCAAGAGAAAAACTTAATCCCAACGCACTCCATCCATCGCCAGACTTTGGCAACTAATTGATCGCCTGCCTAATTAGGGGTTTATCAACAGGCCGTCTGAGCTACTACACCTGGTCTTCCATAAGATATTCTACTATTACGACGTCCCGCCATTCGCCATCCAGCCTGGCGTGTTTCTTATACGTTCCCACCTCTCTGAAACCTAGCGAGTACAAAAGCTGTAGGCTCTGTTTGTTTTCGGGGAACACCCGAGAAAGCAGCTTCCAATCACCGCGTTTCTTGGACTCCGCTATCAGTGCGTTCATCGCCACTCGTCCGGCGCCCTTCCTCCTGTAACCGCGTTCGACATATACCGAGAATTCGCGGACACCCGAATAGCATTCTCTCTCACGATAAGGAAACGTCGCCGCAAAAGCGACGACACGATCTTCATCTTCTACAACCACGACTGTGTAGTAATTGGAAAACCAATCCGCTATATCCTCTTTGGTTCGCGGCCGCGTTTCAAAAGTCGCGATGCGATCCTCAATCCCTTGGTTATAGATCTTCGCAATCGCGTCCGTGTCGTCGATGGTTGCTAGTCGTGTGTTCATACAAGTGACTGCCACTACACCGTTCAAGTTGCGCGCGTCGTTGGGTTATACCGCATTTTCACGGTATGATTGGAAGTCAGTTAATTGATTCTTCGGAACTTAGAAATACAGCCGATAACCTCATTACTATACGGTAAATATGTCGCATACATAATAGTTAGGGTTTCGACGAAGACGGAAACCCGAGTGACAAGAGGCCGAGGAACTGTTGCGAGAATACGCCCTCTCAAATGAACTGCTATCGGAGTAATGGAGTAAAGCCAAAGAATTTGCATTGATCTATAACGCAATGCGTGTTAACTAGCCATGATTTCAGCGATGGCCAGCGCCGGTCAAGGACCAGGCAAGGTTTCGGCAACCGGTATAAACCTGCGAGCAAAATAAAAAATGACCCGCCAAGGCAAGGCCTATGCCTACGCGCTAGGGGCTGTGTTCTTTTGGTCCACAGTAGCATCCGCATTCAAGCTCTCACTTCGCTACTTGGATCCGATCCAGCTTTTGTTCTATGCCAATATCGTATCTATTGTAACGCTCTTTCTTGTTTTGGTGGGCCAGAAGAAACTGTGGCTGCTGACGCAATATTCCCGACGAGAGCTGAGCCGCTGCGCAGTGTTGGGTTTTCTCAATCCGTTCTTGTACTACATCGTTCTTTTCAAGGCCTATGACCTGCTGCCGGCCCAGGAGGCGCAGCCGCTCAATTACACCTGGGCGATCATGCTCGCCATTCTTTCCGTTCCTTTACTAAAACAGAAGATCGGTCTCAAGGAGTTCGGTGCTATTTTCATTAGTTACTTTGGCGTGGTTGTGATCTCCACACATGGGGATCTGTTGTCGCTTCGCTTCAGCAATACAACCGGCGTAATGCTGGCGCTGGGAAGCACGGTCATCTGGGCTCTATATTGGATCTACAACACCAAGGATACAAACGATCCGGTTGCAAGCTTGTTTCTAAATTTTGTCTTTGCTTTTCCGTTTGTCCTGGCGGCGACAGCTTTGTTCTCGACTATCGACATTAGTCCCCAGGTCGGCCTGTTTGGGGCCCTCTATGTAGGCATATTTGAGATGGGAATTACGTTTGTGTTGTGGCTTAAGGCACTCAAATTGTCGTCCACGACAGCCAAGGTCGGAACGTTGATCTTTTTTGCACCCTTTCTCTCCCTAGTTTTCATTCATTTTCTCGTCGATGAGCATATCCGTTTCTCTACCGTGGTCGGCCTGGTGTTTATTGTTGCCGGAACCCTGCTTCAGCAATGGGTTGGCAAAACGCCCAAATCGTAGTGAGGAATCAACGCCGGGGCTTCATATACAGCAGTATGGTGGCTATAAAGACAATGGTACCAACCAGAATCAGCCCGACGCCGCCGTTCACCGAAATCCGAACAGGGGTCACAATGCCCGCTTCTTGCACACAAAGGTGATAGCCTACAAGCCATATGAAGTTAGAAAAGATGCCACTAAGGACCATAATGTAGCGCACTCTGCGGACACCTTCCGCGTGGTGTTCTGGGACACCAAACCAGTAATGCTTCCAGGGAATATTGACGATCGTACGCGGTCTGGGTTTTTTGAAGTACATCCATAGACCTGCAAACAATCCGTTCAAACCGACGAAAAATGCCAATACCCAGACAATAAAAAAGAATCGTTCGAACCAAGCAACGGGACGCCCGTCAAGGTCGAAGCGATTGGGAACCCTTTCCGGCAGATCACCGATAGTGAGGTCGAGATAAAAAAGACAAACTCCTACTAGGCCAATCCATACGGCAAGAGCGAACTTCGTGGCGCGATCATGGTCATTATCGCTATGTCTGATGGCTGTATTTGTCACGGTTATTCCAAAACTCCTCTTCCTATTATTACAGTGACTCGACCACTGCTATTATCTGGCCGTTAGATCTGTGCGCGAAAGACCGGTGTGAAGGGGTACCTATGCTAACCAGACAAACTAAAACGACGCTTCATGTTCTGGCATCCGTTGTAATCGCGGTGCTCCTGGCCCGACCTTCGGGGGTTGACTTACCGTACTTCGACGGGTTCTTCGATATGAAAGACTTGCTAGCCTTAGTCGGGTTAGCGGCACTGAGCTATATCGCCCTTCTACTCGTGAGGAAGTTGCTGAGCTGAGGCGATATCATCGCCATTCGTTGTCTACGGCTTGGTGAGCTCCTCAAATAACTTATAGGAGGTCTCCTCCATTCCCATGTCTTGATAGGTTCGTTGGGCAACAGCATTCTCCTGTTCCACATACAGCCGGAAGCCGCAGACATTGCCTTTCATAGCTGCCCTAGTGCGCACGGATTCGTATAGCTTCCGATAGATTCCCTGGCGCCGAAACTCCGGTCTCACATAGACACTCTGAATCCACCAGAACTCACCATTGCGCCAGTCACTCCACTCCGTGGTGACCATCAAGCAACCCGTGATCTCCTCCCCTTTCTCGGCGATCACATAAAACCCATAGTGTGGGTTCTCAAGCAAATTGCGCACCCCCGCCGATACGACCGCTGTTGGGAGCTCCTTGCTTTCCGTCTCTTGCGCCATCGCAAGGTTGAACTCTATTAGCGCACTCGCATCACGCTCTTCCCCGGTCCGGACTGAGATCTCTTCGCTCATAATTTGACCTCAGTCAGGCGCTATTCCAAGGAGTCCACGAACATGCCGCTGATCCTGCGCAAGCGCTGACTCATGAGTTGCGCGAACTGCCACAAAATCTTCGCAGCAAGTCTCGGCTTTTCTTCGAGAATGCGGTTCAAGTCATCGCGGGTCAGCGTGACGAGGGTCACCGGTTCGATCGCCACCGCGGTAGCGGAATGCGGTAAACCGTCGATCATGGACATCTCGCCTAGACTCTTACCAGGACCGACCTCGGCAATTTGTTTGCTCCGGCCGGTCCCGCTGTCTTTGAAAATTGTTAGCCGCCCCTCGATGATGATGCACATAAACCCAGCAAGTTGCCCTTCGATGAATATTGTCGTGTCTTTCTCCGCACGGAAGGCTCGCACATAATTCGCTAGAGCTTCTAACCGCCTTCTGGACAGGTTTCCGAACATACTCGATTGCTCTAACATGCTGCAGAGCTCATCCTTGTGGGCGGGTCCAGCGGCAACCAGGCTCAACGACCCCGGAATCACATCGCTTATGTCGTTAGTAGCCACGCGGCGTTCCTCTGTAGGAATACAATAAGACAGGCGAGTGTCAAAATTCTACCAATTGCGCTTCACATAGCCAAAGAACATGAGGCCTTACAACTGAACATGATGACCCAGTGTGATTCCTAGCTTTTACCTTGCCCGAGGCGCTTTACCATACAGGTTGCGCTTGACGGACAGAAAACGGCGAATTCTTGTGTTTCCTTGAGCTTGTCCGGTACGGTTTCTCTCCCGATCTCGCTGAAACCGATCTTTCGGAAAAATCCCGCGGCCGACATCGTCAACAGATACAAGGCGCTTACACCCCTTGCGCGCGTGTACGATTCCATGCAGTCGTAAAGCTGTCGCGCAACACCCTGACGGCGGAACGGCTCCGATACAACCAGCGATCGAAGTAACGCAACCGGCCCGTGCAGCTCGGCCCCTACCGCCCCCACTACCTCACCCCGTATTACAGCGACATGGAAATGCTCAAGATGGCACGAGACGTCCTGAGACGGGAGGTCGTTGTCTGCCAGTAGCCTCTTAATAATCCACTCCTGGTCCGGCGAAGCCGGCGTGATTTCGACGATGGGTGTCTCCATCAATTCCAACTAGACTTAGAGGTAGGGATGGCAAAATATACTATGCTTAGTCTGCCCTCGGATAGCGTTAAGAACTTCGGGGAATCGTATGCGGGATAGATCCGATGCTCATGGTTCAACTACGTAAACAAGCAAAAATGGGTGCGCGCTGGCTCGATTGCGGCCGACGTCTGGTTAAACGTAATCCCTGGCTGCTCTCGGGTATGGCGCTGGCAGCCATGGCTATCATTATTCTGCTCACCCTCATTCCCTTACTTGGTCGCCTGTTGATCGCGCTAACCATACCCCTATTGGCCGCGAGTGCCCTATTGACGGTTCACGATTTGAGCAGGCAAAAGATAGCGCTACCGACATCCTTGAAGTTCGCGGCGCTCGCGCGGGCGCCGAAGGAGCTAGTTCGCGTAATCACCCACGAAAAGCACGTCATGACCGTGTTAATGGTCAGCATTTACACCCTGGCAGTGGTGCTCCTTATTAATATATTGGCGCACTTGATCAGCGATGGCGCCTGGATAGGCAATCTCTGGACTCTGGATACGGTAACATTGTTCTCGGCTTTAGTGACGCGGCTTGTGGCGTTAGTGCTTTACTTGGGCCTCGCGCTGTCCTTGGTTTACGCCATACCACTGATATTCCTGCAGGACCAAGCCTTAGTGCCGGCGCTCAGCCAGAGCTTTCGAGCTGCTGGACGTCATATCGTAGCGGTGCTGGTAATCATGGGAGTATTACTCGCGCCGTTTATCCTAGGCACGCTCACGTCCACGGTTTCACGCACCGCCACCTATCTCATCTGGTTCGTCGGGGGCACATTGGTCTTGCCCGTGTTTGTAGCCAGTTGCTACTGCAGCTACAGGACCGTTTTCCCCGCAGAGCAAGTCGTAACAGGGCGCCATCCGGCCAATTGGCCGTGACTACTTGAAGACCGCCCTCACGCTGCGGTTCCCGGTCGGCATTTCAAAAAGCTGTTCCTAAACGAGGCTAGCCTTGCCGGAAAGTTAAAGCACCCCCATACACGCGTTCCCCGAGTTGCCAGTGTCATCGCTAAAACCGACGTGAGTATGCTCAAAGTTAAAGCCCCTTCTTTATTGCAGGCTTCAGAAAACTTGCAGTTACGCTTTAACAGGAAGTTTCTGAATATACTGGTCGACCGGCTCGGCGACACGAACGATATGATGGTGTCACAGCTCTAATGTAATCTCGAACCGCGACCCTCGGTCACCCACGTCTGTCGAGTCGGTCCACACCCGCAAGGCCATATAGCAACTGCCGGGCGACCCGGTCAGACGACTATCATGATGTGGATTAATTGGGTTTATGCTAAATTGGGTTCGCCACGCGAATGTTCATTTTTCGGACCATACAACCCCTAAGAGCATAAGTTCACACACATGAAAAGACTGATTATTGGGCTTGTTATTGGCAGTGTCCTTGGTGTTGTTTTGGGCTTTGCCTTGGGTATTTTCTTTTACCCTTACATATTTCTCGCCGACATCGTTGCGAGCGAAACGATAGAAGATCTGGATGAAAAACAGGTAGTCGCGACTGGGACCTTCATCCACGCGAACCCATCTGACCCGATCCATTATGGGCGCGGTGGCGTCATCGTCTACAACGATGTCGTTCATCTAGAGAAGGACTTTGTGGTCGGCCCAGGACCCAAGTTCCATGTTTATCTTGTGCCTAGCGACAACGTGACCTCAGCCGCAGACGTGAAGAACAGCATGTTTGTCGACCTGGGCCGGTTGCGGGCGTTCAAGGGTAGTCAAAACTACGCCATACCCCAAGGCGTTAAACTAACCGGCTATGGTAGTGTCGTAATATGGTGCGAACAATTCGGCGTCTTGGTTTCGCCAGCCAGGTTGAATTTCAAAAAGGCCTAGATGCCAGTCTACATGAGTGCATAGGAGTGACGTTTTTACGACACGTGCGATGACCTTTCTCCGTATATTGCCAGCGCGTTGGTTGAATCTCGGCGCGTTTCTATTGTGTGCCGCGCTCTTAGGCTATGCCTATTACCTGGAACATTACGTGGACCTCGAGCCCTGTCCGCTCTGTATCTTCCAGCGTGTGGGTATGTCCGCCTTAGGCATCGTGTTTCTGATCGCCGGATTGCACAATGCCGGGCGCATTGGATCTCGAATCTATGCCGTGCTTATCGCTATCACGGCGTTGGTTGGTGCGAGTATTGCGGGGCGCCATGTCTGGCTGCAGCACCTGCCGGCGGGTCAAGTTCCGGACTGTGGGGCGGACCTCGAGTATCTCTTCGAGATACTGCCGCTGACCGAGGTTCTTAAGATCGTGTTTACCCGTTCGGGTGAGTGCGCAGAGGTTATCTGGACCTTTCTGGGACTGAGCATGCCGGGGTGGGTGCTGATCTGGTTTGTGGCGCTCGGCACACTTGGTCTGCTTAAAAACTGGATCGGCGACCGTCCGGCAGAAAGACTATAAACGCGCGCTCATGGCGTCCGGCCCAGTAACAACCGCTCCCAGCGACCGCTATCCTTGGGATCCTGCCAACGTTCGGTAGCACTCGGACACGCGCCACGTGCTCGGTGATAAGGCGCTCGCAAGGCATCTTGGCCGCAACGTACGCCGCCGTGCGATTGCTGAATTCTTGGTATCGCGACAACTTATTCGGCTGCTTGATCTAATCTGCACCCTCGAGGAAACACCCAGCAGCTCAACCCAGACCGCAACCGCCTGGGATAACTCGACGAGCCAGGCCGATGACGGGTTTGACCCCTTCCAAACTAAGCTGTCGCCGAGACGTTCTACGGATACCCACGACCTTGTAACGCCGGCAATCAATAGATGTCCGAGGCACCAAGTTAAACCTACGGAGGATGGCTGCCCCGCGCGTGCTAGTGCGTCTTTTACTGACACGTGAACAAATTCTGCCATTTATCTGGCAGGACGCACCTTTCGTCGCGACCGACAATTGCAGTCTTGAGTAATTTGGACCATTCTCGTAGTAATAGCACTCTCTTATTACAGGGAACGCAGTACGCACGGAGGACTCCGATGGATATTGAACAAATTGCGCTTTTCATCGTGGGGTGGTTTGCCGTCGGGTTCCTAGTAGCTCTGGCCATCGGCAAGTTTATCCGCGAAGCCAATCAATTCGGTGATGATTTATCCCACGCCGCCGCGTCCTCGCGCACATCGGTGAGCTACCTCCATCACAGCAAGCGCAAGAATAAGCGTCGACCCCGAACTAAGGCTCGCTCCGTGAAGGGCGCAAGGCGAGCAGCTAACTAACCCCTTAGCCTCTTACCCGAGCGCGGTCCTTCAAGAGACCCTGAAAACAACTCGCGCTTTTTTCGGCGCCTGATTCGTGGCGCGAATGGTATTGCTGCATCATGCGGCCGGCCACTCCTAGATGAGACATACGTTTTCATCTTAAGCTGTCGCGCCCTATAGTTGAAACGAATCCTCACTCTTCGCAGTAAAGCACGCGTGCCCCTTGGCGACACTTTGCTGCCCATAACGGACTCGCTACACTCGACTTTGAGGTCTCAACAAACCGGTCTGCTCAGAATCAATGGTCAGTCCCAATTTGGAGATAAAGGATGACAACCATAATCGGCATTGCGGGTAGTGTGAGGAACGGTTCTTACAATGCAGCGTTGCTCCGTGCGGCGGCCGACGTGGTGCCTCAAGGATGCGTGCTGGAGATTGCGTCGATAAAAGATATCCCATTGTATAACGGTGATCTTGAAGCCAGCCAAGGTATTCCTGGGCCTGTCACCGAGCTCAAAGATCGCATAGCCAACGCGGGCGGACTGCTGTTGGTGACACCCGAGTACAACAACTCCTTGCCGGGCGTCCTTAAGAATGCAATCGACTGGCTCACGCGGCCACCCACCGATATCCGGCGCGTGTTTCGCGATCGATCGGTGGGTATTATAGGTACAACACCGGGGGCGTTGGGTACGCGCCTGGCCCAGACAGCGTGGCTCCCAGTATTCAGGGCCCTCGGGATGCGGCCCTGGTTTGGCAGTCAGCTCTATGTGGGCAACGCCTCCAAAGTTTTCGATGCGTCCGGGAACCTTGTCGAGGACGATATAAGAGAACGCCTCACGGCGTACATGACCGGCTTCGCCGCGTTTGTCGCGAGCTAATCGGGGTCAAGGATTGACGACGCACTGGAGAAACGAGGCGGCGTGAGATCCGCGACCTAGCTGACTCAACGTCCAAAACCAAGCCAGGCGACGATGGCTGCTGCCAGTTCGTCGCGATTCGCGCGTGTCACTTCCCAAAGCTCGGTATCTTGCCGTCGCTTAACAGCGGCGATGAGGCCTGCTCCTTGCTGGGAAACAGTCGCCACGACGGGTTTCTTGTAATCCAGGATCTGGCGCACCGCCCTCACAAATCGCTCGGACAGACACTCCATCTTTCCGATTTCGTCTATGAGGTAGATGTCAGGTTCCTCGTCCAATCTCAAGGCCTTTTCCACGATATTGTCGATCGCGGCAACGTCAACGCCATACTTTCCCAGTCGGTCGTGTTTCGGGAGATCGACATGAGCCATGACGATCTCTCGACCATCAAAGGTCGTTAGACGAAACCCCTGCCGTGATCCGTCAGCGCGAATCTCTTCCGTATAAAAACCAGCGAGCCGTCGCCCTGCTAGGGAGTCTGCCACACGACGGATAACGGTTGTCTTACCCACACCCGGCGCACCGGTTAGCAGGAGTACGTGCTGAGAGCGAGATATCACTGTCTTTGCAGTCTGATTCTTGGGGTTTTGCCCCTTTAATCAAGCCGAGCCACCCCCACCCTGTCCCTCCCCCAGTCGGGGAGGGTTTGGGGGGGCAATTCGCTCCTTTGGGGAGGGCTAGGGAGGGGATTGCAGTTGTATCGCAACTTATTACACTCGAGTCTTTCGAACTAAGCTAATGGAAATCACGCCATGGATCCAAATGCAACCCGCAAGTTCGTAGAACAAGTGTGGGATGATTCGATCGTACCCGAACTCGTCGAGTATGTCCGAATTCCAAACAAATCGCCGATGTTTGACCCGCAGTGGAAGGAACACGGTTTCATGGACGATGCAGTGGCACTCATTGAAAGCTGGTGTCGACGCCAATCGATCGGCAGCATGACGGTCGAAGTCGTACGTCTTGAAGGCCGTACCCCGCTTATCTTCATGGAGATCCCTGGTAACTCTGACGAATGCGTATTGCTTTACGGCCACCTCGACAAACAACCGGAAATGACAGGTTGGCGCGATGGTTTCGGGCCGTGGAATCCAGTGATTGCAGACCAAAGATTGTATGGGCGCGGCGGCGCCGATGATGGTTACGCGGCATTCGCATCACTCACCGCTATTCGTGCGCTTAAGGGGCAAGGCATTCCACATGCTCGCTTGGTTGTCATTATCGAGGCCTGTGAAGAGAGCGGCAGCTATGACTTACCCTTTTACATGGATGCGCTGAGCGATCGTATCGGTAACCCGAA
This sequence comes from Acidiferrobacterales bacterium, assembly GCA_046760105.1. Lineage (GTDB taxonomy): Bacteria > Pseudomonadota > Gammaproteobacteria > Acidiferrobacterales > SPGG2 > JBHIDJ01. The sequence continues at coordinate 26,860 of JBHIDJ010000017.1, read as the reverse complement.
TCTGGTGATATGTCTGGACTCAGGCTGCGGTAACTACGACCAGCTCTGGTGCACGACATCCTTACGCGGCCTCGCAGGTGGTAACTTGGTCGTTAACGTACTGACCGAAGGCGTCCATTCCGGCGACGCCGGCGGCATCGTGCCCTCTAGCTTCCGCGTCTTGCGACAACTATTAAGCCGTCTCGATAACGAGTCCTCAGGAGAGGTGATCCCTCGCGAGTTCCACGTCGAGATTCCTCCACAGCGCACAGAGCAGGCGGCAAAAGCAGCAGAGGTGCTAGGTGATGAGGTCTACACCAAGTTTCCATTTGTCGATACCGCGCACCCGACATCGAAGGAGCTGTCGGAGTTGATACTGAACCGCACGTGGCGACCCACTCTCGAGATCACAGGTGCAGACGGATTGCCACCCTTGACGGATGCCGGGAATGTGTTGCGTCCCATGACAGCGGCTAAGATTTCATTGCGCCTCCCTCCGACCTGTGACGCGGAAGTGGCGACCGGCAGATTAAAAGAGATCCTGGAGAGCGATCCACCTTACGGCGTAAAGGTTCGGTTCGAACCAGAGTCAGGAGGCACCGGCTGGAACGCACCCGATGTAAGCCCATGGCTGTCTCAGGCGGTCGACGATGCGTCCAAGACCTACTTTGGTCCGTCGGCTGCCTACATGGGGGAAGGGGGCACGATCCCATTCATGGCAATGCTGGGGGAACAGTTTCCAGATGCCCAATTCCTGATCACGGGCGTACTCGGACCACACTCGAACGCCCACGGGCCCAACGAATTCTTGGATATTCCCACCGCGAAAAAACTCACCTGCTGTGTCGCCCAGGTGATCGCTGATCACCACCGAACAGAACAGCAGCGCGTAACACGAGGCGTGTGATTACGAAGCAATATCACGGATCGCAATGTAGTCGTGGGCGAGGACCTTCGCCTCGTGTGGAGCCGAGAATGTTGCGTAAAGTCGCACCTCCGGATCTACGAGCAACATCGATGAAGAATGATCGACCAAGTAGTCGTCTCCTTCTCCCCGGTACCGATACACGATCCCCAGCGCGCGCGTCAGTCGGTTTAATTGCTCCTGGCTTCCTGTTACACCCATAAAACTTGAGTGGAAGTGTTGTACGTAACGCTTAAGAAACTCTGGGGTGTCGCGCTTCGGGTCAACGGAAACAAATACAATCTGTGTGTCCTTCTGGTAGGGTGTCTCCGCCAACCTTTTATACAGACCCTTCACTTCCGTTAGGGTCAACGGGCAGATATCAGGACAGTGGGTATAACCAAAGAAAACCAATGTCCAACGCCCGCGAAATTGCGCCTGCGTAAAGGGACGGCGGTCCTGATCCTGCAACTGGAAATCTGGGAGCGGCTGTGCAGCGTCACCGAGCTGGGTTGCACGCTGCAGCTGTACGTCAGGGTTGGCATATTGCTGCCACAGATAACCGCCGCCGAGACCGGCCGCAAAACCTAGGATCGTTATTGCTGCGAAGAAAGCGAAGCGCATGACGCCTTATTATAGCCTGTTGTCCGAACAACCGTAGCGCTGCGGGGCGACGCTTGTGCTTTGGAAAACAGCTTGTACTATCTGCACAACTATAAAATCGTAGAGCCTGCGAATAAGTTTCTGTGTGAATGGTATGTCCGATATCGAAACCGTGAACCGTTGGCTGGACGAAGCGGATCGCGTTGCGGTACTGACCGGTGCCGGCATCTCGGCCGAGAGCGGGGTACCCGTGTTTCGCGGTCCCGGCGGTCTATGGCGGCAGCATCGACCGGAACATCTCGCCACGCCGGAAGCCTTCGCCCGAAACCCCCAACTGGTTTGGGAATGGTACGACTGGCGACGCTCACGTGTAGCCGAAGCCGAACCTAACGCTGGGCACTATGCACTAGCGCAGCTCGAGCACACCGTACCGGACTTTACTTTAATTACCCAAAACGTCGATGGACTGCACGACCGCGCCGGTTCGCACCGCACACTCAAGCTCCATGGCGATCTGTGGTGGGTGCGTTGCACCCGATGTGGCCGGGAAAGCCAGAACACGGATGTGCCACTGCCAGAGCTGCCGCCACACTGTGCGTGCGGGGCGCTGCTGCGCCCGGCGGTGGTATGGTTCGGCGAAGCACTTTCAAGCGATGTGTTACGGGCGGCTGGCGAGACGACGGTGAACGCGCAGGTGTTCCTCGTGATCGGTACCTCGGCCTTGATCCAGCCAGCCGCGAGCCTCCCTTTCATGGCCCAGCAAAACGGTGCGCGGGTGGTCGAAATCAATCCCGAACGCACGCCGTTGTCGACCCATGCCGACGTCAACCTGTTCGGACCGGCCGGTGAGCTCTTGCCACAACTCGTGGCGCAAGCCCACCAGCGCTGATTACTTTGAACCCGACTCAGGCAGACGCACCGGCATCTCGCTCACGGTTTGATGCTCTGGCACATCGCGCTTGCGTTTGCGCTCGGCGAACCTGGCGGCATACCAGTTGGCGCCCGGGTAGGCGGTCAGCCCGTGGGCGAACACGCTGAGGACGACCGTGGTCATCACGATAACGAGAATAGTTTCGCGTCCTAGCAACTCCGATTCTTCCACGACCAATAAGGCAAAGAGTATTGAAGCGATGCCACGCGGTCCGAACCAGCCCAGGAACACCACTGTCTCCCATCGCAAGTGTGCACCGACGAGGCCGACTGCCACGGGGATCATCCTTATCGCGGTTAGACTCAAAAGACCGTACAGCACTGTGGATCCACTCACATGATCGATCACCAACGGCAACATCGCCCCCCCGAATACCATAAAGATAAGTAGCGTCAATAACTGCCCTTCAGCCTCGGCGAACTCGTAGAGGCATGTGCACAGGGCGCGTGAGCAGTTGCCCAGGGTAAGACCAGCACAAAACGCGGCAATAAATCCGTTACCGCCGATAAACTCAGCGCCGGCGAACGCAAGCAATGAAAGCCCAAGGGCCGATAGATCTTGGAACGTGTGATTGATCCAGCCGCTGCGCGCGGCTCGCTCGATCAGTTTGCCGCCCACATAAGCAACGGCAATACCGACTAACGGTCCTAGGATCACCTGTTGTGCGGTAAATCGCAGCCAGAAACTCGCGCTACCGCTGTGCTCGGCGGCGCCAGCGACTGATAACAGAATCAAGATGACCGGTAGGGCGATCCCGTCATTCAACCCGCTTTCGACGTTGAGTGTCTGGCGGATGCGCACCGGGACCCGCGGGCTGCTCACGACGGCCTGGCCTAAGGCCGCGTCGGTGGGGGCTAGAATGGCCGCCAACACCGCTGCTTCCCAAAACGTCAACACATCGAACACGAGAGAGGCAATGAGTGCGCCAGCGACAACGGTTAGGGGCAATCCTATTAGAAGCAAACGTATGGGTAGATCGTGTTGCTTACGCAAGAGGCGCAGATCGATGCGTGAAGCATCGGTGAATAGCACCAGCACGAGGGTAAGCTCAGCCAAGATGTGGATTAAGCGGCTATCGAGATCGAAGTCCACCCAACCGAACACACGCGGACTCACCAGGAGCCCGAACAAGACGAACACCATGGGTGGCGTAATGACGCTTTTCTGCACGCGTCCCGAGACTAATCCAAAACCCAGGATACAGGTCGCGATGACAATAAAGGCGAGGCTGTCCACGTTAGCTGAGTGTTAATCCATCCCTTGTGTCGGTTCGCTGGAGCTACCCGCACGAGGCGCTATCGATCTTCAACCGACGTGGCGGCAGTACACGGGTCACCCAGTGCGCAGCGCTGCCAAACCGTCTTTCGGCACGATTTTGGGACGGCGCTAAGCTCCGCCCCCATGGCGAGGCGGACAGACATCCTGACTGGCTTCCTGTGCCTCCGCGATGAGTTGCTTCAGATTCGTCGGAATCGGGTTGTCCTTCAAGAGCTTGGCGAAGTAGACCACATTATGTGCCAGGTTCAAGACTACTGCCTTAAGCGCCATATACCTATCCTCCGCGTGATAATGTTTTTCTACCGATCACGAGTAAACGATGGTAGCACACGACACCAACGGATCGGATCCGCGGTGTTCAACGCGCAAACATAGTGAGTTCCCAACGATCTGCGTTAACCTCATGACGGAGAATATAAACACCGTCGTCATCACCGCGCACTTTGAAATATCGATGATCGGAAGCAAGCCAACGGTCCAGGACCTCTACGACCATAACGTCTCGTTCACCGATAGAAAACCGTTGCGGGGTTTCGTCCCCTCGATACCCTGCGTAACACGCAACCGAGATGCGAAGGTCTGGCTTGCTCATCCCGCCTACAAGTAATGACTGTACGGTCTGCAGGGTGGATCGTAGGTTTGCAGACAAAGAACCGGCCGCCTCAGGCGGCCGGTAAGGATATTTCTATCGGTGTACTTCTATGCCTTTTCCAGATCCCGGATTTGTTCCACAACTTCAGGGTTTGCCAGCGTCGTTATGTCCCCCACATCCTTTTCATTGGAGATCGCTGCCAGCACCCGCCGCATAATCTTTCCGGACCGCGTCTTGGGCATATCCGGCACAATCCATACATTTTTCGGCCTTGCAATGGGGCCGATCTCCTTAACAACGGTTTCTGAAACCTTTTTACGTAGATCTTCAGACGCGTCGATCCCGGGTTTTAGGGAAACATACAGATCGGGTACGATGCCTTTGATCTTATCCTGAAGTGCGACCACCGCCGATTCCGCCACCTCCGGCACAACCAATGCGGCCGACTCGAGCTCCTTGGTTCCCAACCGATGACCGGCGACGTTGATGACATCATCGATGCGGCCAAGGATACGATAGTACCCGTCGGGAGACTCAACCGCCCCGTCACCGGCCATGTAGGGCCAGTCGCGCCAGTCCTTGCTGTTCTTGTCCTTGCAGTACCGCGCGTAGTACACCTCGACGAAGCGATCAGGGTCCCCCCATATGGTCTGCATGATGCCGGGCCAGGGGTTCTGAATGCAGATGTTACCCGCTTTGCCGGCACCACGAGGAATCTCCTTTCCGTCCTCATCAAAGATGATCGGATGGATACCGGGCACGCCTGGACCAGCGCTACCAGGTTTCATCGGGCTTATAGCCGGCATCGTGCTGCAAAGAAAACCGCCGGTCTCCGTCTGCCACCACGTATCGACGACAGCCGCCTCGCCTTTGCCAACGACCTCGTAATACCACTTCCACACCTCGGGCTCGATCGGTTCGCCCACGGTGGTCATATGCTTGAAGTGATAGTTGTACTTCGGCGGCTCATCAGCCCCGACCTTTCTCAAAGCCCGGATCGCCGTGGGTGACGTGTGAAAGATATTTACATCAAGGTCTTCTGCAATCCGCCATGGCCGCCCGGCATCGGGATAATTCGGCAATCCTTCGTACACGACCGAGGAGGCACACACGGCCAAAGGGCCGTAGACGATGTAAGAGTGACCAGTTATCCAGCCGATATCCGCCATACACCAGTAGACATCCTCTGGATGAATGTCCTGTACATACTTCGACGTCCCCGTTACATAGGCCAGATAGCCGCCGGTGCTATGCTGCGAACCTTTGGGCTTGCCCGTGGTACCGCTGGTGTACATGAGAAAGAGCGGTTCCTCCGCCTTCATGCGCTCCGGTTCAACCTTCTTCCCGCGGTAATCCTTCAGCAGATCGTTGACAATGTAATCCTGGCCATCGACCAGCGGTGTCGGGCTTGAATATTTTCCTGGATAACGTTGCCACACGAGAACCTTATCGACCTTATGGCCCTCTTTCTTCGCCTCCTCGACCGCGATATCGGCCTTTTCCTTGTGATCCAGGAGCTTGCCACTGCGATAGTAGCCATCCACGGTAACGAGCACACGGCTTCCCGAGTCTACGATTCGATCCGCGCAGGCCTTGCCGCTGAAACCTGCGAATACCTGCGAATGAATCACGCCGAGCCTGGCGCAGGCGAGCATCGTGATGGGCAGCTCTGGCGTCATCGGCATATGAAGCGTCACCCGGTCTCCTCTCTTCAGGCCGGCGAAGTCGCGAAGAAGCGCCGCAAACTCGTTGACTCTGATAAAGAGCTCCTGGTAGGTCACATGCTCGATACGCTCATCTTCAGGTTCCGGTACGAAGTGGATGGCGGTCTTGTTCTTATGCTTCGCGAGATGCCTGTCGACGCAGTTGAAACATGCATTGAGCTCACCCCCGACAAACCATTTCCAGAAAGGCGGGTTACTGCTATCTAGCGTTTTTTCCCAGTACTTGTACCAATCCAGCAGGTCCGCGTATTCCTTGAAGCACTCGGGAAAGTTCTCCAGGCTAAACCGATCGTAAATGCTTTCATCTGTCATGTTCGCCTGGGCAATGAACTTTTTCGAAGGGTGGTAATATCCTTCCTCCTGCCAGTGAACGGCAATTTGCGCTTCTGATACTTCAACATCTTTTTCTGTCATAACCCATTCTCCTTCAAATGAAAGATAGCGAACAGGCGGACCCCCACACCGGCCGCGCCGGTGACAGACTCGTCCTCACCTAACGCAAAGTTCGCTGTTGCTCGAAGAAAAAGGCGAATATTTTCAGATACTTATTACGCGATTGGACGGGACCTGCTTTTTATGGGTTATCCATCCTAACACATGGTTGCAACGAACCGTAACACTACGACCAACGGGTCCCGGCTGCCAAACCACAGGAGGAGCGAGTCGACATCCTTGCAGTATGGATCTCGGGCTTGGTTTTTCTTGTATCTTGTCCCTTGTATCTTGTATCTGATTTATTCAGATGATCTCGAAATAGCGCTCCATCTCCCAATCGGTAATGTGCTTGCGGAACTCACGCTCTTCCCATTCACGGGTGGCCGCATAGTGATCCACGAAGGCGTCGCCAAACCACTCTCGCGCCATCTTCGAGGCCTTGAGTCGCTGCGCCGCCTCCCATAAGGTGGCGGGGAGCTGCAACCGCTTGGGGAACTTCTTTTCATAGGCATTGCCCTCAACCGCCGGCTCCGGTTCGAGCTTCTGCTCGATGCCGTAAAGCCCAGAAGCCAGCGCTGCCGCCAGGGCAATATATGGATTGGCATCGGCGGCGGCGATGCGGTATTCCACGCGTTGCGCCTTCGCACTGCCGGGAATGACACGTAATGCGCAAGTACGGTTGTCGATGCCCCAGCTCGCCTCGGTCGGCGCCCAAAAACCGGGAATAAGTCGGGTGAACGAGTTGATCGTGGGCGCGATCATGGCGAGCAGCTCGGGCATGAGGCGTTGTTGGCCAGCCACGAAATGACGTTGTATCTCGGTCATGTTGTGCGGCTGCTTGGGGTCGTGGAAGACAGCTTGGCCCTGCATGTCCTTAAGCGACATGTGAATATGGCCGCTCTGGCCCGGCCAGTCGGGCGACCACTTGGCCATAAACGTCGCGATCAGGTTGTTGCGTTGGGCCACGACCTTGGTAAATGTCTTGAACAGGGCCGCCTTGTCGGCAGCGGCCTCCGCCTCATCGACAGCGATCGATGCTTCTAGCACTCCGGGGCCCGTTTCCTCGTGTAAGCCCTCAAGACCAAAGTCCATCTGCTCGCAAATCGAAAGCAGTGCGTGATAGAACTCCGCATACGCAGAGTTGCGCAGCACCGAGTACCCGAAGAAACCCGGTGCAAGCGGCTTTAGATCGCGGTACTTTTTTTCGCGCACGGAATGCGGTGTCTCCTCGAAGAGGAAGAACTCGTACTCAAACGCACCATAGGATTCAAGGCCCATCGTGCGCGTCTTCTCCAGCACCCGCGTAAGGACGCCGCGGGGACACAGTGATTCTGCCGGCGGCGCGAACTCTCCGAGGAAAAACAGCATGTCGCCCTCAAAGGGTAAAGGGCGGCAACTCTCTGGTAGGATGCGCACCGGGGCATCGGGATAGCCGGTATGCCACCCAGTGAAGGTCACGTTGTCGTAGAGCTGGTCATACGAGTCCCAGCCCAGCACGACATCACAAAAACCAAAACCTTTCTCCAGCGCCGAAAAGAACTTTTCCCGTGACATGTATTTGCCACGCAGGACCCCATCGATATCGAACACGCCGACCTTGACATGCGAAAGGTTGCGTTGCTCGACAATCGTTTTGGCATCAGCTGTAGTGTGAACATCTTTCGGCTCCATGGCACCCTCCGAGGCCTAATCTCGTTAAAATTATTTTTGCGACCCATCATCGTGCAAGAGGGTCACATGGGATAATATATATCCCACGTTTGATTAGAGACGGCAACGGTAATTTTGTCTGAAATGAACGACGTGAAGACACAGCGCGACAACAAGGTGCCCCTTATTGGGATTACGACTTATGCCCGTAACGAGGAGAACAAGGTTGAGCTGCCAGCCGCATATATTGACGCAGTGCGGCGAGCTGACGGAATTCCCGTATTGGTGCCTCCGGGAGAGGGTCAATGGCAGCAGTTCGTCGGGCACGTACATGGCCTGGTCTTTGCCGGAGGCGGAGACATCGACCCAGAGCATTATGGCGGTAGTCGCCACGAAACCATTTACATGGTCGATCGCGAGCGCGACGCAAGCGAGCTGGCGTTGGGGCGGGCAGCGATCCATCGCGGGTTACCTACATTGGGGATTTGCCGCGGGGCACAAGTTCTCAACGTTGCGCTTGGGGGCACGCTGTTTGAGCATCTGCCGGACGTAGTGGGCGAGATGACCCCTCACCGAGCGCCCCCACGAGAACCGATTCACCACGCAGTAACGGTACATGAAGAATCCGAACTAGCAGGAGTCGTGAAGAAACTGGAATTCATCTGTGTGTCCTGGCACCACCAGGGATTACGGGACGTCGCATCAGGTTTTGAAGTTGTCGCTCATGCACCCGACGGTGCTATCGAGGCGATCGAGATGCGCGAACATCCGTGGCTTATCGGTGTCCAATGGCACCCAGAGATGACTGCGGCGGAAGACCCGGTGCAGCAACGCCTTTTTGATGCGCTGGTGAAAGCCGCTAGCGAGCTAATGGATCAGTGAAATCGTGGAGGCTAGGACAAAATGTGAGCTCGCGCACGTAGTCTGGTCAGTGCTCGGGGCGTGAGACCATCGGGGAAACTCCCGACCTCGCGTACGACCTCGATTTATTTGATGTTGCTCTAAAGCTGACCTCAAGCAAGCATGTCTATGGTGACATAGTAAAATAGCCGCTTTACGAAGACACCTTGGAGAAAGCAGTCTTTTCACAGACATGACATACCGGACTGAAGACCTGAGAATCAAGTCGATCGCTGCTGTCATCACGCCGGCCCAGCTGCACGATGAATTCCCGATAACAGAGGCAGTGGCTAAGATCACGCACGAAACGCGCAATGCTATTCACCGCATCCTTCACGGTGCAGAGGATCGTCTGCTCGTCGTAATCGGTCCGTGTTCCATTCACGACCCAACGGCAGCAAGAGAGTACGCGTCGCGGCTAACGGACGTGCGCGCTGCGCTGAGTAACGAGTTATTAATCGTGATGAGGGTTTACTTCGAAAAACCACGCACGACGGTTGGCTGGAAGGGCTTAATCAACGACCCTGACCTTGACGGCAGTTTCCAGATCAACAAAGGGCTACGCCTGGCGCGCAAGTTGTTGCTGGATTTGAATAACATGGGGGTTCCAGCCGGGACGGAATATCTTGAACTGATAACGCCGCAATATGTCACGGACCTTATCAGTTGGGGAGCGATTGGTGCGCGCACCACGGAAAGCCAGGTGCACAGAGAGCTCGGTTCCGGGTTGTCTTGTCCCGTTGGATTCAAGAACGGCACCGATGGCAACCTCAAGATCGCCATTGACGCCGTTCGCGCCGCGGCGCAGCCTCACCACTTTCTTTCCTTGACCAAAGCTGCTCACTCCGCGATCTTTTCAACGAGCGGCAATCGCGACTGCCATATTATCTTGCGGGGCGGCAAAGACCCGAATTACGACGCCGCCAGCGTGAACAGTGCCGCGACGCAGCTAAAGGCGGCCGGCTTACCTGCCCGCTTAATGATCGACTTCAGTCACGCCAACAGTCGGAAACGCCACGAACGACAACTTGAGGTTGGCCGTGATGTGGCGCAACAGATCGCCGGTGGAGATGATCAAATTATGGGTGTGATGATCGAAAGTCATCTAAAGGCGGGCCGACAGGATGTGGTTGCGGGTCAGGAGCTAGTCTATGGCCAGAGCATTACGGATGCCTGTATTGGGTGGGAGGACAGCGTGCCCCTGCTGCAAGAGCTTGCGGCTGCCGTGAGTGAGCGCCGTGCACCACGGCGGCTGAAGACCACGTCACAACCTAAAGGTTCGCGCCCTAACGCATAACAGGCAGCCTAATGCGTTCCAAGGTTGGCCGATATAACACAAATCAATAGTTTTGCTGGGTGGTTTACCCTCCATCGCCAGAGCTGGGGTTGGCTTTTTGAACAGGGACCAGTAGCTCGACGCTGCCCGCGCGCTCGAACTTGAGTGTCAGTGGGAACGTCTTGCCCTTGACCAACGGTTCCTTTAGACCCATCAGCATGATATGCAGGCCGCCTGGCTGCAGTAACGTTGGTTGTCCCGGTGCAACTTCGATCGCCTCCACCGGCCGCATGCGCATGACCCCACCTTCCATCGTATGGCGATGTAGCCCCACCCGCTTGGCAATGGGTGAGGAGCCGGACATCAGCCGGTCGGCAACCGCTCCACGGTTCGACAACGTCATGTAAGCGGCACCATTGGGCGCCACCTCGGGCAGTGCCCGGGACCACGGATGCTCGATACGGATGTCACCGACCATGTAGTCATTAGCGACTGCGCTTGCGTACAGCACCACAAGTGTTGCTAACACAAACCTTAGATTCTTCATTTCACAAACTCCGGGCTTTCAGTGTGACCATTCTTCGTGTCCTCGCCCACGGCATAGATGAACCAAGACGTATACAACCGGCGTATCAAGTGCGGCAATAACAAGCTTTACCACATACTGGCCAATGAAGATCGGTACTAAGACCTCCCAGCTGAAAACCCCAGCGAAGGCGACTAAAACAAAAATGGCACTGTCGATGAACTGCGATGTCATCGTCGATAGGTTGTTACGCAGCCAAAGGTGTCGCCCACCCGTGATTCGCGACCAGAAGTGGAAGGCCCAGACGTCATGTAACTGCGCTATCAAGTAGGCCACAATCGACGCTAGTACTGTACGAGGAACAAAACCCAAAATCCGCGCATACGCGTCTTGGTGTTCGTAGAATGGCGCTGGTGGAGAAATAACAGCCAGCGGTATGAGCACAATCATTACGATATTGCCCATAAGTCCCGCCCACACGACCTTCCTGGCCGTGGTCTTTCCCCAGACCTCCGTTACAACGTCCGTAATGGGAAACGTAATACAGTACGCCAGCGCCCCGGCCGCAAATGTTAGACCCCACAGTTCCACCACTTTGGAAGCCGTAACATTCGCCACAACTACGCTCGACACAAACGCACCGACTAAGAGCAGAAATGAAGTCATCGAACGATTACAAGTGAGGCGCCTTCATCTTCTATCGATTAATCCAAGGATCCTCTTGCACGCAGTGAGAGCAACTGAGACAAGGCTCTCACTGCGACAGAGTTTTCTTAGCTGAGCCCTACGATAGCGAGAGCGTAGAATAAAGCCACGGATACCACAAACATCCACCAGTGAAAGATCTTGCTCGTCCTGGAGGGGGTCGCCAACGGGAGTGCCTCAGCAGATGTGGACGTCGCTGTCGTCACGACCGTTGGTACCAGTTTTCAAGGCTCACTGGGACTGCGGTGTGCGCCAACGTGGCCAGGTGATGATCACACCAAAGATTAGCACCGCGACCGCCACGATAGCGGGGCCGGAGGGAATGTCCCACTGCAGCGAGCCGAACAAACCTAACACCACCGAAAGCGCTCCCATCACTACTGCGATTACCGCCATCTGCTCCGGCGTTTTCGACAGCCGGCGCGCGGCGGCGGCGGGAATGATCAACAGCGAAATGATCAAAAGCATCCCAACCACTTTCATACCAACGGCGACAAGTGTAGCGATAAGCAAAACAAACACCAATCGCACCCGGGTAACTGGAACCCCTTCCACGGCCGCAATATCCTCTTCGACGGTGATCGAAAGCAAGGGTCGCCAAACAAAAAACAAGGCGACAGCCGTCACAATCGCCAGCCCGTAAATCAAATACAAATCCTCGATATCAACTGCCAGTACATCACCGAATAGATATGCCATGAGGTCGATTCGCAAATTTTCCATAAACGCGATCGTGACGAGACCAGCGGCTAGTGTCCCGTGTGCCAATATGCCAAGCAGGGTATCACTCGCGAGAAAACGCTGCCGTTCGAGCAGCAAGAGTAGCGTAGCGAGCAGCAAACAGAATAAGGCAATCCCCAGTGTAAGGTTAATGCCAAGCAGAAACCCAAGCGCCACGCCGAGTAGCGCCGAGTGTGAAAGTGCTGCGCCAAAAAAGGCCATGCGTCGCCATACGAGGAAACAACCGAGCGGGCCCGCCGCGAGCGCGACGCCAACGCCGCCGAACACAGCACGAATCAGAAAGTCATCCATCACGAACTGGTCTCGCTGCTTTGCGTTGACTGATCGAGCGGTACGGTCGCACCAGTAACCTCATGGCGATGATCGTGATGATGTTCATACACGGCAACGGTCTCTGCTATCTGTCTTCCGAATAAAGAGATGAACTGGGGATCCCGTGCTACCGACCGTGGATGTCCTTTGCAGCACACGTGGCGGTTGATACAAACGACGGTATCAGTGGCGGCCATTACTACATGCAGCTCGTGGGACACGAGTAGTACCCCGCACTCATAGCGATCCCGCACAGCCGCGATGAGACGATAGAGATCTGACTGACTCGACACGTCGACACCCGCCAGCGGCTCATCGAGCACCAGGAGATGCGGCTCCCGCAGCAACGCGCGTGCAAGCAAGACCCGATGAAGCTCCCCCCCGGAGATATCCGCGATCTGGTGATCGAGCACGTCGCGCGCGCCGACATCGCCAAGCACAGACTGGAGACGTGACGGCGGAGCGTGTGTACCCAGGGTCAAGAATCGGCGTACGGTCATCGGCAAGGTGGGGTCTCTAGAGACATGCTGCGGCGAGTAGCCGACCCGCAAACCGGACAGGTGTGTGACACTGCCGCGCTGCGGCTTCAGCAAACCGAGCAAGGTACGCACCAGCGTCGATTTACCGGACCCGTTGAGCCCCACCAGGGTGACGATCTCACCGCGCGATACCTGGAGGTCGACGTTGTCTAAAACCAGTCGCCCACCGAGTCTGACAGACACACCGCGCGCCTCAATTAACGGATCTCGCCGCGTCACCTTATTTGATCCCGGTTGATCCAAGGTTCGCTCCCATGTCATTTATGTTACATTATAACATTGCTTTTCTGACCGTAGCACAACCGTTGACGTAACCGCCATAAAGCAGCATGACCGCGCGACGCACTTCTGTCACAGCTTGCTGCGGGGCGTTTCTTGCACTTGCTTTCAGCACCTCGGCGACTGGGACGCCGAAGGTGGTAGCCAGCATAGCGCCCGTGCATTCATTGGTCGCGGCCGTTATGGCAGGCATCGGTGAGCCTACGCTACTGGTCCGCGGTTACGGTTCACCACACGCCTACCAGTTGCGACCGTCGGATGCGGCGAGATTGAGCGAAGCCACGGTAGTGTTTCGGATTGACGCATCGCTCGAGACCTTTCTGCAAAAACCACTGTCTTCGCTCGGGGACAAAGCGTTGGTGGTTGACTTGATGGAGACCAAGGGGATCAACCTGTTGCGCAATCGTGAAGCTGGGGCATGGGGGAGACCCCAACAGAGCACACGTGAGAACTATAAGCGACATACTGAGCATAAAGAACGCGAACTGGAACACCATCATGGCCAGTTCGACGCGCATGTGTGGCTTGACCCAGACAACGCCAAACGGATGGTCGATGAGATCGTGCGGACCCTAAGCCATGTGGATCCAGCAAACGCAAAAGCTTATGCGTCCAACGGTGTGAAGATGGTGCAGCGGATTGTTGTTATGGATCGAGAGGCAGAACGAAAGCTTGCAACTGTGCGAGATATTCCTTATGTCGTGTTCCACGATGCCTATCAGTATCTCGAGACGCATTATGCACTGAACGCGATAGGGTCGATTACGGTTAGCCCTGACCGCATGCCGAGTGCACGACGTCTCAGAGAAATACGATCCACAATCAAAGAACTGCATGCACGTTGCGTGTTCGGCGAACCGCAGTTTGAATCCGCACTCATTAAAACAATCGTCGAGGGTACCGACGCCGATCGCGGCGTGCTAGATCCGCAGGGGTCCGCTTTTGAACCGGGACCAGACGTCTATCTAGAAATGATGAAGGCTAACGTTTCTGCAATTGTCGGCTGTCTATCTAAATAAAATACAAGTTACAAGTAATAAGTAGCAAGGAAAGGCGTATTACGGTTGTAACTTTCTAATCATGCTTGCTACTTGCTACTCGAAGTATAGAAGGACTAATTCGACGATTGCTTGACAGGTGCGGACATCGATTCGAGGATGAGCTGCGGATCGAGGCGCCGCTTGAAGAGATTGATTCGCCAGTCAAGATGGGCCCCATTGGCACGACCGGTCGCACCGACCTCGGCAATCGCATCGCCCTGGCGCACGTGTGCGCCCTCTTTGACTAAAATGCGGTTCAAATGGATAAAGGTCGATGAGAGACCGTGACCATGATCCAGGATAAGTGTGCCCCCGGAGAAAAACATATCAGTATGCGTTAGTGTCACCACGGCATCGGCCGGCGCATGAACCGGTGTCCCCTCCGGTGCAGCGATGTCCAGTCCATAATGGGGACGGCGCGGTTCGCCGTTCAGGATGCGTTGGCTGCCGTATACGCCGGTTATTCTCCCCTTGACTGGCCACGTAAAGCCGGTGAGGAAATCAGTACGCGCGTCATTACGTGCACGTGCCTTCTTGATCAGGGTCGTCTCGGCTCGAATACGCGGCAGCTCTTCCTCAGGTGGGCTCACCTTGCGCGGAGGCAGACCGTCGATGCGCTGAATCTTGTACTGGCGTCGCTGGATATTGAGCACACGCCGTTCGCGGTTACCGTCTGGAAAGGTAATCAGTAATCGTGCTTGCGGCGGCGCATCGCGACCAAAGCCGATCAGGAATAGGCCTTCCTCTGACACCCGTACCGGACGCCCTTCAAAGACCACTTTCGCATCCGCATCGGTACGACCCTGCACGAGGCCGCCCTGCACAAGTAAACCTTCGAGCGCTAGCATACCGGCATAGGTCGAACCGCTTGACAATGCCACCATCGCGGGTGCAATGACAAGAACGGCACGTCTCATCAGATTCAGGCGGTCCCGCTGCAGTTGGAACACAATCCTTTGATCTCTATTGTTTGCCGATCGGCCTGAAATCCGAGCCTTTCCGCGCCCATCACAAGCGCCTTTGCTACCGCCGGCGCATCGATCTCCGCGACAGCACGACAGCGCCGGCAAATCAGAAATTGTCCAGAATGGGGCGTGCCCGGCCCCCCGCAACCGACAAAGGCATTCAGCGACTCGATGCGATGTACCAAACCTGCCTCCAGAAGAAAATCTAGTGCCCGGTAAACAGTGGGCGGCGCGGCCGCTCGACCCTCCTTGCGCAACTGGTCGAGAATGTCGTATGCCTTCATCGGCATGTGGCGACGCCATACTAACTCTAGCACACGGCGACGGAGCTTTGTCAGCCGCAGACCGCGTTTCTCACACGTGGTTTGCGCTGACGCGACTGCATGGTTGATACACTTCTTATGATCGTGTGTGCGTTTCTTGAACGGCACAAGAATACGTCGTCTCGGCATGAAAGCCCCTCGGACTGCGGATCTTGTAATGTTATAGTATAACAATGTTCAGCGACTGGTGTCATACTGCTTCCATTTCTTCAATCTTTCGTCTGAATTCACTTGCACGCCTCAGGCTTGTAGCCCAAGACGCGCGTGTCACTACACGCCGTACAGGCAGTAGAGTAAGTCTTCCATTCGCCGTTCTCTCGCTGTCCGCAAACAGGTATGTACTCCCGCGTACAAATCTCAGGTCGTGGCTCGGTGCATGGAGTTAAAGCATAGTTAGACGCTGGTATGCTGGCACGGTTGGAAGAACAACCGATTCCTGACAAGACAACGACAAGTACGAGCATGGCTGGTCTCATGTCACGGAGTCTTGTTGGCCTTCCAATGTATTCCACGGCAAGTGGTTCTTCCTTCACCGAACCCTCCACTACATGCATGCGATAGGCCTTCGCGGCTGAGTAAGCCACGCCCACTAACGACTCGGTGACACGTCACCTACGGTCTACTCTTCGAGCGGTTTCAGTTCTGAAGTATGGGTTTCCCAGTCAACACCCTCGAATGGTCGAATTGTAAGCTTCGTGATCGTGCTGGGATCAAGACAACGTGCGTTCACGCTAACACCCTCCGGGTGCGAACGCGGAACATAGAACGACTTTATTCCACATACGGAGCAGAAGTAGTGCTGGGCCACTCCCGTATTAAACGTGTAGGTAGTTAGGAACTCGTCGCCTTGAAGAAGCCTGAATCGGTTCTTCGGAACGATTAGGTGGAGATAAGCAAGCATCGAGCAATTGCACTCGTCCACCTCAAGCTCCGCAGGCGCGATCACTTCAAACCTGACGTGACCACAATGGCAGCTACCTTTGTGTGTGCTCACTATTTTCTTTGTCTTCCCTTCGTCCGTTCCGTTTACCGCCGTTGTTCGCTTATTCCTTCGCGCTAATTCCTTAAGGCCGGACAGCATAAAATAAATTCACTTGGCTCTTAATAGCTAACTGCTCAAACTGACTGTATCCTGCCTCACGCACCAGTTGCTCTGTCCGTCCCGGACCCATGCATGTACCTAGCCCCGCGCCACCGTGAGCCAAGGATTGCGTCATGCAGTGAAAGACGCTGAATCCGTAAAACATGGTGGCAATGGGGTTGCAGTTGTCCTCTAGCTTGTCAGCGACCTTGGGCTCAATGATGAACAACGTGCCATCAGGCTTGAGCCGCACCCGGATTTTCCGCAATGTCTCGACCGGCATCGTAAAATCGTGAACACAGTCGCACGCCGTAATAAGATCAAAACGTTCTGCCGAACCAAGCTCGTCCATGCCTTGCGCCAAGAACCGTACGCGATCGGACAAACCGTGGGCTTCGGCGCTGGCATTTGCCTGCCGGATCGACTCCACATCCAGATCCACGCCGACGAACCGTGTCTTTGGGAACGCCTTGGCTAGCGCTAGGGAAACACGACCTACGCCACAGCCGACGTCTAACGCATCCGCTCCGGCTTCCAACCGCGAGACCACATCAGGCACCGCCTTCAGCCAATAGTCGGCAAACCGATGCTCGTAGTTCCCTCGATTGATCAGGTCAAGCGCTAATACCCCTGCGTCACCGTAGTCTTGAAAGGGCACGCCTCCACCCTTCTCGAACGCATCCGCTACCTTTGGTGCCACGCCAAGCAGGACCGGTGCCATATGAAATAATCCTCCCGCGAAATGATCCGTTCCGTCTGAGGCCAACAGATACGCATGCTCGTCGGGCAAGCAATAGGTCTCATCATCGGGGTCATATTCCAGGTATCCCGCGCACACCATGCCCTTTAGCCACTCTTCGACGTAACGTGACTGCAATCCGGATTCGCGCACAACCTTTTCCTGTGTCAAAGGCCCTTTCCCCGCCATTGCTTTGAACAGTCCGGTCTTGGTACCCACGTAACACAACCCGGCTGTCATTGCTCCCGCCATATCGCCAAATATCTTGTTCGTAAAGGCTTTTGCCTTATCCTTGTTCATCGCGTACCTCTGCAAATTACTTCCACATAGAGCGACCAGGATACACCACCTATTTCTCACGCTTCTGGATGAGCGTGAGTAACACTTACGTTGGGAATCCAGCTCCGTTTGCGCCGCCCAAGACGATCGGCCGTCGTTTCAGCATCGAAGTTTGACACCGATGAAGTTAGCTCCGAAGGATCCACATCATTAAAAGTATTCACGTTGACTACAGCATATTCACGGCCGTCAATCGTACTTGTGACAAATGGAACAACACCACAGCGCGAGCAAATATGGAACTCTGCGGTTTTCGTGCCAAACATATATTTATTAACAAGTGATCGGTCGACTATCTCGACCGCAAGCTGCGCTTCTGGGTGTGAAGTATAGATGCCGCTGTGTTTTGTGCAGAAGGAACAGCCGCATGCTCGAACGGGTATCTGTGTGTCCACCAACGGCCATAGAAATTGAAATCGGATATTCCCGCAATGACAACCGCCTTCGATCTGTCGCATGTTCAATCTCCGATGGAAGAGTGCCTAATGCCACGCTTCAGCCAAAGTGTTCTGATGAGTTGATGGTAAGGCGCCGTCTGCGCTTGGCTCCAAAACCGATAGCTCGGGCTTGTGCTGAGAAGTCACCCGTTAAACAGGTAAACCTTCGATAAGACTGAGCTCGGACTGTGTCGAGACGACTCGCGACAACGTGAAGCCCGTTGATTCAAACAGCTCCCGGTATTCCTCCTTGGTTCGTTCACGCCCCCTAGTAATCACCAACATATTGACGTCCAGGAATTTGCCATAGTCTGGCTCGTTGCCCGGCGGAATCAGTATCTCGACCACCAGGAGCCGCCCGTCTTCCGGCATCGCACGGCGACAATTCCTAAGGATCGCGTCACAGTGATCGTCATCCCAGTCGTGCAGAACGTGCTTGAGAATGTAACCCTGACCGCCCGCTGGTATTGTTTCAAAGAAATTGCCCACAATAGTGTCGCAGCGCTCAACGACGCCAGCAGCCTCAAGGTTTGGCCGCGCGCCCGCAATGACATGTGACAAATCATAGAGAATGCCCCGCATCGACGGGTGTGCTGCCAGAATCGCAGCAAGAAGGGCACCGTATCCGCCGCCTACATCCACCAGCGTTTGGATTTCGGAAAAGTCGTAGGCATCCACTAGAGCGTGCGCCCAGGGCATCGTCTGCGTGGCCATAAGCTCGTCGAAGCTGGCAGCAGCCGCGGCGTTTTGCTTTAAGTGGTCGAAGAGCCCCATGCCAAAGGTGTGATCAAATGCGGCCTCGCCTGTGTTTACGCTGTGCAGAAGGTTACCCCACGCTCCCCAGTTCGACTGCGCGCCATCGAAGACGGCTCTGGCGCGAAGCGAGCGAGGAGAGTCGCCCTGCAAGTGCATCGCAAGAGGTGTCAACCTGAAGCGTCTTTCATCCTGCTCGGCAAAAACTCCTTCACCGGCAAGGAGGCGCAGCACGCGGTAAAGCGACGGTGCATGTGAGCCTGTTACCTGCGCGAGATCATCGACGCTTCGTGGTCCGTCCTTGAGCAAATCGGCGATGCCAAGTTTAGCGGCAACAAAAAGTGCCTGGGAGAGCCGATAACCGATGATCAGACGACGCAACGCTGCCGCAGATTGCTCGCTATCACCCATGGCCTTCCCTCCTAATGTTGCAACAGTCTATAACACGCTTCACGTGTTTCGTCGAAATCCCTTCTATGGCCTGACCGGATTTAAAGGAGACAATTGCCGTCCGACAACAAGGGCCGCTCATCCGATAATTTGTACCTTTCTTTGCATTTATGACTCGCTATCCTTTTTGGTGAAAAGCTCATCGATTTTGCGTTCGTAATCTTGATAGCCAAGCACCTCATAGGCTTCGTCACGGGTTTGCATAATGTCCAATGCCTTCTCCTGCGTGCCTTCGCGGCGCAGTGTCTCATAGACTTTTAAAGCGGCGGCGCTCATCGCACGAAAGGCGGATATGGGATAAAGCGCGAGACGCACCCCGGCTTGGCGTAACTCATCAGGCGTGAATAAAGGCGTTTCGCCGAACTCGGTGAGGTTGGCAAGTATCGGCACTTTAATCCCAGTCGCGAACCTCTTGTACTCGTCGAGCGTGTGCATCGCTTCTGGGAAGACCATGTCCGCCCCCGCCTCAACGTAGCGACCCGCTCGTTCGATCGCCGCATCTAAACCCTCTACACCGTACGCATCGGTACGCGCCATAATCACGAATTGGTCGTCGGAGCGACCATCGACTGCGGACTTAATACGATCGACCATTTCGTCGGTTGAGACCAACATCTTCCCTGGCCGATGGCCACAGCGCTTAGCCTGAACCTGATCTTCGATGTGACAGCCCGCAGCACCGGCCCGGGTGAGCTCGCGCACCGTGCGCACGATCATAAAGGCGGGACCCCAGCCGGTGTCGGCGTCTACGAGAAGCGGTATGCTCGTGGCGTTGGTGATACGCCGCACGTCTTCGGCAACGTCGTTGAGGGTGGTGAGGGCGAGATCGGGAAGACCAAAGGATGCGTTCGCGCACCCTGCCCCGGACAGGTAAATTGCCCGGAAACCGGCCCGCTCTGCTAATAATGCCGCGTACGCGTTAATAGTCCCGACCACCTGTAGCGGCTGTTCTATCTCAGTTGCGTCACGAAAGCGTGCACCGGCAGAGGATCGTGAAGTTACGTCACTGTTCACTGTTAGTTTGCGCCTTTAACCAATCGGCATAACGCTTTACGCCTTCCTCTAAACTGTACTGCGGCTGGTATCCTAACTCGCTCACGGCCCTGCTGATATCCAGCGCCTCGCTCCTTCGCATAAGCTCGCCCGGGCCGATATCTATCCTAACGGGGAAGTGCGTGTACCTCTGTGCCAGTTCCGCTGCTTCGCCAACCGTATGCGCTTGACCCATCGCGATATTAAATGTCTTATTCCCTAAGTTCTTTGCATCAAACAAAAGAACAATCCCTCGGGCGGCGTCTTCGACATAAGTAAAGTCCACCCTTTGATCCGCCCCTTTATCCGCCTTCAGTCCCTCTATTCCTTCCAAAGCACCAAAGGCAAGTTGGTACAGTTTAATGAATCGAGAAGGATATTTCCCTGGACCATAAACGAAGTACAAGCGGCCGACCCTGAAGTCGATGCCGAACGCGCGCCCGTATTGGGCCCCGAGATATTCGGCGGAAATCTTTGTTGCTGCGTAGAGGTCGGGGGGATTCGGAGGACTGGATTCGGGAACCAAACCATCCACCGCACCATACACAGCACCCGTGCTCGTATAAACGATCTTTTTTATCTTACAACTTCTCGACGCCTCGAGTACGTTGACAAGGCCCATTATGTTCACCGACATGTTGTGATGCGGATTCAACTGAACCTGTTCTCCCATGATCGCTACTGTATGGATCACCCCTTCGATTTCACCGTCGTGCGTTTTGAACGCATCCGTCAAAGCCTCGAGATCGAGAACGTCCCCTTTTATGAATTCGATGTTGTTTGAGACCTCATTCAGGTAATCGGGGGCGTTGTCGCGTTTGTCATAAACGATAACTTGGCGTCCTTGTTTAGCCAGCAAGAAGGCCGCCCACGAAGCGATATGTCCGTAACCCCCTGTAATGAAGATCGCCACGTCTAGCGCCCCTGTAAGCTATTGCCCGGATCAAGTACCCATCATACTCGCAAGTTCTTCGAGATCTTGCACAACGACATCCCAATCTTCTTCAGGCTCCAAGTCCGAGCTCTGACCGGGCCCATACTCCAAGGGTCGTGGTATAAAGGCAGTTCGCATACCGTGGCCTCGGGCCGCCTTGAGGTCATAGTTGTGGGCGGCCACCATCATCACTTCGCTGGCCTTAACGCCCAGTAACTCAATTGCGCCAAGGTAGGTCTCTGGATCAGGCTTGTAATGCCGGAAGATCTCCGCGCAAAGCACGCAGTCCCAGGGAAGGCCGCCGTGCCTCGCCATGTTGACCAAACAGGCGACATCGCCGTTTGAAAGCGTGGAAAGCACGTATCTCTGTTTAAGGCGGGTCAACCCAGCCACGGTGTCGGGCCAGGGGTCACATCGGTGCCAAGCCTGATTTAGGTTGATCTTTTCTTCTTCGCTCAGCTCATTTACGCCGTACTGCACCAGCAATTTTTCTAGCTTTGTTCGGTAGATACCGTCCACATTGGTCCAGGGGAGTGCGCCCGTGCGCACGGCATCCA
The DNA here is from genome assembly GCA_046760105.1 of Acidiferrobacterales bacterium. Lineage (GTDB taxonomy): Bacteria > Pseudomonadota > Gammaproteobacteria > Acidiferrobacterales > SPGG2 > JBHIDJ01. Next base: position 4,836 of record JBHIDJ010000017.1, on the reverse strand, counting down.
TACCGGGTCGGTAGCCGATTTTCCACTCGTCCACAAAGGCCTCCCAGGACAAAGAGAGCCCATGCGTCTCCCCGAAGGCACGGAACTCCGCGATGACACTGCTGCGCCAGTCAACGACAGTACCAAACACGTCGAAGGTCATGGCTTTCACGCCGTCGGCAGGCATCTGGCTCTCTCCGACCCTATGCGCGATTTCGGTCAGCAGAGCGATTACGTCTCCATCGTCCACGGATCGTTGCAACAACGCGTGTGAAAACACCATCTCGTGTTTTGCTCTGATCACGCGTACGAATTAACGACTCCGCACAGTTGCAACCTTCACCCAGGGCGACATGGCGTAGGTAGAAATTCGCAAAAGAGTCACCCTCAGTCTGACGATCTCGCATATCTGTATCCTCTTTTGTGGTATTCGGCACACGGCAGAACGTCATCTGCCGTAGTGTGTAGAATACCGCCAAGAGTACAGCAATATAAACAGTCAACGTGTCTCGCAACAAAAGTCACGAACCGGCAGGGGATTCTAGGTGAATCGGCATCGGCGATTATGGCGACTGTGGCTCGCCTTCTACTTAATATGGACCGCTAGCACGGCGTTCTTGGTATATGACGACGCCAAGGAGGCAGCCCAGACATTTTCGAAGTCTAGAGCTATCGAGGCGGGTCAACCCATCGATGCCTGCGATGTGATGGGTGAGATGGTCGTCGCGGGCGATCACGATCAAAAGCTGATGGACTTGTACTATGCGGTCTATAAGCAGCGCACCTTAGGGGACGTACGAGGGGAACTCAAGACATTGAATGCGCTAGAGTCCTACTTCGTCTCCACAGCAGAGACAACCGGTCAACACCCCCACCTTGATCATGATGTGCACGCTGTATTGCGGGCTTGCGCGAAAGCGCGCGTCCGGATTGATGAGGCAATGCACAGCCAAAGTGCCGCGCTCAGAGACCTGGCGTTCTACGCAGGAGTTGTGATTATTCCTCCGTTCCTCGTCTTATTAAGCGGCGTTGCTCTGCTTCGGATTGTATCTGCAATTTCAGCCCGTTAGCCGCGATGAAACGTACAACCCAAGCTCCGACCGTTATCCAAACAAGTAACTGTCACTACCCACCGCCAAATAGTCAATTCGACACTCCTGCGGCTCGATACAAAGACGGCAGTTAACACTTGCATACAGAATCGCGGCGAGTTTTCGGGGTAGACGTTCGGATTCCATAAGCGCTACTCCGGCAATCCGGCTTTCCGGAGGTGCCCAACCCACGTTTCTGTGTCCTTGGGATCCTGAAATACCTGTGACTTCGCATACTCACTCAGCGAGAAGGCAGGTTGCATCTGCAAAAATTTGTCCGCAACCTCGCGTGCCTGGCTATCGAGACCGAGGACGCTGTAGACAGCTGCTAGGTTGATGTAAGCGAGGGGAAAATCAGGAAAGCGCGCAACGGCATCCTCTGCTGCCTCGCGCGCCATGTCGAAATCACCCTGCAAGTAATGAGCAAGAACGATGATCTCGGTAACCCAATTTGGATAATGAGGACTTAGTTGGATTGCTAAGTTGATGTGTTGGAGACCTTGCTTGGGTTGGCCCGAATACACCAGTTTAGTAGCAAGGCTACCCTGATGATCCGGATTGTTCGGAGCGAGTTCAACCGCTTTAGCGCAAGCCGCTACTGCTTCTTCGTGCCGACGCTGCGTTAATCGAATTGCGCCAAGCAGATTATGACCGTCAGCCTGGTTTTTGTCCTGCCTCAGAAGCTTCTCTGCGATTTCCTCGGCTCGCCGTAGCGAGGCGGTGGGATCGGAGGTGTCACCGTAAAGGGCAGAGTCAGCATATGTGTGGCCGAGTGCCGCCCAGGCCGCAAGATAACCCGGATCAATGGCGACAGCCTTTTCAAAATACTCAGCGGCCTCACTGCGACCTTCCCGTGTAAATTTGTAGTAGGCCTGGACACCCCGCACCTGGCATTGCCACGCCTCAAAGTTGCGGGTGCCACCCTGCCAAATCCGTGCATGCTCACCGAAAGAAAGTTGCACCTGCAGCGCGATGGCGATGTTGCGCGTAATTTCATCTTGGAGCTCGAAGATATCCTCAAGATCACGGTCGTAACGTTCGGCCCATAGGTGATGCCCACCGAGCGCGTCAATCAGCTGAGCGGTGATGCGGATACGCTGACCAGATTTGCGAACACTGCCTTCAAGGATGTAACGCACTCCAAGATCACGCGCGATGTCCTGCACCTTCACCGATTTGCCTTTGTAAGCAAAGGTCGAATTGCGCGCGATCACAGAGAGAGCCGAGAGCTGTGACAAAGCAGCGATGATGTCCTCCGTCATCCCGTCGGCGAAGTACTCCTGCTCGGGATCCGCGCTCATATTGGTGAAGGGTAAGACAGCGATAGAAGGTTTGTCCGGAAGTTGCAAGGTTGGTTTCGCCGCCTCAGGCACTCGCGTCTTCTTCTTTGACTTCAGCGCAACCTTATAGGCTCGCACTGGCTCTTCGATATTCTTGACTTGCTGTTCACCCATAAACTCGTAGGCCAGATCCAGCTTTTTGCCGATTGCCGTTCTTACCGACTCAGAGATACAAATACCACCTTCATCGGCCAGGCTCTCCAACCGTGCCGCGACGTTGACACCATCACCGTAAATGTCCCCTCTGTCCTCGATGACATCCCTCAGGTTCACACCTATTCGAAATTGAACCTTACGTTCATCAGGCAAATCCACATTTCGATTCTTAAGTTCTTCTTGAACAGAAACAGCCGACGAGAGTGCATCGACTACGGCGTCGAACTTTGCTAATACGGCGTCACCCGCATAGTGCATCACTTGGCCGTGGTGGTCTTCTATGGTCTTGGAGATGAGATCTAGGTAGTCGCGTAAGCGCCGATGAGTGGCATCTTCATCGTCACCAGTCAGACGAGAATACCCAGCAACGTCGGCATACAGGATTGCGGCGAGTTTTCGAGGTAGTCGTTGATCCATTAAAAAAGTATTTTCTGTTGCAGTTCGTAGGAAAGGGCCAATTCTTTATCCCGGCAGTCCTGCAAGACGAAGAGCCTCTATAAATCGCTCAACGTGTTCAGGATTTCTTGCCGGTAGACGACCCCTTATATCATCCGCTGTGTGGTTTGGTTCAAGTTGTAAATAATCATTCAGGGCCTGGCGGCCTTTTTCGATTTGGTCTGTGAGCACATAGCAGGCCGCCAGCTGCCGTCTGGCCGTGGGATTATCCGGCGCGAGTCGAGTAAACTCTCTGGCACTGGCAAGCGCTTCCGTATAACGCTTAGAGACCAAATAGGCCCAAGTCCTTCCCACGAGCCAAAGCGGGATAAGGCCGTCGCGTGGGCTCAAGCGCCTAGCCTTCTCGAAGCACTCGATCGCCTCGTCCGGCGCTTCGAGACACGAAAGCACTAAACATTTGATCCCCAGGGCTGGAGCAAAGCTTGGGTATAGCTCTATCGCGCGCTCCAATGGCGGGAGCGCCTCGTCCCAGTTGTGCGCGAATAGGTTGGCCAACCCCAACGCCGTATGGGCCCAGGCGTCATGGTCGTCAGCCGCAACCGCCTTTTTGGCTGCCCGCATCATTTCTTGCATCGAACGCGCGCGCGAATCGGTCCAATTGTAGTACGCCTCGAACAAGTGCGTTACCGCAAGGTCGCTGGCACCGAACTCGCCGCTCGGGACCAGTTCGATTCCACGCTCAAAGAGTTGTCTGGCCTGGGCGATGTCCTCCCGGGCGAGCCGCCACATATGCCATCGGCCGCGCATTACGCAATCCCAAGCATCGAGTTGTGTAGGATCCTTGTGCTGCGCTCGTTTTACTTCCGCTGACAGAAACTCGGGGGCGACCGCGCCGACGATGCTCTCAACCACATCATCCTGCACAACAAAAACGTCGGCAAGCTCTCGATCGTAGTGCTGTGCCCAAACATGCTTGCCGGTAGTGGCGTCGATTAATTGGGCTGTTATACGGAGACGTTGTCCAGATTTGCGCACGCTGCCTTCGAGCACGTATCGAACGCCGAGCTCCCTCGATATATCCTTGACGTTCACTGCTTGCCCTTTGTATGCAAAGGTCGAGTTACGAGCAATGACAAAAAACCAGGGCATACGCGAGAGCGCGGTAATGATGTCCTCGGTAATCCCGTCACTAAAGTATTCTTGTTCGGGATCACCACTCATATTAGTAAAGGGGAGGACAGCGATCGATGGTTTGTCGGGAAGCTCTAGGGCCGGTGCGCTTGGTTTCGCTTCCCGAAGTGAAGCGCCGGACTCCAGCAACACCCGGTAAGCCCGCACACGTTCAGCAATGTTCTTAACTTCCTGCTCGCCCATGAATTCATAATCATGCGGCAATTTTTTACCAACAGCGGTCCTGACAGACTCGGAGATACAGATACCACCGGGGTCAGCTAAGCTCTCAAGCCTTGCCGCGACATTGACGCCGTCGCCATAGATATCACCGCGATCGACAATCACTTCGCCAAGGTTCAAGCCAATGCGAAACTCAACTCTACGATCTTCTGGTATATCTGCGTTTCGTTTGCGTAGCCCGTCCTGTATTTCGACGGCGCAAGCGAGCCCATTCGATACCGTCGAGAAATCGGCAAGCACGGCGTCACCCGCATAATGAACTACATTGCCATCGTGGCCTTTTATCGTCTCGGTAATAAGGTCAAGACAACTACTAAGCCGGTGATGGGTGCCCTCTTCATCATCGCCGGTCAGGCGGCTGTAGCCGGCCACATCGGCGTAGAGGATGGCGGCGAGTTTTCGGTTCAGTTTGTCCATGTTTCTGGATGCTATTCTAATTCCGCGAGCAGCGTCTTCGCATC
>JBHIDJ010000016.1:0-41165 GCA_046760105.1 Acidiferrobacterales bacterium | reverse complement strand
AGCACATTCCCCCTGACGAGGAGCTGTTCGGCGATTATTTGGCCCAGTACGGAAAGGATTAAACCGAAATCGAATAGCTAACCAGAATTTTTCACCACAGAGCACACAGAGACCACAGAGATTATTGAGTTTTTTCTTTACATTTTTGTTCATGGCGGAGAAGTGTCTGTGACGCCACACTTCGCATCATGGCCGCGCAAGTCCTCACTTTGCATAACGCTATGTTTTCTCTGTGAACTCTGTGATCTCTGGTGTGAGTGATCCAATATCCGGGCTAAATGATCGAAGCCATCCTTTTCGACTTCGGCCAAACGCTGGTGGACTCCGCCGACGGTTTTCGCGCGGCGGAGCGCGACGCACAGCGAAAGCTCTTTGCAGAGCTCGACGGCCTTACCTGGGATGAGTTCATCGACCACTATCGCCGAACGCGCAAAGCGCGACAGGACCAGTCACAATTCTCCCGGGTCGAGATCTGCCGGGCGGTATATGAGGGCTTCGATCGCGAGCCCGACCTGGAACGCCTCGTTCGCTGGGAGCGTGAGTACTGGCAGACGGTCAACCGCCACACCACTCCCTTTCCGGAAGCGACGACCGTGCTAGATCGACTGCGGCATGACTATCGCCTTGCACTCATTTCGAACACCCAGGGGGAGGTCGAGAGCGAAGGACATCGGCTGAAGGATCTCCCTGAGCTCGCGCAGTTTTTCGAGGTGATCATCGTCTCCGGCGAGAACGGTATCAGGGCCAAACCCGATCCGCAGCCGTTTCGACTGTGCCTGCAAAAGCTGGGCATCGAGCCTCACGCCGCGGTGTACGTCGGTGACGACTATCGTATTGACGTGTGCGGTGCGAGCGACGCCGGTATCCAACCCGTGTGGCTCAAGCACCGCACGGTGAAACGTAACTGGCCAGAAGTCGACACGACTGTTCCGGTGATCGCGAGCTTGGACGCTTTGCTGAATCTTTCGACAGTTCTTCAGTCACGAGAAGGTCTCGTGACACCGCCGGAAATGCGAGCATAAGCCGTGCCGTGCTAACCTGAACGGAAGACGTCTAGACATTCGGGTTTAATGAGCAAAAATTGACGTGGGGGAAACGGGAGATGGGAGAATTCAAGGTCCTCGATACCAACCATACCAGCTTCACCGTTTCCAACCTGGACCGATCGCTTGCATTCTTTCGCGATGCCCTCGGCTTTAGGGTCACATCCAAGGCGCCCCGTGACCCGCGGGCGATTCAGCAGATCACCGGTGTCGATGGCGCCGAAGTGATGATCGCCTATGTCCGCGCCCCCGGTCACAGTCTCGAGCTCATTCAATACCTCGGCCCCGAAGGCAGGGGTGCTGTGCGGCCCCGCCCCTGCGACGTCGGATTTGCGCATGTAGCGTTCGACGTGGACGATATCGATGCCGCCCTCGCAGCAGCCGAGGCACACGACGTGCGACCCATAGCCCTGCCCTTCGTGACTGATGCCGGACCCAACGCCGGTGGGCGTGTGGCCTACGTGCGTGACCCGGACGGTATAACCATCGAGTTCATCCAGCGGCCAAAGGATTAGGCTTCTAGGAAGGCAATCATGATCCGGGAGAATGTCATCGATCATCTGTTCAACATCTTCGTGCGTCACGGTACGCGCTCCTATCAGGGTGGAGGCGTGTCCATGGCCGAGCACATGCTGCAAACCGCAGCGGCCGCCGGGGGAGCAGGTGCGGCGCCGCATCTCGTCGCAGCTGCACTGCTTCACGACGTGGGGCACTTCAGCACTGACTTTGTCGAATTGGAAACCGATCCTGAACACGTGGCGATGTTAAACGCTACGATCGATCGCCGACACGAGGAAGCGGGCGCGCAATTGCTCCAGCCCTTCTTCAGACCGGACGTGGTCGAACCGATTCGCCTACACGTACAGGCTAAACGCTACTTGTGCGCGGTCGAGCACGACTATATCAAAACACTGTCCCCGCAAGCACTGCACACGTTGAACCTGCAAGGCGGTCCAATGTCGCCGGAAGAGGCAACGGCCTTTGAGGCCAACCCGCACGGCCAGGCAGCGGCGATCATCCGGCGCTGGGACGATACTGCCCTCGTCCCGGGGTTAAAAACTCAGAACTTTGAGCACTATCGGTCACTGCTCGAAAGCCTGCTAAGGGCTTAAACCTGTGGAGCGGCCGTTAACCGCAGTCCGTTCGTTCCTTGTTTCGGTGAATCTCTGGAACCTTGCTTGGCGTGCTGCCGAACAGTTCTGAACATCGTGAAAATCACTTAGGGGCGTCGCATGCTGGACAATAAGACTGCTATCGTGACGGGCGCAACCAGTGGGATGGGCCAGGCAATCGCTACGACATTGGCACACCAGGGTTGCAGGATCATGTTTAACGGTTTCGGTGATGCGGAGAAGATAGACGATTTCCGCCGTCGCCTCAGTGAAAAGTACAATGTCGACGTTTTCTACGATAATTGTGATCTGACCGACCCAGGCCAGATATCGACAATGATCGCGTCGGCGGTTCAGAACTTCGGCAGGATCGATATCCTCGTCAACAATGCCGGAATCCAGCACGTGAGCCCAATCGACGAGTTTCCGCCGGACAAGTATAAAGCGATCATCGATACTAACTTGTCTGCACCGTTCTACACGATCCGCGAGGTATTGCCGATCATGAAGCGCCACGGATGGGGCAGAATCGTGAACATCTCCTCAGTTAACGGATATGTGGCATCCATCCACAAAGGCCCCTATGTGGCGGCGAAACACGGACTGCTCGGTCTTACCAAGGTTGTCGCACTAGAGACGGCCGAAATCGACATCACCTGTAACGCGATATGCCCGGGGTTTGTCAAGACGGCCATCATCGATCGACAGATCAGGGCACGGGCAGAGGCAAAGGGTATGTCCTACGAAGAGGCCGAATATGAGCATCTTGTAGAGAAACATCCGTCGAAACAGTTCGTGCCCGCCGAGCACATAGCAGGCGCTGTCGTCTATCTCTGTTCGGAGGAAGCGAAACATATCACGGGCGTCGGTTTGCCTGTCGACGGAGGCTGGTTGACCGTTTAGGATCAGACGCAACTACAAGCCTCGATTAGCTCGGGCAGATACTTGCCCGTTTCTTGGTGCGCGGACGGGGCACTATGGCAAAACAAATTCCTATCCGCAGCCAGCGCACAGATCGTACCCGATTGTGCGTGGCTCATTTCTCATGCATCTGGTGCAGTACGGTGCGGGCGATATCGTGGGTCCTTTTGATATCCTCGTCTGTATGTGCAAGGGAGAGATACAATTTCGTTCCGTCGGGTCTTAAGAATATGCCACTCATAAACATGCCCATCATAAATTCAAAGGTCTTGGCCGTATCCGCCTTGGCGGCGGTTCGGTAGTCCATCACCTTCTCTTTCGCGAACAGAACCTGGCACAACGGGCCCTCGCCTAATACCTGGCCCGGGATGTTCATCTCGAGCAGAAGGTTCCTAAATCCTGCCCGCAACTCACGCCCCAGGGCGTGGAACCTTTCATAGGTACCCGGCTCACGCAACTCGGCCAGGGTGGCCAGGCAAGCAGCCGCGGCGATCGGATTGCCGTTCAAGGTTCCCACGTGCCAGACAAACCGCTCATCGTCCTTCTTGGCTTCATCGCACAGGTCAAGGATTTCAGCTCTGCCGCACACCGCTCCAATCGCATATCCCCCGCTCATCCCTTTGCCGTAGGTCGCCAAATCCGGTATGACGCCATAGTATTCTTGAGCGCCACCATAAGCCAGCCGGAAACCGGTCACCACCTCGTCGAATATGAGAAGAATATCCCTTTCCCGTGTAACGGCCCGAAGCCCTTCCAAAAACCCTCTGTCCGGAGGGGTACAGCGTTGAATGGGCTCGACGATCACGGCGGCCAGACTACGAGCATGATGTTCGATGATTCTTGTCGTCGTCTCCAAATCGTTGAAAGGCGCGATAAGCACCTCTTCGCGAATCCCTCTGCAAATACCGGCGGAGGTCGGTTCGGCGAGGGGGAAATCAAGCAATTGTTTTGGTGATAGGCTCATCACGCCGTAATCACTGGACCCATGATAGGCACCTTCAAATTTCAGGATCTTCTCCCGTCCCGAATAGGCTTTGGCCAACCGTATAGCATAAAGGATAGCTTCGCTTCCTGAACCGGTGAATCTAAGTTTCTCTGCACACGGGATGGCCTTGACAAGTTCCTGAGCAAGCAGTATGGCCGCTGGGTTTATACAAAAAAAAGTAGAGCCCTTATCGAGCTGATTACGGACCGCCTTTGTAAGCTTCGGGTGGGCATGGCCGAGAAGCACCGCTCCGGATCCCATGAGGTAGTCGATATATTCTCGGCCCTTATCATCGTAGGCTTTGGACCCTTTACCATGAGTAATTACGACCGCCATCTCTTTAGGCACTCTGTTCTCCCCGAGCGACCCCCCGGGGAACAATTCAAATGCCAGATCTACTAAACTCGTCTTTGCCTCTGTCATGTTCTATTCCATCCTTCACTTTGATCCTAACCTTCTGTATGACCTTCACCCCCAGCACCTGAAATGAGTTTGCTCACATCTCCCATCAAAGCGGCAGGATTTGGAAGTTCTCTCATACTGGTCAATCCAGGTCTGGCGTTCACGACCTGCGGGATCATATTCACCGCCATTGCTGCCGTTGTTCGTTTGCCCGGTATGGCAAAGGTGAATTGAAATTCCGGTGTTCCTTCGATCCGGATCAGATGTTCATCCAGCCTTTTCTGTTCGGCGCGTACCTGGCTCTCCTGAGCAAATGTTATAAGTTCCTGCCCATCTTTAATCCCACAAACTTTTTGTTTGAAGCCACACACCGTTCCGGCTCTTATTGTCACATCGGCAGTGCTACGATCGATGTCGGCAACGACCGGTTCGAAGGCCTGTTGCTTAATGTCGTCCAACTCCCACCCCAAGCTGTCGGCAATCATGCTGATAGACTCTTCGAATCCAATGTGTCCGGAAATGAGATTCTTTGAAGCTTTTTTCTTCCAAACGTCAGCAGATAATCCGAAACCCCGGCGTCCTAATACAGCAGGGCCGTACTCTGAAGAGTTCGCAATCCGCTCCGCATAAATCCCTCGAACCGCGTCGAAGATCCCCGTACAGTGAATGATGAGAGAATCCATAATGAACCCCGGATTGAGGCCAGTACCCAAAACCGTCACACCATGTACTTTGGCTAGTTCATCGATATTCTTAGCAAGCTTGGGATGTCGTGCGTAAGGATATCCCAGTTCCTCAGCAATGGAGATAAAATTAACTCCGGCTTCTACTGCATCAATGATCTGAGGATATATCTGCTCCAGAAACGACGTAGTGGCATGAAGTACAACATCCGCCCGGCAATCCTTGAATACGGTTTTAGGGTCATCCGTTACGATGACGCCTAACTTTCTGCCTAAGCCAAGTATTTCACCCAAATCCTGTCCAACCCCCCTTGCCGTGTCAATCGCCGCTACTATCCTTAATCCTTTTTTTCTCGACACGAGATCAGCCATTGCGGATCCCATCTCTCCTATTCCGTACTGAATTACCCTGATCTCATTCATTTATTTCTGTCCTTTGTAATTGATGCGATGTAACACCGACGGTGATTGGATTGCATTGTTCGTTTTCGGACGATATCAGGAAGACGAATACGGCGTCTGGTTTGAGATTATCCCACCGCTTCAAAAAGTCGATCGCCGACGATGGCGGTTGGCTCCAAGCATTTTCACGGCGTCGGTGAGACCGGACCGCACCAGGGACTGCTATCGAGCTGCCTTCCACCATATGACAGTCATATCCACAGAGACGGATAAAAAGCTCGTTTTGGCGTGACGGGCGTTCCGCGCACCGGGGATCGTGCGGGACGCAGTTGCATCTGTCAACAAGCTTAAGGTGATCTTGTTCATGGCAAACTGCCGATAGCTACCACCATCGTCGTCGCTGCTGTTTGTATTTTTTTGTCTCCTGGCTGTGATTAAAGTTCGAGTTGGTAATGATGGTGACGACAATCATCACTCAAAAAGTCCGTTCGTTTCACCGCTTTGACGATTCAGTAACCCGACTTCCGCAATTCGTCCTGGACTCTCGCGAATTCGCTACATAGCTGCTCACAAAGCGCACCATCATCGACGTCCTGGCCAAACGAACTCATCGCGGCTCTGAACAAGGGCATTCCATCGGCCGCGACGCGCTTGTGAAAATTAAGGAGGAAGGGCCAAAGCAGAAACCATGTAAACGATGGGCTTGCCGGCCGAACTTGCCACTGGTGGTCACGCCAAGAACCTTGCCGTTGCGGAGAATGGCGTCGCCCCCGTGGACCCATGCCAGCTCTTCCAGGGTAAACCTCCCCGCGGATGAGGCCGTACACACCGACTACCAAGTGGAGGTGTTCGGTGAACCCTTTGCCGCTACCCGCCACGACAGGCCACTCTACGACCCCAGAATGGAAAGAATGAAGTCCTGACGGGAAAAGATGAAACCTTTATTCTTCCGACTGCGTTCTCGATATTGCATCATCGCTCACTTCGACCGTTCTAGAACCAGTGGCTTCATGTGTTCCATAATCCGCTATGTGTCGCGGACATAGGTGTGCTAATAAATGGAGACCTAACGGTGTTAGTATTTAACAATGAATAGTCGCAAGCCTCATAGCTTCGAGGGAGCTGCACGCGTCGCTGAAGCCTATGGGGATAGCAACCTAAGCCCTTTCCGGGAGGCGTGGGCCGAGCGCAATGTGGACGAGAAAACGCGCGTGCTCTTGGATGAAGACGCCCGTCACTTCCTCCACCAGTCCATATCCACGCCCTGCCTTTCCGCGATCCGCAAGGCCGAGGGCATCTGGATCGAGGACATGGCGGGCCGGCGCTACATGGACTTCCATGGCAACAACGTGCACAACATTGGCTATGGCCACCCGCGTCTGATCGAGGCCGTCAAGCGCCAACTCGACGAACTGTCGTTTACGCCGCGCCGCTTCACCGACGAGCCGGCGATCGCGCTCGCCCGTAAGCTGGCGGAGATTTCGCCGGGAGACCTAGGGAAGATATTTCTCACCACCAGCGGCTCCGATGCCATCGAGACAGCGCTGAAACTCGCCCGTGGTGTCACCGGCCGCTTCAAGACAGTTTCCTTTTGGGACTCCTTCCATGGCGCCAACTTTGGAGGCCTCAGCGTCGGCGGCGAAGCGTTCTTCCGCTCCGGCTCCGTCGGCCCTTTGCTTCCCGGCACCGAGCATGTGGCACCCTTCGCGTGCTACCGCTGCCCCTATGGTTACAAGGACATCGACGGTCAGCCCGACCTCGAGGTCTGCAAGATGACCTGCGCCGACTTCGTTCGCTATGTGCTGGAGAAGGAGGGAGACGTGGCCGCCGTGATCGCGGAACCGGTGCGGTCGCTCCCGTACTTTCCGCCCCCGGGGTACTGGCAGGCGGTACGCGCGGCCTGCGACGAGCATGGCGCGCTCTTGATCTTCGACGAGATTGCATACAGCCTCGGCAAGAGCGGGCGCATGTTCACCTGCGAGCACTTCGAAGCTGTGCCCGACATCCTGTGCCTCGGCAAGGCCCTGGGTGGCGGCGTGATCCCTGTCGCCGCTGTCGTGGCAAAGCCCGAGCTGGACGTCTTGGGCAATCGGGCGTTCGGTCATTACACCCACGAGAAGAACCCGGTCAGTTGCCGCGCTGCCCTCACCACTATTGAGATCGTCGAGGAGGAAGGGCTCGTCGAGAACGCCCGTAGGGTCGGGGGACGGGCGCTGGAGCGCCTCCACGAGATGGCCAATAAGCACCGTCTAATCGGGAACGTGCGGGGGTTTGGCCTGATTCTCGGGGTGGAACTTGTGCGCGACCCGGAAACCAAGGAGCCGGCGGCGAAAGAGGCCGACGCGGTGATGTACCGGGCGCTAGAGAAGGGGTTGAGCTTCAAGACGTCGATGGGCAACGTCTTGACTCTCACGCCGCCACTCATTATCAGCGCGGAGCAGATGGACTTGGCCTTCGATATCCTCGACTCTGCCCTGGGCGAGGTCGAACAGCGAATCGCATGAGCGAAGCGCCAGGTTGGGGGAGTTTTCCCGGCGTGTCTGGGAACTTTAGGTGAGACTGCGACCGCTCTACTACGGCAGGCCCTGATTCCTGCCCATGGTCATGTCCTATTACGCATGGCGCGACCGTTTAGGCGTTTGATTCGCTCTCGAAGGACGCTGGGCTGTGGGTTAGCCCCACCTTCCATTCCAGCGTCCCCAGGTATTCTTGGCTGTGGTATGAGCAGAGCAATCGTCTCCGGCCGCGTCCACTGAGCGCCCCTCTTGGGTTCACGAGGCTGGTTGATGTGTACCCAAGCCTTTTACCACCGGCACCGGCAAGCACCAGTACTCAACTAGGCAGAAAATGAGAGTATGAATCTGCTCCCGGCAAAAGTCGCTTCAAATCATACTGTCTTGGCTACGTCACTAGAATTTGCGCAACTCAGTACTAGACCGCTCGCCCCTCGTCCTCACCAACCCAACTCTCGATGACCTGCATCCATTTGTTCCGCTTGCTCCGCGGTGGTGAGTGGCGCTAGCGTAAGGGTCAACGGGCTACCCATGCTTGCCTTGAGACTGACGCCCCTCTCCAATGTGTAGTACTGATCCGGGCGGCGGCTTTCACCCGCCCCTTCCTGTCGCGGTCGGGGCCAGTTCGACGCCAAGTATCAGGTTGAGGTCGCGAACTCCTAAACTACTGGCGCTTGGTGCTATCATAGCACCGCGCCCGTCCGACAGGGCCCATGATTCGGGGCTCGCGAGGAGGGCCCCGATTGACAGCTTCTCGGGCGGTGCCCAGAATGAACATCCTGAGGAATGCATGTGTGCGAGTGCATCGCCTTGCAATCATGATCCCCGAAGTTCGGGGCGGTCCCCCACCATTGGGTAAGTCAAGATGACAGGAGGAATTCCATGAAAACGCGAGCAACGAGAAGCTATCTGAAAAGAATAGCGGTTCTGACAGTGGGGCTGCTCACTGGGGCCTTTCTATTTGCCTCGGTCTCGGCGGCTCAGGAAGTCAGGATATATTCCATGCTGGCCAAGGAAGTTCAGGATGAAATCACTGCATTCCTGAACAAGGAGCTGGCCGACGATGTAGGGATGCCCATAAGATCTCTGGCCCTTTCAACCGGCGAGATGCATGCCAGGATCATGGCCGAGGCGCCTCGGGTGGGAGCCGATCTGGTCATCCACCTGCCTTGGGGAGCCCTTAAGATGGTGCGAGAAGGCCTCACTGAGGCTTACCCCAATGCCCCGGCCTGGAAAGATATCGACGCGAGGTATAAGGAACCGAACGGTCATTATTACGACTTGGGCACATTTTCATATGTGCTCGTCGGGAATAAGGACCGGTTGAAGGAAAAAGGGTATAGCCTGCCGGAGAGCTATTTTGATCTGCTGGATCCTAAGTGGAAGGGTGAGATCCTTCTACCCTCTCCGGTGACGTCCGGCACCGCGACCATGATCAATGCTTCAATCCTCTCCCTTTTTCGCGACGAGGAGGCGGGTTGGAGCTTGTTAGAACATCTCGATAAAAATGTCGCTCAATATACCAAGTCCGGAAATACGCCCACGACCCTGGTGGCTCGGGGGGAGTTTATGGTGGGCCTGACCTCCGATGAAAAGGTCCCCATCCTCATCAAGGAGGGCTATCCCCTCGTATGGACCATTCCCCGGGAAGGTGTTGGCGCTGAGGGGAACATGGTACTGATCGTCAAGGGCACCAAGCAACTCGAGGCGGTCAAGAAGATCGTCAACTTCATGGGCACCGAAAAGTTTCAGCGCGCCTTTGCCAAGTACGGCTATCTGGTGGCCAGAAAGGGAGTGCCCAGCGCCCTCTATCCGAGCAAACCCAAGTTCATAGCGTACGATTACGAGTGGGCAGCGGATAACCGCGATCGTATCCTGGGGGTCTGGAAGGAGAAGTTCTTGCGGAGGTAAGGCTTATACCCAAGGCCCTGCCTTCAGAGTGGCCGGGGATTGGCTCCGGCGGGGTCTGAGTCGCAGGGTCCGACCCCGCCGTGGGCGATCGAAGAGGGCCACACCGGGGAACACGGTGACTCCAAAGGTGGAGCCCAGCCGGGATGCTCCTCGTGTCCGCAGGTCTGTGACTAAGTACAGCAGAATCGCATGACGGCGGTCGGGAACCGGGAAGTCTTCAGCTAGAAATAAGCCTGACCCGGCCGCAGCTACTCGGAAGTTGGCCGCGGGGGGCGGACGCAATTAAGATAGAAGCATGAAAGCGTTCGCCGTCACAAGAGCGAAAGCGAGTTACCTAGCGGCGATAAGATCATACTTCGAGGCCCGGGTCGGCTTCATCCTGGCAGGAGTTCTGTTTCTCGCACTCGCGATATTCGTCGCGTTTCCGATTGGGTCCATATTGATCAAGAGTTTCCTGGACCGGGAAGGTGGTGGCCTAACCCTTCAGTACTTTATTGAGTTCTTCTCCCAGCGATATTACTACAGATCATTAATAAACAGCCTGATCCTCGCAGTCGCCACAACGGGGATCCTTATCGTTATAGGATTCATCTTCGCTTACCTGGTGACGCGGGGTCCACTTTTCCTCCGCACCCCTTTTAGGATAATAGCTCTCCTTCCCCTCATCGCTCCTCCTTATCTCTTCGGTATCTCCCTAATCATTTTGGCGGGAAAGCGGGGAATCATAACCCGGGCTCTAAACCTCGAAGAGTGGAATATCTATGGTTGGGACGGAGTGGTCATTAGCCAGGTGCTGTCCTTTCTCCCGATCGCTTTTATTATGATCGAGAACGTTCTCAATTCGCTGGATCCCAATTTAGAGGACAGCGCTAGCGATATGGGGGCCCGTGAATTAGCTGTTCTCCGCACGGTCACCATGCCCCTGTGTGCTCCAGGGATTTTAAAGGCCGCCCTTCTGGTTTTCGCCCTGTCCATCGCCGATTTTGCAAACCCTGCCCTGCTAGGCGCCAATCTCTCCTTTCTCGCTCCTGATGCTTGGCTCTTCATGACAGGGGAGATGAATTTTCAGATGGCCAGTGTCGTCAGCGTCATTCTGGTTGTCCCCTGTATCGGCATTTTCCTACTTCATCACTATTGGCTCAAAGGCAAGGCCTATACCACCATAGTCGGGAGACCGGTGGCTGCAGAGGCCCGAGAAACACGCGCCTTTATTAAGGTCCTCTCAGTAACAATCTGTCTACTCGTGGCCTTGTCAATTCTCGCTACCTTCGCTATCACGGTATTCGGTGCCTTTACGGTTCTAGTGGGAATTAATAACACCTTCACCCTAAAACACATGACGAGCTTTGTTGGCTACAATGCCCTTTTTACAAGCCTGCAAGTGTCCCTTGTCGCGGGGATAATCGGCGCTGTCATGGGGACTATGTTGGCTTACGTCCTCATGAGGGGCAATGTCCACGGGCGAAATCTTATGGAGTTCCTTGCCCTTGCCGGTTTCGCTTTGCCGGGCACCGTGCTGGGGATAGGGTATGTCATCGCCTTCAACCAGCCGCCCCTTCTCTTGACGGGGACGCTCACAATCATTGTCGTTGTTCTGGTCTTCCACACCCTGGCGGTCCCGCTTGAGGCGGGGTTCAGCAAACTGCATCAGATTTCGATCGAAATGGAGGAGGCCTCCGCAGATCTTGGGGGGCGTTTTCTGACAACCTTCCGGCGGGTCGTCTTTCCGCTGATGTTTTCAGCGTTTATCGCCGGCTTCATCTATACGTTTATGTACAGTATGGTTAGCGTAAGTGCTCCAATCTTGCTTATCGCTCCAGGAAAAATGTTGGCCTCGGTCTACATCTTTCAGATGGCGAATCTGGGGGTGATGGGAATTGCCTGCGCTATAGCGCTTTATTTGATTGCTGCCGTGTTAATTTGCTTGGCTGCCTTGCGCTTTATCACACGAAAGCTGGGCGCTTCCATCATAATAGGGAGGGGATGAATGAAGGCAGGAGAGGGCAAACCGATTCTTGTCCTTGACCAGATCAAGAAGAACTACGGGGATGTGGCGGTTCTGAATGGCGTGACGGCCTCGATACCTCAGGGGGAGCTGGTCACTTTCGTGGGTCCCAGTGGGTGCGGCAAGACCACACTTCTTCGCATCATTGGGGGTTTTACCGGCGCAGACGAGGGATCGATAATCCTGGACGGTGAAGTAAGCAACGACAAACCCCCTTATGAAAGAGACACCGCCATGGTGTTTCAAAACTACGCCTTGTTTCCCCATCTCACCGTGGGTGAGAATATCGGATATGGTTTGAAGATTAGAAAATGGAAGAAGAGCAAAGTACACGAGAAAGTGCAAAACCTTCTCAGCTTAGTCCAATTGGAGGGGTTGGACGATAAGAGGATCGACCAACTGAGCGGAGGGCAACAGCAGCGGGTAGCTTTGGCCAGAGCCCTCAGTCTGGAGCCCAAGGTTCTGTTGTTGGACGAGCCCCTATCCAACCTCGATGCCAATCTCCGGCTGGCTATGCGTCACGAGGTTAAGAGCCTACAAAAGAAATTAAACCTCACGACGATCTTTGTCACCCACGATCAGTATGAAGCCATGAGCATATCGGACCGCATAATGGTGCTATCCTCTGGGGTGATCCAACAAATCGGTTCCCCTGCCGAGATCTACGAGCGCCCGGCCAATAAATTCATCGCCGATTTCGTGGGTGGGATCAACTTCTTGGAGGGGAACGTGGAGCGTTACGATAGGTCCGCAGGTCTATGTACCGTGGCTACTCCCATAGGCAAGTTACAAGTGACCCCCGAACGGACCGCTCCGGGAATGGGCGACGAGGTCCTTCTGGTAGTGAGACCGGAGAGCATTGAGATTTCTAATGCGGTGCAGACACTGGAAAAGAACAGCTTTAGCGCGACTGTCGAGAGCTCAATGTATGTGGGCTCCTGGATGGAGTATGTGGTGAGAGTGGGCGAGAATAGCCTAACCGTATTTCTATCCAATCCCCGCAAAACTGGTGTATTTGAAGGAGAAGTAACGGTCACAATACCTAGTGATGTACATATAATGAAGAGATAAAGTAGGCGTCCTAATACAGCGGGGCCGTATTCGGCTGCTCTGACTCCCATCAACTGCAGGTTCGTGCTACTTTCCCCCGGATACATGCTGTCTTGAGGGAGATGCCGGGGAACACGATTGGTTTTGGGCAACGACACGCTCACCCGCCGGACCTGAGGGCGCGGGCCTTATGGGTGCCGGGCCAACCCACACGGTTTAAAGAAATGAGTGATCCGGAACCGGACTGTTTGGGTTTCCGGATTCGGATCGGGTGACCTGCACTTGAAGGAAACCGACATCATCAATTTCCCGCTGAGAGGGTAAAAATGGCCAGATACACCGGACCAGTGAAGCTCGTTATCATGGATATCGCCGGGACCGTGTGTGACGGGCCGCAGAACTTACGTCACCTATATCCGAGAGATGATGGGTTGGCTGTGAAGGGACCGGTTATCGTATTCGATCAAATCTTTCAAAAGTACAAAATGGAACTTGACTGGGCCACCATAAGAAAACCCATGGGGAAATTTAAGAAAGAGCACCTTCGCGACCTCCTTTTGTTCGAAGACGTAAGCGAAAAGTTTAGAGAGTCACAAGGTCGTGACTGGACGGAAGACGATGTGGATGAAATGTTCGAACAGTTCCGGCCGACCGTGGCGCAAGTGGCTATCACTGACGAGCTGATTAGACCGTTCGACGGTGTCAAAGAATGCATGGACCGCTTGCACGCGGCAGGGATCCTTGTTGGTTGCGACACCGGATATCCGAAAGAAGCCTGCGATGCTATCTACTCAATGTTGTCAGAAAAGTTCGGAATCACGTTCGACGTGACCGCCGATTCCGAGAATGTCAGGGGGCGGCCTACACCTTTCCTCGTCTATGACTGCATGAGCAAGGCAAATGTTTACCCGCCCGCGGCCGTAGTCAAGGCCGACGACATCACGGCGGGTATTCAGGAGGGTTGCAACTCCGGAGCTTGGACAGTCGGGATATATGCGACCGGCGCACATGATCGTGAGACGCTTAAGGAGGCGGGAGCGGATTTCTTGATTCCAGCCGCTAAGGATCTTCCTGACGTAGTCTTTAACGAGATCCAACCAAGATTGGTAAGGGCAGAGCAACCTGGCCAAACGGTCGGCTAGCCCCATTCCCTGGGTTGTCAGCCCGCCGCAAACGACGCCTTGGTAGCCCTTCATCCGATCGAGCGGGATTTTCTGTCCTGCCTGACATAAACACCTTCTGGATCCACCTCATCACGCAGGATTCTGAGATCGTGTTCAGACGGGGGTGTCACCGTTTCTACAACTGCGGCCGCACTCGGCCGGAAGCCGGTGTTACCATAGACAGTCTCTAGCTTCACGCCCGGCATTAATTTGGTGACACTCAAGAGGCCGGTCTCCGGATGCGTTTCCATCACTGACAGGCTCGTCACAACCGTGATTGGAGGCGCTGAAACCTTAAGGCCAACCTTGTTTCGCGCGCCCGGACCACTCAGATAGCCAGGACTGGTGATGTAGTCGCATTGCGTAGGGAATCGTCGTTGCTCGTGGGCAACAATGATCAGCAGGCGTTTGGCGTGAGAAGCGATATCGTTCGCGCCTCCGCTTCCCGGAAGCCGTACCTTGGGAGAAAGATAATCCCCGATAACAGTGCTATTGATGTTGCCATACTGGTCGATCTGTGCACCGCCAATGAATCCGACATCGACTAGACCACGCTGGAGGACGCAGCCAAGCACCTCGCGAAGCGAGCCCAAACGCGCTGCTTTATGCATGACCCGCGGGTCTGAAACCGAAATAGGCGTCTGCACAATAAGGGGGTCAATAGGACCGCTCTCTACGACAGCTACCAAGTCGGGTGCATGCGTCTTAATGGCAAACGTCGTAGCTACCATTGGAAGCCCGCTCCCGACCATTACAACATCGCCGTTACTGATATGTCGGGCCGCTTCGATAATCATCAGCTCCCTTAGTGCGTACCCATTAGCAACATCTTCCACTTGCTCAACCCTCATACATTCGGTTTGTCGCCACAGCGGTGCCGCATCGCCTCCTGCAGCTGCGACAAACGCTCTTGCCCAGCTGCCCGATCCAGGTAGTCCTGGAACGAATCGCAGCCGAAGACAAACGTATCTAGGTAATCTACGAGTTGCGCACCACCTGTTCGGGCACATTCTTGGTAGTACCGGAGATGCTCGGCATCGTAATCGTAATAACGGTATGTGGATGTCGGATATGCCCCCCAGGGCTGATGAACGACCGCGTTTACGTAGATATGAGGAATCGTGGTTCGTTCAGGGTCCGAGCGGATCTCGCGATCATCGATAATCTCCTCGCAGGTCACAATTGTGTGCGTTGACGACCTGATCATCTCGGGCTCATGGCTAGTGAAGCCCTCAATAATGATGTTCCCCATAGCATCAGACTTCTGCGCATGCACAATGGCAATATCCGGATTAAGGGCAGGAAGTAAAGCCACTGACTCCCCCGGGTTCCACGGATTGTCAATAATCTCGCATTTCTTGGTTGTAGAAGGGGCGCTTTGAGCCAGAATGTCAGAACCGAGGAGACTCTTGATGGGCATGAAGGGGAGGCCCATTTCCCCCGCCAAAAACCGTGAGACCATGCCGAGATGGCTAAAATCTTCTACCTCGAGCTCTCCGCGCTCGACTTTTCGTCTCCAGCAGAACGTTGTGCCGAAACGCTCCAGGTTGCCACTACCGCTTTCGCAGCGGCGAACGAGACCAGCCCCCACGAGAATGTCCATGGAAATGGACAGGTTACAGCCTACCAGTGTCAGATCGTGTTTTCCTTGACGGATGATCTCGTGGACCGCAGCCATGGCACAGCGACCAATGTTTTGCCCTCCTAAACCAACAACAGAGCCGTTCGGCACAAGACGGTCTATTGCTTCCTTGATACCCATAACTTTACTCATGCGTGCCCCACCAATTTTCGATGACTGTTTTCGGGTGATACAGTTCACCATTACAAAAAATCAGGGAACGATCATCGATCCTACACAAAATTAAGCTTGATGGCGCTACCGACTCGCCCGCAAGCGTGCCTTAAAGAGGTTGCTGGTCATGAACGTTAGTTTATGGGGAGTTGTATGCGACATGCTCCCAGTGGGGTGACGGCCTGCGATATCTTACGGCGTTTACCCGCATCAGAAATCAATCACTCGGAAGTACGTTAAGGAGGATGATCATGGCAGACCGCCTGAAAGACAAGGTCGCGATCGTTACTGGTGCCGGTTCCGTCGGACCAGGGTGGGGCAACGGGAAAGCGGTGGCGGTGTTGTTCGCGCGCGAAGGGGCTCAGGTTTTAGCCGTCGATCGCGATATGGAGGCGGTGCTGGAAACCCAACAGATCATTGCCAGTGAGGGCGGTAACTGCGTCGTGGTCGAAGCCGATGTGTCAAACAGTGAGGCTGTGAAAATCATGGTCGGCCGTTGCATCGAGACATTCGGCCGTGTCGATGTTCTGCACAACAATGTCGGCATCCTCGAGCTCGGTGGTGTCGTAGAAACATCCGAGGAAAGTTGGGAACGGGTGAACGCGACGAACCTCAAGAGCATGTATCTAACGTGCAAGCACGTGTTGCCAATGATGGAGAAGCAAGGCGGCGGTGCCATCGTCAATATCTCCTCTATCGCTGGCATACGTTATCTCGGGGTCTCTTATGCTGCTTACAGCGCGACCAAGGCAGCAGTGATCCAGCTCACAAAGGGCATTGCTCTGGAATATGCTGAAAAGAACATCCGTGCGAACGTCATCTTACCGGGGCATTTGAATACACCCATGACGCACAAGTCGCTGGCGAGCGCCTACGCCGACGGCGACGTCGAGAAAATGATCGAGATCCGAACTGCCCAGTGTCCCATGAAACGGATGGGAGACGCCTGGGACGTGGCCTATGCCGCCTTGTTCCTGGCGTCCGACGAAGCGCGCTACATCACCGGCGCCGAGCTGGTCGTAGACGGCGGGCTGAGCTGTCGATCGGCGTAGCCTCAAAACTGACCAATTCCAGGGGTACGATCAGTCTTTATAGGATCGCCGGGCCCGCTCGCTATCCGGTACTGGTCTGCGCCGTTGAACTCGCGCCTTGAGAAGGTGATACTCGCTGCGGCTGCCACATTTTTCCCTATACATCGATTGGATCAATGGATGCAGCGTAATTTTCGATAATACCGATAGACGATGGAGTGATAGCATCGGGAAAGCATGGCACTATGACGGTGCGAGATGATGTAGTGCTGATCAAGAGAAGAGCAATTCCGTGCTTTGATACATAGATCCACACAAACCGAGTCTAGGAAAAGGAGGGGAAGATGAAGCAATACCTTAAACGTATAACAGCCGTCGTGCTGGCGTCGCTGCTGTCAGCGTCCGTGACGATGGCGCAACAGGTCGTGCCGCCGGCTACTCCTGGCGTACTTAAGGTCGGCTTTATCCCGGCCGAGGATGCGCGGGCGATGGTCCGGCAATCGCAAGCCATCATGGACAAGCTCGCGGCAGCGCTAGACATGAAGGTGGAGGCGTTCGTTGGATCCGATTACAACGCGACGATCGAAGCGCTTCGGGCCAACCACATCGATGTGGCTTTGCTCGGCCCGTTTTCTTACGTGCTGGCAACCACGCAGGCGCCGGTCGAGGCGTTCGCAATCACCGTTACCGCCAAGACGATGCAGCCCGGTTATCATTCGATAATCATTACGCAGAAGGACAGCACCATCAATTCCCTGAATGACATCAAGGGTCACACCTACGCGTTTGTCGACCCGGGCTCGACTTCAGGATTCATGGTACCGTCAACCGCTTTCATCCAAGCGGGCATCGTGCCCGAGAAGGACTTCAAGGAGGTAATGTACTCGGGTGGTCATGACGCGAGCATCGTTGCGGTGGCCGAGGGCAAGGTCGAAGCGGCATCCGTCGCTGATCGCATCTTGGAGCGGGCCTTCGCCAAGGGCCTGGCGGAGCGCGACAAGATCAAAGTGATCTGGGAATCGCCAATGATCCCGAACAACCCGATGTTGTACCGCAAAAATTTGCCTGAGGATTTGAAGAAGAAAATTCGCGAGGCTTTCTACAGCTTTAAGAACATGCCGTTCGGCGAGATGGGCACGGTCGCCCGCTTTCAGCCGGCCAGCGATAAGGATTACGACCCGGTCCGAGACATCGCGAAGGCGCTGAAGCTGGATCTCACGAAGAAGAAGTAAGTGGGAAGGTCATGACACAGCGGAGCGAGGTATTTACCTCGCTCCGTCTCCCGCCGCGTTAAGCATACCTAACTGCCTTTGAAGCGGAGGACGCAAGGGCGATATGGGTGATCGCGTTCCAGCAGCTCGTGTGGACGTGTTCGCCGAGCTGGCTACTCGGAAGAAGTGGCGCTTCCATCACATCGTTTTCCTTGCGGCGGGGATCGCGTTCCTGGCTTGGTGCGCGGATGGAGTCAACCTGAGAGCACGTGAACTCGTAAGTGCGGTCCCGGCTATCGGCCGCTACCTGGCCCTGATGGCGCCTCCGAAATGGCACTTCGCGGAAGTGGTATGGCAACCGGCGATCGAGACCGTCTATATCGCCATCTGGGGAAACGTTCTCGCAAGCCTGATCGGTCTTCCATTGGGGGTGATGGCGGCCCGCAACATCACTCGATCGGCGGTGCTGCGGAACTTCGCCAAATCGGTTCTCAACCTCCTGCGCAGCATCTCAGAGCTGATCTGGGCGATCTTTTTCGTCGCCGCGGTCGGACTCGGTCCGTTTCCGGGGGCGGTGGCGTTGGGGATGAACTTTGCAGGAATCTTGGGCCGTTTGTATGCGGAGGCCATGGAAAATATTGATCCTGGGCCGGTAGAGGCCCTCCAGGCGACGGGGGCCAGCCGACTCCAGGTTATTGTCTATGCAATTTTTCCTCAGGTGTTGCCGCAGTTTGTCACGTATATACTCTACTGGTTCGAGGTTGGGGTCCGGTCCGCGACTGTGCTCGGCATGGTCGGAGCGGGCGGCATTGGCTTCGAGTTAGTGACGACCATAAGGATGTTCGAGTTCCGCGAGACGGCGACAGTTTTGCTGGTCATCCTCGGCTTGGTAACGATTATCGACACCGCCTCGTCGTGGATCCGAAGCAGGATCTACTAACTCTAAATTATCGGGTGTGAAAAACAGAATGATCAATGTGCCCCAGGAAACCACGAAGATGACCGCTGCCAGTGCGGACCGAGCCGAAGTGATGATCTCGCTCCAGGGAGTAAGCAAGACTTATACGGGTGCTGGTGGGACCGTTGCCCTGCGAGAGGTCAGTATAGACGTGAAAGAGGGCGAGTTTCTGGTGATCCTCGGCCCGAGCGGAGCGGGGAAGTCGACGCTGATGCGCTGCGTAAATCGGTTGGTGGAGCCCACGGGGGGAAAGGTTTTGCTCAACGGCCGAGAGGTCACCAGCAAAAAGCGCGCACTCAGGGAAGTGCGCCGGCAGATCGGGATGGTGTTCCAACAGTTTAACCTAGTGAAGCGGCTGTCGGTCTTGATGAACGTCCTGACGGGGCGACTTGCTTACCATACCGTGTGGCGCAGCCTGTTTTACAGCTTCTCGCAGGAGGACAAGCGAACCGCCATCGAATGCCTGGCACGCGTAAACATGGAGCACAAGGCGTTCCAGCGGGCCGATACGTTAAGCGGCGGAGAGCAGCAAAGGGTCGCTATCGCACGCGCGCTAGCGCAGATGCCGAATGTGATCTTAGCCGATGAGCCGGTCGCGAGCCTGGATCCCAAGATCGCCCGGCAGGTGCTCACCTATCTGAAACAAGTCGCGGGGGAACTCGGTATCACCGTGCTCTGCAACCTGCATCAGGTTGAATACGCACGCGAATATGCCGAACGGGTTGTGGGGCTGTCACGGGGCACCGTTGTTTTCGATGGTCCCTCGGGCAACCTGACCGACGACATCCTGCAACAAATTTATTATCGCGATCCAGAGGCCGCCGATGATCCTGATGGCTGAACACGCGATCGAGGCCGCACTGCAGCAAGAGGCCGACCGGCGCTGGCGGCGGCGCGTAAAAGGGCTTGGCTGGGCAGTCGTGACGACTGCAGTGCTCTGGTTTACTGCCATCCAGATTGGCATGAATCCCGTTGCCATGGTCAGGGGTGCCGACCACATGTGGGATTTTCTTACCCGCATGTTCCCACCCGAGCTGAGCTACCTTCGTCTGTTGGCCGGGGCAACGGTCGAAACGATTCAAATCGCGGTTTGGGGGACTCTGCTAGCCGTGTTGTTTTCGATCCCGCTGTCACTGTTGGCTGCTCGAAACACCACGTTACTTATACCTCTTCCTCGTTTCGGGAGGGAATTCGCGGAGCGGCTTGGTCTTCACCTTCTGGTATTTCAAGCTACACGCTTGTTCCTGAACGCCCTTCGGGGTATCAACGAATTGATTTTTGCGTTGATCTTCGTGACCGCCGTCGGCTTGGGTCCCTTCGCCGGAGTCTTGGCCATCGCCCTGCACGCCACTGGCATGCTGGCGAAATTTATGGGTGAGGAGATGGAAGGCATAGACCGAGGTCAGGTCGAGGCCTTGCAAGCCACTGGCGCTTCGAAGATGCAGGTCACTCTGTTCGCGGTAATTCCCCAGGTCATTCCGGCATTCATCAGCTATTCAATATTCCGTTTTGACGTCAGCATTCGTTCGGCGACGGTCCTTGGACTAGTCGGGGCGGGTGGCCTCGGCTTTTCCTTGATCAAGACGATGAAGCTCTTCAAATACCACCAGACAGCAACCTGTATTCTTGTTATTTTTCTGTTGGTGTGGGTATCCGACTGGATCTGCTCTAAGTGGCGGGCGAAGGTTATATAGATTTCGAGAAGCGTAACGGGACGGACATCTTCAGGTGCAGCGAAGCGAGGGCACGACAACAATGCGGACCTTTAGGCTGAAATGGACAGCTCTAATCGGGGTTGGCTTGGTCCTCGCCACAGCGCTTGTGTCCTGCAGTTCACGCGATTCCGAACAGGCTGCGGAGCATCTAAAGAAAGGGAAAGAGTTGCTCACTGCGGGCCAGTATGAAGCGGCGACGAAGGAGCTCAAGAAAGCGGCCGAGCTCGACATCGATGCGATGGAGCCAAGACTACTGTTAGGGAATGCGTATCGTGCGCTGAAGCGGTACGACGAGGCCTTCGAGGCGTATCGTGCGGCAAAAAAGGTCGACCGGTACGTGGCGACTCCCCATATCGAAAGCGCTCTGGCGCGTGTCGAGCTCGGTCAAATCGACGTGGCGATCGAGGAGCTGAACCATGCTATCGAGTTGGATTCGGACAATATTGCGGCGTTAATCCACTTGGGGAGGGTATCGCGCATGCCCCGCCCGCCTCCTAAGGGCGATGCGGAAACGGAGTTGGGTCGTTTTGTGAATCCAGATCCTCAAGCGGGTTACGAGCGGGCCGAACTCAATCTCTCCCGGGCGGTCGAGCTTGCTCCCGACAACATCGAGGCAAACTACGAGCTGGCGAAAACCTACGAGGAGTTGGGCAAGCGAGACGAGGCGGTCACGACATGGCAAAAGGTTCGCCAACTCGTCGCAAACAAGCCCGAGCACGCGTCGGTGGCCGCTGAGGCCACAGAAGCTTTGACGCGGCTTTCACCCTGATCCGCACAGTGTCCGTCAGGTGGGGCTCGTCGTACCGCCGCCATCCTGCTGTCATTATACTGTGCCGGTGGTTACCTCTGAGGCCGTTTCGATCTGGACGCGCGACTGTGTGTCCAAGGCGAAACGATACTGCCGACTGGTTTGGTCCGCCGCCTGCGAACAAGAGTGTTCGCCATTGCAAAGGAAGCGCTTATGAGCGGGCGGTTTCGGCGTTCCGCCAGACAGGCGACATAGGCATAGGTATACATGTCGGCGTTCGTGACCGTGAGTGCTCTTAAGCGTTCGTGCGGTGCAAACTCTGACTCCGAGACGACGCCAATACCGAGGCCGCGGATGACTGCCTCCCGCACGGCCTCACGATTGTTAATCTCCATAACCGTATGTGTTTCCACGAAATGTTGGTCGCGGGCGTGTTCGAAGGCTTGACGGGTCGTTGACCCGATCGCGCGTAGGACCATTTTCTGTCCATCCAGTTCTTCAATCTTGATCTGTCGTCGACGCGCCCAAGGATGATCGGTGTTGACAATGACGAGCACCCGGTGCCGGTTATAGAAGGTATGAGAAATACGCGGATCATCTTCTTCGTGTCCGATAATGGCAATATCGGCTTTGTAATCAAGGAGGCCTTGAAGAACCTCTGTTGTGTTGCCAAGCGTAACCGAGAACTGCAGCTTGGGGTGCTTGGCTAGAAAGGCTTCCAATAGCTCCATCACGTCGTAGGGGCCGATAGCGCTGACGTTTAGTTGACCCGCAGTCAGTTCCTTGGCTGCCCGCAACAAACTTACTGCCTCGTCTTCGTGCCCGTATAAGCCTTGGGTAATGGTGAGTAACAACCTGCCAAGGGGCGTGATTTCCACGTTGCGCCCGCGTCGGTGAAACAGTTCCACCCCGAAATAATCCTCGAGTGTCTTGACGTGGCTCGATACGGTTGGTTGACCGACCTTCAGGAGCTTGGCCGCAGCGGTAAAGCCACCCTCGGAAGCCACTGCATGAAACGCTTTAAGCCACTTCTCGTACATCGATCTAATCGATGGATACTACATATTTTCCGATTTTCTCGATATTAATGACAGTGATATGGTTGTCAAGCCGACAGCGGCCCGTAATACAGGTGTGCTTCAGATAAGGGGGAGTGGTATGAGAAAAGAAGCTGTAATGCTTAACGGTATTGCCTATCAGTGGCCTTCTCGGCCCGTCGTGGTGGTCTGTATCGACGGCGGTGACCCTACCTATATCGAGCAAGGCGTCAGGGAAGGGATCATCCCGAATATCGAGCGATTTATTAAAGATGGTTTTTACGCCATCGCCGACGGCACGGTCCCAAGTTTCACGTGTCCGAACAATATGTCCATCGTCACAGGTGCCGAGCCCGCTATACACGGCATATCGGGCAACTTTTACCTCGAACCGGAAAGTCGCAAACCGGTCGTTATGACGGGCCCGGAATTATTGCGCTCGAGTACCGTGCTAGCGGAGTTCGCGAAGCGCGGTGCGAAGGTGGTATCGATCACATCTAAAGATAAACTGCGACAGCAGCTACAAAAAGGCGTGGACCTTTCTCAAGGAAACATCAGCTTTTCAGCCCAGTACGCCGATCAGTGTACGAAAACGGAAAACGGCATCGACAATGTGCTCGAATTTGTTGGCATGCCTCAGCCAGGTATGTACTCCGCTGAGCTTTCGCTGTTTGTGCTCGAAGCCGGAGTGAAGCTGCTCGAACAACAACGACCTGATATCTCCTACCTTTCATTGACTGACTTTATTCAGCATAAGTATGCGCCACACGAACCTGAGGCCAAGGATTTTTACAAGCATTTAGATGAAGTGTTTGGGCGCCTTGCCGCCCTTGGCGCTGTCGTCGGCTTGATTGCTGACCATGGAATGAACGACAAGGCCAAGGACGACGGCACGCCGAATGTTATTTGGCTGCAGGATGTCCTGGACGAGCAGTTTGGCAAAGACTCTACTACCGTCATCTGCCCCATTACGGATCCGTTCGTGGCCCATCATGGGGCGCTTGGCGGTTTTGTCCGGGTGTATAGCAATGGTGGCGTGACATCAGAAGAGATTATCGAGTTTGCTAAACAGTTGTCCGGTGTTGAATCAGTGCATGACAAAGCCACCGCTTGCGAGGCGTTCGAACTGCCACCGGATCGAGAGGGGGACGTGGTGGTGATCAGCGAGGCGGGGGCCTGTTTGGGGGCATCGGAAGTCGATCACGATCTTTCGGGGTTGGAGGGACACCGGCTGCGTACGCATGGCGGCGTGTCCGAAGCCAAGGTTCCGTTCATTGTTTCGGAGCCGTTAAACGACGAGTACAAAGCCAAGGCCAAAGACCGTACATCTAGAAGTCACGAAATCTTCGAGTTCACGTTTAACGGTACTGTGAAGTGAAGTAACGAATGGAGTAATGCTTTGATGACTGCTACAGCCAGGGCCGCTGTCTATGAAGCGCCGAACACGCCTTTTATTATCAAGGAGTATCCATTGCGCGACGTTGGTCCCGGTGAAGTGCTTGTACGTATCACTATGTCTACTATTTGTCGTTCGGATATTCACTCCTACGAAGGGAGACGTCCCAACCCTTGCCCGGGCATTCTCGGCCACGAAATTATTGGAGTGATCGAACAGATCGGTGATGGGATAGAAACCGACATGAGAGGTGGACATCTGAAAGTTGGCGACCGGGTGACCTGGACGGAGTACTTCTTTGATGGACCGTGTTACTACCGCGATATCCTCGATATGCCGCAGAAATGTCATGGCGTGCGCAAGTATGGCCACGATCTGGCTGATAAGGATCCGCACTTTCTAGGTGGTTTCGCGGAGTACTGCTATATCGTTCCCGGGACCGGTATCTTGAAACTCCCCAATGAACTAAGTGACGAGGAGGCGACGCCACTCAACTGCGGTGTGGCCACCATGATATCGGTCACGGAGGCGGCAGGGATCGGGGTCGGGGATGTTGTGGTCATCCAGGGGCTGGGACTGCTGGGTCTGTACGGCTGCGCAATGGCCAAGGCACGCGGCGCACGTTTGGTCATCGGTCTAGACGCGGTTCCCGATCGCCTTAAGGTAGCGAAAAAGTTCGGCGTTGACCATACGTTTAACGTGAGCAAGATGACTGAAGAAGAACTAGTAAGAACTGTGCATGCGTTGAGCCCACCGGACGGCGTCGATGTGGTGATCGAAGTTTGTGGCGTCCCTGATGTTATTCCCCTCGGTCTAAAGATGCTGCGCACCGGTGGGCGCTACACATTGGGCGGCCTCGTCAATCCAAACGCCGATGTCACGATCGATGCCAACATGTTGGTCAGGCGCTGGATCACCATGCGGGGCATTCACAATTACCACCCGCGCCATTTGATCCAGGCGCTCGATTTCGTGGTGACGAACCGCAGCCGCTTTCCCTTCAAGGACATTGTCGACTCGAAGTTTAGCCTTGAGGAATTAGATACCGCATTTAAACGGGCGGCGGAGCGAAGTGTGCTGCGCGCAGCGATTGTTCCGTGATTATCTTGAAGATGCTCGGACGCTCAGGAGTGAGACATGAATGCCCCTGAGATGAAATTTTCTCCGAAAGGGCTCTATGTTGGTGGCGAATGGGTACCGAGCGCAGACGGTAAGACATTCGAGTCGATCAACCCTTCAAACTCGGAAAAGCTCGGAGAAGTTCCTTATGCCACTGAAGCAGATATCGATCGGGCGGTACAGGCGGCTAAAAAGGCCTTTCCCGAGTGGAGCCGGATGTCGGTCAAGGACCGCGCCCGGTCCTTAGAGCTACTCGCCCAACGGATTGACGACAATACCGAAGAGCTCGCCACTATAGACGTGTACGACTCTGGTAACGCGATCTCGGGTATGCGTGGCGATATGAAATGGACCATCGATACCCTGAGGTTCTTTGCTGGCCTGATATCAGAGATCAAAGGTGAAACGTCTTCTCAGGGAGGGAGGCATCTGAACCTGACCCTCCGCCAGCCGTATGGTGTGGTGGCCAAGATCAACGCCTTCAACCATCCGTTTCGATTCTGCGCCGAAAAGGCCGCAGCCGCGCTTGCCGGTGGTAACTGTGTTGTGATCAAAGGCTCCGAGCAGGCGCCGTTGTCTAGCCTGAGGCTGGGGGAATTGTGTGACGGGATCTTCCCTCCAGGGGTAGTCAATATCATTACTGGTGACGTGGTGGCCGGGTCGGCGTTAGTTCGGCACCCGGATGTGCCACGCATTGGTTTTGTCGGGTCTGTGCCAACTGGTCGAGCGATAGCACGCGAGGCAGCCGAAGGCTTAAAACACGTCACCTTGGAACTCGGTGGTAAAAACCCGATCATCATTTTTCCAGACGCGGACCCGAAGAAGGCCGCCACTGCGGCCATCAAGGGCATGAACATGAACCGCCAAGGGCAGTCGTGCAGCTCAACCTCACGCGTCCTCGTACATCAGTCTCTGCAGGCGCTTGTTTGCGAGGAACTGGTCAGACAGGCCGAGGCCCTGCCTGTCGGATTGCCGTGGGTCGAAGGGAACGAGGTCGGACCTATCGTTTCTAAGCGGCAATTCGATCGAGTGATGGGTTTCATCGAATCGGGCAAGAGCGAGGGCGCGAAGCTGCTAACGGGTGGGGAATCCCCGAAGGACGAGGCGCTCAAGAACGGACTTTTCATCCTGCCCACGGTCTTCGACGACGTTACTTCAGATATGCGGATCGGCCGCGAAGAGATCTTTGGGCCAGTGATGTCGGTGATGCCTTGGAACGACTACGACGAGATGCTTAATCGTGCCAACGGTGTGGAATACGGACTCACAGCTGCAATCGTGACCACCGATTTTGCCAAGGCGATGGAAACGGCCGAACGCATCGAAGCAGGCTATGTGTGGATCAATTCCACTGGCCGCTATCTGGGCGCACCGTATGGGGGTTGGAAACAAAGCGGGATGGGCCAAGAAGAATCCCTAGACGAGTTACTGAGTTACACAAGGATCAAGAACATCAATATGCGTTGGTGAGGTGTTGCCAGCGCGGCCGCTGCCTCGCGCGCGCGGGTGAAACCGTGTACCTTTGACGCGCCTCTGTGTTAAATCCGCCCAATGTCCACTAAGCGAATCAAGCGATTGGCCGTCGATATCGGCGGCACCTTTACTGATGTCGCCCTGGAGACGCCGGCCGAACGAGTAACCGCGAAGGTGCTGACGACGCCAGATGCGCCCGAACGCGCAGTCATGCAGGGCATCGAGGCGGCGCTCGACAAGGCGGGCTGTACGCTCGCCGATGTTGCCCTGATCTTGCACGGCACGACGCTTGCGACCAACGCGCTCATTGAACGCAAAGGTGCGGTCACGGCGCTGATTACCACCGAAGGTTTTCGCGATTCCGTCGAGATCGGGTATGAGCATCGCTTCGAGCAGTACGATGTTTATCTCGACAAACCAGAACCACTGGTCCCGCGTTACCGGCGTTACACAGTGGCCGAGCGCATTAATGCCAAGGGGGAAGTGCTGCGACCACTCGATATCGACGCGGTAATGCAGCTCGCGCCGATTCTGCGGCAAGAACGGGTCGCGAGTGTTGCGGTCGGCCTGCTGCACAGCTACGCCAATCCGAGGCATGAGCAGCGCATTCGCGAGATCTTACTCGAGCACGCTCCGGCGCTTGCGATCACGCTGTCGTGCGAAACGTCGCCAGAGCTGCGCGAATACGAACGCCTCTCGACGGCATGCGCCAATGCCTATGTGCAACCTTCGATGGCGGGCTATCTCGAACGGCTCGACGGTGCGCTGCACGAAAGCGGATTTGCTGGCCCGTTGCTACTGATGACCTCGGGCGGCGGCGTCATCGGGCTCGAGGCGGCGAAGCGTTTTCCGATCCGGTTAGTCGAGTCGGGTCCGGCCGGGGGGGCGATCCTCGCCAGTCGCATCGCGCTGGAGTGCGGGCTGGAGCAGGTGCTGGCCTTCGACATGGGCGGGACCACGGCCAAGATCTGCTTGATTGACGACGGTCAGCCGCAGACCTCGCGCAGCTTCGAGGTGGCGCGAGCCTACCGCTTTCTCAAGGGTAGTGGATTGCCGCTGCGCATTCCGGTTATCGAGATGGTCGAGATCGGCGCCGGCGGCGGCTCGATCGCCCGCATCGATGCACTCAAGCGCGTTGCCGTCGGTCCCGACAGCGCCGGCGCGGTACCGGGGCCCGCGTGCTATGGCCGCGGCGGTAGCGACCCCACCGTGACGGATGCGGATCTCATGCTGGGACGCATCGATGCCGATGCCTTCGCCGGCGGAAGTTTCACGCTCGACGATCAATCGGCCGGACAGGCCGTCGATGACATGATCGGCGAGCCACTGAAACTTAAGGCACCGCTGGCGGCACTGGCGATCAGCGAGATGGTCGATGAGAACATGACGAGCGCCGCGCGCGTGCATGCCGTCGAGCGCGGCAAGAGCCTTGAGCAACGCACGTTGGTCGCCTTCGGCGGGGCCGCACCGTTGCACGCCGCACGCGTGGCCGACAAGCTCGGCATGACGCGCATCATCGTGCCGGCGGGTGCCGGTGTCGGCTCGGCGGTAGGGATGCTCGCCGCGCCGGTGGCCTATGAGGTCGCGCGCAGCCTTTACCAGCGCGTCACCGAGCTCGATCCGAGCACGGTCAACGCGCATCTCGATACCATGCGCCAAGAGGCCTACGACATCGTGCAACAAAGCGCCGGCGAGCAGCCGTTGGCGGAGACGCGCACCGCCTACATGCGTTACATTGGACAGGGTCACGAGATCGCCGTGCCGCTGGCGGTGCGCGCGCTCGAGCCGGACGATCGCGAGGCGCTGCTACAGGCGTTTGAGAGCGAGTACCGCGCGCAGTTTGGCCGCACGATCCCGGGGCTCGAGGCCGAGGTCCTGAGCTGGGCGCTCAGCGTCAGCACAAAGGCCGAGCCCCCAACAGCGCTCGCGCAGACACCCACTCGCGAGACACTGCCACCGAGCACGCAGCGGCGGGTGTTCGATCCGGTCAGCGGCGAGTTTGTCGACGCGGTGGTGTATCGCCGCGATGATTTGGGACCCGGGATGCACATCAAGGGACCGGCGCTGGTGGTCGAAGATGAGACCACTACTGTCGTCTCACCCGCGTTTACTTTGAGCGTGAACACCTTGGGATATCTCATCCTGGAGCGCAACGAATAGTTCAAGGAAGCTTTTGTACTAAGTTTGCACCACAGAGCACACGGAGATCACAGAGACGTTATTTAAGTTTGCACCACGGAGAACACAGAGATCACGGAGATATTGTTAATCAAAATATATTAATTGGTTTACTCTGTGTCCTCTGTGTTCTCTGTGGTGAGGAATTAAGCTGTTTTTAGTGGTTTTTGTCGACTTGCTCTGTGTTCTCTGTGCTCTCTTTGGTAAGAAATCGTTAAGGAGTCTGGCCATGTCTACCAACGACGCGCTTGCCCGTATCCGCTCGCAAATCATGTGGAACCGCTTAGTCGCCGTTGTCGAGGAGCAGGCGCAGACGCTGATACGCACCGCCTTCAGCGCCAGCGTGCGCGAGGCCGGCGATCTGTCGGCGGGGGTGTTCGATTTACAGGGTCGCATGTTGGCGCAGGCCGTGACGGGCACGCCGGGGCACGTGAACTCGATGGCCGAGGCCGTCGGGCATTTTCTGCGACGCTATCCGGTCGCGCAGATGCATGAAGGCGATCATTATTTGACTAACGACCCCTGGCTCGGCACCGGTCATCTGCACGACTTCACGCTCGTGTCGCCAACTTTCTACAAAGGGCGGGCGGTCGCGTTGTTCTGCTCCACGGTGCACGTGGTCGATGTCGGTGGGCGCGGCTTCGGTCCGGACGCGCGCCAGGTGTACGAGGAGGGGATTTGCGTCCCGATCATGCCGCTCGCGCGGGCGGGGGAGATGAATCAAGATCTGCTGGCGATCGTGCGAATAAATGTACGCGAGCCGGTGCAGGTCGAGGGCGATCTATTCTCGCTCGTCGCCTGTAACGACAAAGGCAGTGCGCGGCTTTGCGAAATGATGGCGGAGTTCGATATCGACGATATTGGCCCGCTCGCCGACCACATCGTCGAGCACTCGCTTACCGCCACATTGGAAGAGATAGACAAGCTGCCGCCCGGCGTGTACCACAATGCGGTGACCATCGATGGTTACGATCACCCTATCGAGCTCACAGCGGCGCTGACCATTTCCGCCGACGGCATCCACGTCGACTTCACCGGCACTTCACCGGTCAGCGGCTTCGGCATCAACGTGCCCATGCTCTACACGACGGCTTACACCTCGTTCGGTGTGAAATGCCTGGTCGCCCCCACGATTCCGAACAATACCGGCTCGCTCACGCCGATTACGGTAAGCGCGCCGGAAGGCTCGATTCTCAATGCCCCGCGCCCGTGCGCGGTGGCGATCCGTCACGTGATCGGCCAGGTGCTTCCCGATGTGGTCTTTGGCTGTCTGCACCAGGCGCTCGGCGATGGTGCGCCCGCGGAAGGGGCCTCGGCGCTGTGGGTACCGCAGCTCCGCGGTGGGCACGGGGTGAGCGACAGTGCCGATGGCGGTACACCTTTTAATGTGCTTTCGTTTCACTCCGGCGGCACCGGCGCGCGGCCGACTAAAGATGGCCTGTCGGCAACCGCGTTTCCAAGCGGAGTGCGCAGCGTGCCCGTGGAAATCATCGAGTCCATCGCGCCCGTGACCATCTGGCGCAAGGAGTATCGGACCGACTCGGGCGGCGCCGGGCGCACGCGCGGCGGGCTCGGGCAGGTGATGGAGATTGCCAGCGCCGAGAATGCGCCGTTCTCGGTGTTCGCGATGTTCGAGCGCATCGATCACCCAGCGCGCGGCCGCAACGGCGGGCTGCCCGGTGCCGCCGGCACGGTGTCGCTCGCCTCGGGTAAACCCATGCGCGGCAAGGGTCAGCAGACGATCCCGCCCGGTGAGCGCCTGCGGTTAGAACTGCCGGGTGGCGGCGGCTTTGGCGATCCGAAGGAACGCGAGCGCGAAAAGGTGCTGCGCGACGTGCGCGACGGCCTCGTTTCACCCGAAGCGGCGGAGAGGGTGTACGGGGTCAGATTGCCGTGACGCCGTGACTGCTTGTTCCTAGATCACCGCTGCTGCAACGTCACCCCGAGTGGTGTCCTTTTGTTCAGCGCCCGTAATGCCAGTTATATCCGGGTCGAGTAGCGTCTAAATCTATGAAAGTGTACTAACGGGGTCTCGGTATACGTCTCCCGAATATGGCTTCGACACCCTGAGTCTTCGCGAGGCGGAGGACCTGGTGGAATCGTTATCTTGGGATAAAAGCTTGCCCGGCGGCGTGCTGGCCCTGCCGACCCTAATTTTGCTGGGGACCATATTTTCCTACTATCTGTCCAAAAACATGTCCAAATGTATCTGAAAACATGTAAAAAACCATTATTTGTCAAATGGATAAGACATGTATAAACTTTCCACCGTTATGTCCAAAGAACTGTCCACATGAGTATCACACAGTTTCAGCCCCTTCTGCCTGAGGAGCGAGCGCTCGGGCCTCTGCTCGAGCTTGCCTCGGAGCTAGTCGCCGAGTGTCACCGCCTCGGGGGGAAGCGGGGCGAGCCAGTCGTTCGCGCGCTGCGCCCAAGACTCCGTGCCATGAACTCCTACTATACGAACAAGATCGAGAGGCAGCATACGCATCCAGCCGATATCGAGCGCGCGCTTCGGCAGGAGTTCGATGCAGACGCCAAGCTGGCGGGGAAACAGCGTTTGGCAATTGCGCACATGGAAGTCGAAGAACAATTTGAGCAGAGGCTGGTGAGCGCGGCCCCCGGCCAGCTATTTACCTCAGAGCTTGTCAGATGGATTCACAGCTCGCTCTATGACAAGCTTCCCAAGAGTGACCGGCTGACGGACGAAGGCGAGCCCATTAACCCGGGCGAATACCGGCGCAAGGACGTCGCAGCCGGACATCACGTCGCGCCTTCTTGGCGAAATATTGACGGACTGATGGAAGGTTGGGCTGCGTTCTACCGGGATTTGGCCGGTGCGGAGGCCCGCCTCATCGGGACTACTTGCTCGCACCATCGGCTCACATGGATCCATCCGTTCATTGACGGCAATGGGCGTGCCGCACGACTCCACACGCACCTTGTACTTCACGCAATGGGCCTAACGCATGACCTCTGGTCACCCATGCGCGGACTGGCTCGTACGCAGGATCAGTATTACGCGCGGCTTCAAAATGCCGATCTTCCTCGCCGCAACGATCTCAACGGCCGCGGTACTCTGTCTCAGGAGGAGTTGGTTGCGTTCGCACGTTATTTTCTCGAGATCTGTCTGGACCAAGTTCGTTTCATGCGAGATCGCCTCGATCTACCCTTATTCAAGGAGCGACTGAAAGATCTCCTGCTGACTTTGCAGGCGAGACCATGGCAAATCGGTAGCGAGAAATCACTCGTCAAGGTGGAAGCTTTGGAAGTTCTCCACTATGTTGCGATGGCGGGTCCGGTTGAGCGGTCCCGCTTCATTGCTATGACTGGACTCGGGGAACGTACCGGCCGTCGCGTTCTGGCAAGTCTCCTTGATTACGGGCTCCTCTCGGCGGAATCGACGCGAGCACCCGTGTCGCTCGCGGTACCACTTTCTTCTCTGAAGTTCTTGTTCCCGAACCTATGGCCGGAAGCGGAGACCGTCGTGGAGCGCTAACCCCCGCTTTGTTGCACAACTCTTACTTCGAGATTGCACCCCGCTAACGCGGATCATAATCATGGATGTTCGTACATCTAACTCTAACTAGGCCGCTCCGATTCACCAGCGAAGCCCAGGGCCAAGAGGATCCACGACGGAATGAGGAAAGAGAGGAATGCGGTAGTGCGACCAACCGAACTCCGAGATCCTCCCGCGTTATGCCGTGCTATAACATGAATGTTGGTACTGCTGTTTGTAGGCGCCGAGTAGAACTCTGGGTAGTAAAACGAAGGGTCTAGTTGTGAACCTATCTCTCGATCTTACGAGTCCAAAATGGATGTACCTAAAAGCCGTTTTGTTCCTGATAATGCTCGTGTCTTGCAGCAGCTTGCTTCTGCTCGCATCGCCGACGTGGCGAACAGTGTTGCTGCTAGCGTTAGTTATATGGTCGTCATCGCGACTTTATTACTTCATGTTTTACGTAATTGAAAAATATATTGATCCTTCCTTTCGATTCGCGGGGGTCGGTGCAGCTGTGTCCTACCTTATAGGTAGGAGAAAACGTGAGTAGAATCCCAGACGTCCGTTTTGCAAAGGGTGAAGGGGTGTCAGGAACCGTCTATTGATGCAATCGACCGCCGTGGAGCGCAAACACCCGCTTTGCCAGGTCGATCCCAACGGTAGTAACCTTCTACATCAGTTCGGCAAAAACATGGAGAAGACAGCCATGACCACCGCAACGCGAAAGGAAAGCACCAAAACGGTCGGCGCACCGCGTACGCTGATGCTGATCGATGGTGCTTGGGTCGAGAGCGCAAAAGCGGAATTCCTCCCAGTCGCGAACCCCGCCAACCGCCAAGTAATAGGCGAGGTTCCGCGGGCGGGAGAAGAGGACGTCGATCGTGCCGTGCAGTCGGCAGCCCGCGCGTTCGAGAAGTGGAAACGCGTGGCGCCGCGCAAACGCGGGAAGCTGCTAATGATGATCGCTGACGCGATCGAGGCGCAGAGCGAAGCGCTTGCGCTCCTCATCGCCACCGAGACCGGCAATGCGATCCGCACCCAGTCGCGTCCAGAAGCGAAGGTTGCGGCCGACATCTTCCGCTATTTCGGAGGCCTGGCGAGCGAGCTCAAGGGCGAGACCGTGCCGCTGGGCGAGCATGTGCTCAGCTACACGCGCCGCGAACCGATCGGCGTCGTGGGCGGGATCATTCCGTGGAATTCCCCGGTCCTCCTGGGTGCGCTCAAGATCGCGATGTCGATTACGGCGGGGAACACCCTGGTGCTCAAGGCGGCCGAGGATGCGCCGCTCGGGGTGTTGATGATGGCGCGGATCTGCGCTGAGCACCTCCCGCCGGGCGTGCTGAACGTCGTGACGGGATACGGCGAGGAATGCGGCGCGCCGCTCGCCCGGCATCCGCTCGTGCGGAAGCTCTCCTTCACCGGGTCGACGGAGGTCGGCAAGCTGATCATGCACGCGGCGGCGGATCGGATCGTCCCGGTATCGCTGGAGCTCGGCGGTAAGAGCCCGGTCATCGTGTTTCCCGATGCCGACGACGATCGCACGGTGGACGGCGTGATCACGGGTATGCGCTTTACTCGGCAGGGACAGTCGTGCACGGCCGGCTCGCGGCTTTTTTTGCACCATTCGATCTTCGATTCATTTCTTCGCAAGCTCGCCGACAAGCTCTCCGCACTCAAGATCGGCGACCCGACTGACGAAGCCACCGACATGGGCGCGATTATCAACCGCAAGCAATTCGAGCGCGTGTGCTCCTATATCGAGGATGGTCTACGCCAGAAGGAGGCACGTCTCGTGCTGGGCGGCCTGCCACCCCGTGAGGGTCCGCTCGCCCAGGGTTATTTCGTTCAGCCTACGGTATTCGCGCAGGTCCGGAACGAATGGCGAATCGCCCGCGAGGAGATTTTCGGCCCGATTCTGGTGACCATTCCCTGGGAGGACGAGCAGGACGCCGTGAGGATGGCCAATGACAGCCACTACGGTCTCGCCGCCTTTGTGTGGACCCGCGATATCGGCAAGGCGCTGCGAACGGCGCACGCGATAGAATCCGGTTGGATCCAGGTCAACCAGGGGATCGGCCAATCGCCCGGCCATTCCTACGGCGGGTTCAAGCAGAGCGGGATCGGACGCGAGTTCTCGCTCGAGGGAATGCTCGACAGCTTCACCCAGCGAAAGAGCGTCACGGTCAATCTCGAACAATGATGCGCCGGGCTCGAAGCCGGGCCGGAGGATGAACAGGCCGGAGCCCGCCCCACACCACACCCGCCGAACGGGTTTCGAGGGCTTGACGTTCACCTTTCAAAACGATCGTTTCTGGTATTCCAACAGGAGTAACCTTCTCCGGTGCTTCCTCTCTCTTTCCGATTGAACACAGCCCATTTCAGTCTTGGCGCTGCGATGTCGGATCGAGTAGGGGAAGCCGCTTTCATTCGTTGGCCTGCGCGAAGACGTTCTCCGCGAGCACAACACCGGGTGCACTGAGAGGGGGCACGATCTCATGCCATCATGCCGCTTCTCGTGGCCCGCAGATGAGATCGCCTATTCGCTCTGGTCCCTTGCCAGCCCTTGACGCAGTCTGGACTGAGAGTAACCATACCCGGTTTGTTACTTCCGCTGACGTTAAAAAAGCTAGGAGGGACGGTCATGCTCAGACTAATCCGAATAATAGCCGGCACGGCCTTTGCCGCATTTTCTTGGAGCGCCACAGCTGTCACTTGGGATATGCCCACGCCTTACGGAGAAAAGAATTTTCATACCGTTAATATCAAGCAGTTCGCCGAGGACGTGAAAGTAGCGACCGGTGGCACGCTTGAGATCAAGGTGCATAGCGGGGGATCGCTGTTTAAGCACCCGGAGATCAAGAACGCTGTGCGCGGCGGCCAGGTACCGATCGGAGAGTTTTTGCTTTCACGACTTAGTAATGAAGACGCTGTCTTTCAGGTCGACTCCGTGCCGTTTCTGGCGACGGATTACAACGCCGCGAGCAAGCTGTGGTCAGCCTCCAGGCCTCATATTGAAGAGCTGCTTGCTAAACAGGGACTGAAGGTGTTGTTTTCGGTACCTTGGCCCCCACAGGGAGTTTATGCGAAAAAACAGCTCAATTCTGTCGATGATCTGAAAGGTGTGAAGTTTCGTGCCTACAACACGGCCACGGAGCAGCTTGCGAAACTTGCAGGTGCGGTGCCAACGCAGGTTGAGGTGCCGGACATTCCGCAAGCGTTTGCGACCGGTCGGGTCGATGCGATGATTACTTCACCGTCAACAGGCGCCAATACCAAAGCCTGGGACTTTGTGTCTCACTTCCATCACACGCAAGCGTGGCTGCCGAAGAATATCGTAGTCGTCAACAAGAAGGCGTTCGCGCGGCTCGATGCAAAGACGCAAGAAGCGGTCTTGAAGGCGGCCAAGACGGCGGAACAGCGCGGCTGGCAGGCGAGCAAGGCGGAAACCGATGCGAAGATAAAAATACTCAGAGAGAACGGCATGCAAGTCCATACCCCAAGCGCCAAGCTGATGAAGGGGCTGCAAGACATCGGTAAGACGATGACGGACGAGTGGGCTAACAAGGCTGGCCCCAAGGGAACGGCAATCGTTAACGCGTATAACTATTAAGTAACTCAAAACTGACCGGTCGCACGCTGAGCGGCCTACTTACCCCGACTAACTCCTATGCGCGGGTTCCTGAATGTTTTGTACCGCGTAAGCGGTGCCCTTGCTGCCGTTTGCCTCGCTGCCATTTGTGTCATCGTTCTCCTCCAAGTTGGCGCCAATCTGCTAGACGAGATCGTTGCCTGGCTCACCGGTGCGCCCATCGGCCTGGTCATATCCTCATACGCGGAGTTCACTGGGTTTTTCCTGGTGGCCGCCTCATTTCTTGCGTTGGCTTACACGTTGCGGGCAGGCGGACATATTCGTGTGTCACTGATAATCCAACACATTACCGGCAGTCGACGTCGCTGGATAGAGTTATGGTGCATCGGTGTCGCTGCTGGTATCACAGCGTATTTCGCATATTTCGCGATTCGTTTGGTTCTAGAATCGATCGAGTTTGGCGACGTCTCTCCGGGTATGGTGCCCGTGCCGCTCTGGTTGCCGCAGACTACCATGGGCGTGGGACTGGTTATCCTCGTGATCGCCCTCGTTGACGAGTTCGTAAGTGTGCTAAAGGGTAACGAGCCGTCGTACGAGACGACGGCAGACGCCACGCATCCGTCAAGATCCTCTGAATAAATGTCGTCGAGTCGCGACTGAACGCTCCCGTGGACCAGATCCTTCTCACGCTGCTACTGGTGCTTGTGCTTTTTGCCTTTCTCGGCAGCGGGATCTGGGTTGCGATCTCACTCCTTGGCGTTGGGCTCGTCGGCATGGTGTTTTTTACCACTGCACCTGCTGGGCAGGTTTTGGCTACGACTGTTTGGGGTGCTAGCAATTCTTGGGCACTGGCGGCGCTCCCGCTATTTATCTGGATGGGGGAAATCCTTTTTCGTTCTGGGCTCTCCGAGGACATGTTCCGCGGGCTTGCGCCGTGGATGCAACGTCTGCCCGGGCGGTTGATGCACGTCAACGTAATTGGTTGCGGGATCTTTGCCGCCGTCTCAGGTTCCTCGGCCGCGACCGCGGCGACCATCGGCAAGATGTCGATACCGGAGCTGACAAGACGGGGCTATGACCACCGTATGACCATCGGAACCCTCGCGGGCTCGGGAACGCTTGGGTTCTTGATCCCCCCCTCGATCATTCTGATTGTTTACGGTGTCGCCACGGAAGAGTCCATTGCGCGTTTGTTCATCGCCGGCATTCTCCCGGGGATCATGCTCGTGGTGATGTTTATGGGCTATGTCGTGATGTGGTCGCTGCTCAATCCCGACAAGACCCCGCCGGTCGACATGGTCATGACGTGGCGAGAGCGTTTCTACAGCGCGCGCCGCCTGATTCCCGTGGTGTTGCTTATCTCGGGGGTACTTGGATCTATTTACTTTGGGATCGCCACACCAACCGACGCCGCGGCAGTAGGCGTCCTCCTTTCGCTCGGACTGTCTTGGCTCTCCGGAACACTGAACTGGAAGACATTCACTGACGGTATCATGGGCGCGACGCGTACCTCTTGCATGATCGCATTCATTCTTGCCGGCGCGGCATTTCTTACTGTCGCGATGGGGTTTACCGGCATTCCCCATCTGTTGGCGACATGGATCGGGGCGCTTGAGCTCTCGCCCTATATGTTGTTGCTCGCGTTGACTGTTTTCTTTGTCGTACTCGGCTGCTTCCTCGACGGTATCTCTGTAGTGGTCCTTACGACCGCAGTGATCCTGCCGATGGTCGAGCAGGCGGGCATCGATACAATCTGGTTCGGCATTTATCTTGTCATCGTGGTGGAAATGTCCCAGATCACGCCGCCGGTGGGTTTCAATCTTTTCGTGCTACAGGCACTAACCGGCCGAAACATACTGTACGTGGCCCGGGCCGCCTTGCCTTTCTTCTTCGTACTGTTGATTGCAGTGATACTGATCAGCCTGTTCCCGGAGCTGGCCACCTATTTGCCCGAGCGCATGGCGGGTGGCGCTACCCGATGACGCGGGAGTAGCGTCTGCAAGAAACGGGTGTTCAGGCCTGTCAAACGCGCTATGATAGGATCAGCTTGCTCCGAACGCGGGTCACAGGATCACAAAAAGGAAGGTGGCGGCGCGAGACGGATACTCGGGGCACAGCATGTGGATGGGGGACGCCGCATAATGCGCCCCGCCAACCTTGGATTTCACCACGTCTCTAAAACGGAGGAGTCTTAACCATGAAAACGAAGTCGTTATCTCTCAAGCTCTATTATAAAGTGCTGTCGAGTGCAGCAGCAGCTCTTCTGCTCGCGGTCTTGGCCGTCCCGCCAGCCGCGGCCGCTACGACGATCACTGTCTACACCGCCCTTGAGGCCGAGGAACTCGAACCGCTCCGGCAGGCGTTCCGTAAGGAGCACCCGGATATCGATATCAGTTGGGTCCGGGATTCGACCGGCATCATCACCGCGAAGATACTGGCGGAAAAGAACAACCCCAAGGCCGATATCTTTTATGGCACGTCGGCGACGAGCCTCCTAGTGGCCGATAGTCTGGGGCTGTTGGAGCCCTACGCCCCGAAGGGGCTAGACAAACTCGATCCCAGGTTCCGCGATCCTCGCAATCCTCCACACTGGGTCGGGGTGGACGCTTACGCGGCCGTCATCTGCTACAACACCGTCGAGGCGAAGAAATTCCGCCTGCCAAAGCCGACTTCGTGGAAGGACTTGACCAAGCCGGTCTATCAAGGGTACCTCGTTATGCCCAATCCGAACTCGTCGGGTACCGGGTTCCTCACCGTCTCCGCGTGGATGCAGATGATGGGTGAGAAGGAGGCATGGAAGTATATGGACACGCTCCACGCGAACATGGCGGTGTACACGCACTCCGGGTCCAAGCCGTGCCGGCTAGCCGCGGCGGGCGAACACCCCATAGGAATCTCCTTCGCCTTCCGTGGCGCGAAGCTCATGCAGAAGGGTGCGCCACTCGCTCTGATCACCCCCGAGGAAGGTGTCGGCTGGGAGGTCGAGGCCAGTGGAATCATGAAGGCTTCGAAGAAGAAAGAGGCG
The DNA here is from genome assembly GCA_046760105.1 of Acidiferrobacterales bacterium. GTDB lineage: Bacteria > Pseudomonadota > Gammaproteobacteria > Acidiferrobacterales > SPGG2 > JBHIDJ01. The sequence goes on along the minus strand of JBHIDJ010000016.1, from coordinate 2,198 downwards.
GCCAAGAAGTTCATGGACTGGTCGATCACACCGGCGGCGATGAAGGTGTTCAATGATTACCTGCCAATCCTTGCGCGGCCGGATCTGGCGAAGCCGGTGGAGCACTTTCCGCCAGACACACAGGACAAGATGATCGAGAACGATTTCGGCTGGGCCGCCGACAACCGTAGCCGCATCCTCGGCGAGTGGCAGAAACGCTACGACATCAAGAGCGAGCCGAAGGGGTAGGCCGGCATCCAAAGGTCGCTTGGTTTTCGGTCGAAAGACGATCCGCTGCCCCGTGAGACCCACGGGGTAGCGGGGCTTTTTTTGATGCGTTAGAGGCAGCGTTCCGGAGCCCAATGAGCCAGGACAAACGGCAGACGCAGAAGAGCGAGCGCGAGCCGTATCTTCGGATCGACAATCTCACGAAGATGTTTGGCGCGTTCACCGCGCTCGAAGGCATTAACCTCGAGGTGTTCGAGGGCGAGTTTATCTGCTTCCTGGGTCCTTCGGGCTGTGGCAAGACCACGCTTTTGCGTTGTATCGCCGGGCTCGACATCCAGACAAGCGGGCGCGTCATCCAGGCGGGCGAAGACATCTCGACCCTTCCGCCGAGCGCACGCGACTTCGGCATCGTGTTCCAGTCGTATGCCCTGTTCCCGAACCTGACAGTCCGCAAGAATCTGGCCTACGGGCTCGAGAATCGCCGGATGAAGAAGGCGGATATCAAGAAGCGGGTCGCGGAGCTCCTCGAGCTCGTGGGGCTGTCGGGGCAAGACGAAAAATACCCGTCGCAGCTTTCGGGCGGACAGCAACAGCGCGTCGCGCTGGCGCGGGCGCTTGCGACGTGGCCGGGCCTACTCCTTTTGGATGAGCCACTGAGTGCGTTGGACGCCAAGGTGCGTGTGTACCTACGGCACGAGGTCCGGCGCCTGCAGCACAAGCTCGGGATCACGACGATTATGGTAACGCACGATCAGGAAGAAGCGCTGACCATGGCTGACCGCATCGTTGTCATGGACCAGGGCGTCATAGGCCAGGTCGGCACGCCTACCGAGATCTACCGCGAGCCGGCGGCCCCGTTTGTCGCTGATTTCGTAGGCACCATGAATTTCCTGCCCGGCGTTGTTCTCGGGGCGCAGCGCGTGCGCTTAGACCATGTTGAGTTCGACTGCACCCACGGCCTGGATGGACTGGACCAGGGGGCGGCCGTGACCGTGTGTATCCGGCCCGAGGACCTGGCGGTACGCCACGTCGGTGACGATGCGAAAAATGCCGCTAGTGCGCACGTCAACGACCTCGAGTTCCTGGGCGCGTTCTACCGGGCGACGCTCGCCGTTGACGGGATGGATGAGCAGGCCGTTACCGCCGACTTCGCGCCCAACGTCGTACAGGAGTTCGGCATCCGCGAAGGGGCGGAGCTTACGATTGCGTTCCCCGATGACCGTATGTGCGTGTTTGCGAACCGGTAGGGACCATGGCTGAGGTTGCTGTTGCCCGCGCAACCCCGTTGCGCCCCCGACTCAGCCGCGACGATCTAGTCCGGGGCGGGGGCTTGGTCGTCATGGCGGTGTTCCTTTTCGCGGTCGTGCTGTTGCCGCTCTACGCCATGCTCAAGAAGAGCTTCCAGGACGCGGACGAAAACTTCATCGGGTTGGCCAACTACGTCGACTACTTCGGCACACCGGCACTCGCGGCCTCTGTGGGCCACACGCTTTTCATCGGCATCGTCACCACGGTCATCGTGGTCACGCTTGCCTTCGTCTACGCGTACGCGCTGACCCGCAGCTGCATGCCATTCAAGGGACTATTCCGGGGCATCGCGATTATCCCCATCCTGGCTCCTTCACTGCTGCCCGCGATCTCGCTCGTCTACTTATTCGGCAACCAAGGCATGATCAAGGAGCTGTTGTTTGGGTACAAGATTTACGGGCCGATCGGAATCGTGATTGCGTTGGCCTTCTGGATATTCCCGCACACCGTCATGATCCTGACAACAGCCCTCGGGTTGGCCGATGCAAGGCTCTATGAGGCGGCGGTCGCGCTCAGGGCGAGCAAGCGGCGGACGTTTTTGACGGTGACGCTGCCGGCGGTCAAGTACGGCTTGATGAGCGCCTGCTTCGTCGCTTTCATCTATTCGATCACCGACTTCGGCGCGCCTAAGGTGATCGGCGGCTGGTACAACGTGCTCTCCGTCGATATCTACAAACAGGTTG
>JBHIDJ010000015.1:0-42772 GCA_046760105.1 Acidiferrobacterales bacterium | reverse complement strand
CCGAAACCAAAGTTCCTCGTCGTGCGGGGGCGAAACCCCGCTAGTATATTGTCGCCGTAGGTGTTGTGCAGGGATGCACGAATGCCGCGAACGCAGGGATGCGTAGGAGCGGCCGACACAATTCTAAGTCCTTAACCGTAGTAAAATAGTACCCATGCGTATTGCCGCCATCGTCGAATACGACGGCTCAAACTTTTCCGGATGGCAACTGCAGGACGGCGACCGGACCATACAAGGCTGTGTAGAAGAGGCCCTGTCGCAAGTCGCCAATGAGTTGGTGCGCGTCACTGTCGCCGGTCGCACCGATGCCGGTGTGCACGCAGCGGGGCAGGTGATTCATTTTGATTCGAGTGCTAAGCGCAGCGAGTACGAATGGTTAAGAGGCGCCAATAGTAACTTGCCTGACGATGCTGCACTGCTATGGGTAGGGGAGGTCGACTCATCCTTTCACGCACGTTTCTCCGCTACGGGACGATGCTATCGTTATGTGATTTTCAATCGGCCGATACGACCAACGTACCTGGCTGGACGTGTTACTTGGGATTACCGCCCGCTCGATATCGCGCCGATGCGCCAGGCGGCAGAGTACTTAATCGGTACACACGACTTTAGTTCGTTCCGCGCCGTGCAATGCCAGGCCAAAGATCCGGTGAAGGAACTCCGGCTGCTCACGGTATCGCGCCAACACAAGTTTGTCTTCATCGAGGCACACGCCAATGCCTTTCTGCACCACATGGTGCGCAATATCGCGGGTGTCTTGATGAGCGTTGGCGCGGGTGAGAAGGGACCCAGGTGGGCGCTGCACGTATTGGAGGCCCGCGACCGCACCGTCGGCGGCGTCACCGCGCCGGCCGACGGCCTGTATCTCACCGCCGTCGAGTATCCGGAACACTTTAATATCCCACAGCTTCCGCCGAATGGCGGACTTTGGTAAGCTATTGAATTCTAATAAGTTGTTTCGGCGGTGAGAACTCGCGTAAAGATTTGTGGTATTACCCGTGTCGAAGATGCGCTGGCGGTAGCGCAACTGGGGGCGGATGCGATCGGGCTCGTGTTCTACAACCGTAGCCCGCGCCGTGTGAGCGTCGATCAAGCACGTGCGATTGCACGCTCGTTACCGCCCTTCGTGACGCGTGTCGGAGTGTTTCTCGATCTGGACGACGAAGATGTGCAGGTGGCCATCGCGGCCGTCGGGCTTGATGTCCTGCAATTCCACGGTGACGAACCGGCGGAGACCTATCGCGCATTCGGTCGACCTTATATAAAAGCAGTCCGTATGCAGGATGGAGTTGATCTTTATGCAGAACAACAGGTCTATGCCGACGCCGCGGGATTGTTGTTGGATGCCTACGTAGCCAATATGCCCGGCGGGTCGGGCCAAGCCTTCGACTGGAGTCGTGTACCACAAGATCTAGAAAAACCGGTCATCCTCGCAGGCGGGCTTACGCCGGATAATGTTAGGGCTGCCATCACAGCGGTACGCCCGTTCGCCGTGGACGTAAGCACTGGAGTGGAGAAAAGTAAAGGAATCAAAGATGTGGCCAAAGTGTCCGCATTTATAAAGAATGTGAAAGAGGTTCAATGACAGTGGACGGTACCAAGTCAGCAAAAAAACAAACGCAGTCGACAAGCGTACCCTATTCCCTGCCGGATGAGCGCGGGCATTTCGGGAAATACGGGGGCATATTTGTCGCCGAAACCTTGATGCAGCCACTCGAGGAACTGCGCGAAGCCTACGAGCGTTATCGCAACGATCCAGAGTTTCTTAAGGAACTGCAGGATGACTTGACCCATTACGTCGGTCGTCCGTCGCCACTCTATTTTGCAAAGCGCTTAACGGAGAAGTTCGGCGGCGCAAAGGTCTATCTCAAGCGCGAAGATCTGAATCATACTGGCGCACATAAGATCAATAACACCGTTGGTCAAGCGCTGCTCGCGCGACGCATGGGCAAGAGCCGTATCATCGCTGAGACTGGTGCTGGCCAACACGGGGTGGCGACAGCAACCGTGGCAGCGCGCTTCGGTCTGAAGTGCGTGGTGTACATGGGCACGGAGGACATCCAGCGCCAAGCGATCAATGTCTATCGTATGAAGCTGCTGGGAGCTGAGGTCGTGCCGGTGGAATCAGGCTCGAAAACGCTGAAAGATGCGTTGAACGAGGCCATGCGCGACTGGGTGACGAATGTCGAGGACACCTTTTATATTATTGGTAGCGTTGCTGGTCCCCATCCCTACCCGATGATGGTGCGGGACTTCCAGGCGGTAATTGGCCGAGAAATGCGCGAGCAGATCCTGGCACAAGAAGGTCGATTGCCCGATGCGCTCGTCGCCTGCGTGGGCGGCGGTTCCAATGCCATGGGGCTGTTTTATCCTTTTATCGATGAACCGGATGTTGAACTTTATGGAGTGGAAGCAGGTGGCGACGGCTTGCACACGGGTCGCCACGCCGCCACCTTGTGTGACGGCAGGCCCGGCGTGCTACACGGCAATCGTACCTATCTCTTGGAGACCGTGGACGGACAAATCATCGAGACCCATTCCGTGTCCGCTGGGCTTGACTATCCGGGTGTAGGTCCCGAGCACGCGTGGCTTAAGGATTGCGGCCGCGCCCGATACGTTGCGGTTACGGACGGCGAGGCATTGGCGGCGTTTCATGAGCTGACGCGTACTGAAGGCATTATGCCGGCCTTGGAATCCGCGCATGCGTTGGCCTACGCGGCCACACTAGCTAAAGAGCTCGGTGGTGAGAGCGTCATTGTTATCAATCTCTCAGGCCGCGGCGATAAAGACATTCAGACGGTCGCGACGCGAGAGGGTATAGAGCTTTAACGCATCATGTCGCGTATCACACAAACTTTCGAGGCGCTCAAAAAGCAGGGACGCAAAGCGCTCGTCCCCTTTGTGACGGCGGGCGATCCGAAACCTGATATCACGGTGCCGCTGCTGCACGCCTTGGTGAAAGCAGGTGCTGATATTGTTGAGCTAGGCGCGCCGTTTTCCGATCCGATGGCGGATGGGCCCGTGATTCAACGTGCGAGCGAGCGCGCGTTGAAGCACGAGATAAATCTGCGCGATGTGCTGCACATGGCGGAGGACTTTCGTGCGACCGACACAAAGACGCCGATCGTCGTTATGGGCTATCTGAATCCTATCGAGGTGCTGGGCTATGAGGTATTTGCCCAGGCCGCGGCGGAGGCAGGCGTCGATGGCGTCATAACCGTGGATATTCCGCCGGAGGAGTCGGCTGAGCTGTCACAGACGCTTCGTGATGCGGGCATTGACCCGATTTTCCTGCTAGCACCCACGAGCACCGAAGACCGTGTTAGACTCATTACGCGGGCTGCGAGTGGCTTCATTTACTACGTTGCACTGCGCGGTGTCACCGGTGCCAGTCATCTCGACGTGGCCGCGGTGAAGCAACAATTGCAAGCGATTCGCACACAGACTACGCTGCCAATAGGGGTCGGATTTGGCATCAACAGTCCTGAGTCGGCCGCGGCCGTGGCGGCAGTGGCCGATGCGGTAGTGGTCGGCAGCGCGCTGATGAAGCGCATCGGCGACTTGGTCGACCACCGGGAAAAGATCATGACGGATGTGCCGGGCTTCCTTGCGAGTTTACGAACTGCCATGGATCAGGTGGGGGCTGCCGCGTGAGCTGGTTCGATAAGCTGCTACCACCAAAGATCAAGAGCCAGGCGCAAAAGAAGAGTATCCCAGAGGGCCTGTGGAAGAAGTGCCCTGCCTGCAGTGCCGTGCTCTACAGCGCGGAGATCGAGAACAATCTTAGTGTGTGCCCTAAGTGCCAACACCATATGCGCCTTGGGGCACGCAAGCGTTTAGATCTTTTTCTCGATCCCGAGCCGCGCGACGAAATCGCAGCGAACCTACGGCCGATCGATATCCTCAAGTTCAAGGACTCAAGGAAATATAGGGATCGTCTCACCGAAGCGCAGAAGACCACCGGCGAAAAAGATGCGCTGGTATTGATGCAAGGACAGCTCAAGGGAATGCCGCTTGTGGCCGGTGCGTTCGAATTTGCCTTTATGGGGGGGTCCATGGGTTCGGTGGTAGGGGAGCGCTTCGTGCGCGCTGTCAATGTTTGTATGGAACGGGACATTCCCCTAGTTTGTTTTGCAGCGAGTGGCGGCGCGCGCATGCAGGAGGCACTGTTCTCGTTGATGCAGATGGCGAAGACCAGCGCCGCGTTGGCGCGCATGGGTGAGCGTGGCATCCCATTTATCTCGGTACTTACGGACCCCACAATGGGTGGTGTATCAGCGAGCTTCGCCATGCTGGGCGACATCATTATTGCTGAGCCGAATGCTTTGATCGGATTCGCCGGTCCGCGCGTGATCGAACAAACCGTGCGCGAGACGCTTCCAGAAGGTTTTCAGCGTTCGGAGTTTTTGCTTCAACATGGTGCGATCGATATGATTGTCGATCGGCGCGCCATGCGTGACACTATTAGCTCGCTGCTATCGATGCTCCAAGGCGCAGCGGCTTCCCCTGATGAAGGTCAGACGAGTTCGGCCGACGCCGCATTGATCCCATCATTAAGCAACTGAACCGGAAGAACCTGGATGACTGGCTTGCGTGGATCGAGCGACTGTATCCACGCAGGATGGAGCTCGGCCTGGAGCGTGTCGAAGTCGTTGCGGACCGCATGGAGCTCAGGCCGCCGTGTTTCTACACACTCGCGGTGGCGGGGACGAACGGTAAGGGATCCACGGTGGCCATGCTTGAGGCGATACTGCACGACGCGGGCTATAAGGTTGGGGCCTATGCGTCTCCGCACATGCTGACGTACAACGAACGTGTCCGAACGGCCAAGCAACCTGCCACCGATGACGATCTCTGTACCGCGTTCGAACACATTGAACACATACGCGGCGACACGCCGCTAACGTATTTTGAATTCGGCACCCTGGCTGCGTTGCAGCTGTTCAGTGATAAGCAAATAGACGTTGCCATGCTCGAAGTGGGTCTCGGTGGCCGCCTCGACGCGGTCAATGTGCTCGATGCCGAAGCCGCGTTGCTGACCTGTATTGGCGTGGATCACACACGCTGGCTTGGTCAGGACCGCGAGAACATAGGCCGCGAAAAGGCGGGGATCTTCCGGCGAGGTTGTCCTGCGATTTGCTCGGATCCGGAACCGCCGGCAAGTGTCCCTCAGACCGCCGCCGCCGTAGGCGCCCGCTTTCTACAGATTGGCCGCGACTATTATATCGAGCGCGAATCATCCACCTGGCGCTGGCGCTCACACCGACGGGTGCGTGACGGTCTACCTTATCCGGCGATGCGAGGCGATCATCAACTACTTAACGCGGCCGGCGTGTTGATGGCACTGGAGACACTCACGGAACAATTGCCGGTGACGCATACGCAGATCTGTAGCGGCTTGCGCGCCGCTGTCCTGCCCGGGCGCTTTCAAGTGCTGCCTGGTCAACCGGTGCGCGTGCTCGATGTCGCCCACAATGGCGCGGCCACTACGGCGCTCACAGCGACGCTAAAGCAGCAACCGGTCGCCGGTCAAACCTTCGCCGTGCTCGGGATGCTTGAAGATAAACCGATGACGGAGGTGGTAGCGACCATAGACGCAGTGGTCGATCGGTGGTATTTGGCGACCCTCGCGGTAGAGCGCGGTGCGAGCGCGCAGCAGCTTTATGAGGCCTTGCAGGCCGCCGGCGTAAGCACGCCGGCGACACTGTATACTGATGCTAACAGCGCTTACCGTGCAGCCTGTGATGACGCCAGCGAGCGTGAATGCATCGTCGTATTCGGGTCTTTCTATACTGTCAGTGATATACTTAGCGCGGAAAATAAGGGGAATGCAATTCATGGCACGCAGAAGTGACGGCGAAACCGACTTCAGCGCGAAACACCGTATCGTCGGGGCGATTATCGTTGTTTCTCTTGCAGTGATCTTTTTGCCGATGATTCTGAGTGACAAGCCCCAGCAACCGCCACTGGGAAAGGCGGCCTCAGAGCTGAGCGAGATCCCAGAGCCTGCGACCGAGACCAAGGTCTTGCAACTACCGGCTGCATCGCTGACACAAGTGAAGTCGCAGAGTCAAGCCGCGGCGGTCACGAAAGATACGAACCGACCGCTTGATACCACGGCGAACATGTCGGATAAGCCTGCTGGCAACGCCGCCGCCAAGCAGGATGGTGCCATCCCGTCGAGTAATCCGGCGCAGGCGAATCGGCCGCTGAAAGAGCTGGCGCGCGAAGAGGTGGCGCCTAAACCGAGCGCTAGCGAGACCACACAGGCAGCCGCCAAACCGGTGTCGGCGGACACACCCAAGGGATGGGTAGTACAAGTCGGGACCTTCTCCGACAATACCAACGCCGAGCGCTTGCGCGATCAACTGCGAAAAAGCGGATTTCTGGTTAATCTGGAAGGTGTAAAATTAAAGGGCGCTAAAGCAGTGCGTGTACGCGTTGGTCCTTATCGGCAGAAGCATGTCGCGCTCAAGGCACAATCCGAGATCGAGCAGCAAGTCGGCCTTAAGGGCGTGGTGCTTGCCTATCCGTGAACCGGACTTCTGTCCGATTTCCGCCCAGCTGCTGTAGCGCTCAGTGTTCCACCGCCACGCGGACCATCACTCAGTTCACGATCGCTATACGTTGTTGCACGTAAACCGGGCGCGTTTTCGCTTCCAAAATGAATGTTTTTGATGTGTCAATCCTGTTGGTACTGGCGATCTTCGGCGCGATTGGCGCGTTTCGTGGACTCGTGCGCACCGTGTTTTTCCTGGTTAGCTGGTTGGTGGCGAGCGCTGTAGCTTGGTTTCTTGCGGCACCCGTAGCCGCTTCGCTCGAAGGAACGATCGATGAACCGATCGCACGTATGTTAGCGGCTTTTGTGCTGATTTTTCTGGTGGCGCTGTTTCTTGGCATGGCGGCTACCAGTCTGCTACACAAGATTATGGAATCAATGCCGCTTCTGAAAATGTCTAATCGTTTGCTCGGCGGGTTGGCGGGCGTTGGCGTTGGCGTGGTGGTAGTTGTGGTCGGTTTCTTGCTGGCCGGTCTCACCGCGCTTCCACAAGACAGTTGGTGGCGCCACTCCTCGCTTGCTCCGTTTTTTGAGTCGTTGGCAGGTTTGGCGGCTGACTTACTGCCGACGGATATTGCTAGGCACATTCGCTATGGTTAGACTAGTTTTTAAAAGACCGGAGACGACGCCCACATGTGCGGAATAATCGGTATCCTCGCTAGACATTCCGTTAATCAAGCCATTTACGACGGATTGACAGTCTTGCAACACCGCGGACAGGATGCCGCCGGTATCGTCACCAGCGACGGTCGACGCGTCTACCTGCGCAAGGACAACGGGCTGGTACGCGACGTGTTCCAGGAAAGACACATGATTGGGCTCAAAGGGGGTATGGGTATCGGGCATGTACGCTATCCCACAGCAGGCTGCGACTCACCGGCCGAGGCACAGCCATTCTATGTCAATTCACCCTATGGGCTTGCACTTGCCCACAATGGAAACCTTACCAATGCGGAACAATTAAAACGAGAAGTGTTCCGTGAAGACCTGCGTCACGTGAATACAGAGTCCGATTCGGAGATTCTGTTGAATGTGCTGGCGCATGAGCTGGAGGAAGTGGGCGGTTTGCGACTTCGACCTGACGACATCTTTCGTGCGGTGGCCGCCGTGCATCGCCGTTGCCGTGGCGCCTACGCGGTAGTGGCCATGATCGCCGGGTTTGGGATTCTCGCGTTTCGCGACCCGTTCGGCATCCGTCCCATTGTCTATGGCCGACGCGAAACCGACGAAGGACCGTGTCACATGGTCGCCTCCGAAAGCGTGGCGCTCGATATGCTGGGTTATGAGCTCGTTCGGGATGTCGCGCCCGGCGAGGCCGTCTTTATCGATCTTTCCGGTAAGGTACATACGTGCCGGTGTGCCGAACAGACTCTGCATACGCCTTGTCTGTTCGAGTATGTCTATTTAGCCAGACCGGATTCTATGATCGAAGGTATTCAGGTACACAAGACGCGGCTGCGTATGGGTGAGCGGCTAGCCGAGAAGCTCGCGCTTGAATGGTCAGATCTTAATATCGATGTCGTGATTCCCATTCCCGATACGAGCCGCCAGGCGGCCTTGCAAATGGCACACGAGCTTGACCGTAAGTATCGAGAGGGGTTCATAAAAAACCGCTATATCGCGCGTACATTTATTATGCCAGGTCAGGCAGAACGTCGCCGCTCGGTGCGCCAGAAGCTCAATGCCATTGAGCTTGAGTTCAGAGGGAAGAACGTCCTATTGGTCGATGATTCCATCGTACGCGGGACGACATCACAACAGATCATACAGATGGCGCGTGAGGCAGGTGCATGCAAGGTGTATTTCGCATCCGCCGCTCCGCCGATACGTTATCCGAATGTCTACGGGATCGATATGCCGTCGGCCAGTGAGCTCGTTGCTAGTCGGCGAGACGTAGCAGAGATCAATGCGCACATCGGTGCGGACCGCTTAATCTTCCAAGATTTAGCGGATCTGGTAGAGGCGGCGCGTGAAGGTAATCCGAAAATAACCCAATTCGAGGCCTCGGTGTTCGACGGCATATATGTGACGGGTGACGTGAACCAGGATTACCTGGAGCGAATCGAGCAGATGCGTTCTGACGAGGCGAAGGCGAAGAATAAGGTTAGCACCCACGACCTTGTAGACACCGAGCTGCACACATATTCTGTTTAGTGCTCGACCGCACACGGCGTTAAGTGACCGAGAGGAAGCAAAATTGGCGGGGGTTCGCCTTTCGCACCCGAGCCATCCGCGCCGGGTTTGAGCGTACGCGCGAGGGCGAACAGGCTGAGCCCATTTTCACGACGTCGAGCTTTGTCTTCAAGGATGCCGCGCAAGCGGCAGCACGTTTTGCCGATGAAGAAGCGGGGAATGTCTACTCCCGTTTTACCAACCCTACTGTTCGCACGTTTGAGGAACGCCTCGCCACATTAGAGGAAGGTGAACGCTGCGTGGCCACGGCCTCAGGGATGTCCGCGATTCTGGCCACGTGTATGGCGTTGCTCAAAGCTGGTGATCAGATCGTCGCTGCGCGCACACTTTTTGGCGCGACGATCTCGCTGTTCAGCAATATCCTGCCGCGTTTTGGGGTGACCACTACGTTTGTGCCGCTAACAGACTTGGGTGCCTGGAAGCAGGCGATCTCAGCCAACACGCGTATGTTTTTTCTGGAAACACCGTCCAACCCACTCACAGAGATTGCCGACCTCGTCGCGCTAGCGGAGCTGGCTCGTGGCCATGATTGTTTGTTGGTCGTCGACAATGTTTATGCGACACCGGCATTGCAGCGACCGCTCACGTTGGGTGCGGATCTCGTGATTCATTCGGCCACCAAGTTTCTGGATGGACAGGGCCGCTGTGTCGGCGGGGCCGTCATCGGCAACGAGAGCCTGTTGAGTGAGGTGTTTGGTTTCCTGCGGACCGCCGGGCCGACTATGAGCCCATTTAATGCCTGGGTGTTCCTAAAGGGCCTCGAAACGCTTGATCTGCGTATGCGCGCACATAGCGAGAATGCCACGGCGCTCGCCGAATGGATCGTGACCCAACCGAAAGTGAAGCACATTTATTTCCCCGGACTTAAATCCCATCCGCAGTATGAGTTGGCGGCGCGTCAACAGAAGGCGTCTGGTGGACTGCTGGCGTTTGAGATCGAAGGCGGCCGTAAAGAAGCCTGGGCGTTTATCGACGCGACTGAATTTTTATCGAAGACTGCCAATCTCGGCGATACGAAAACCACTATCACTCATCCGGCAAGCACAACCCATCACCGAATCGGGCCGGAAGCACGCGCTCGGGCCGGGATTACCGAAGCCCTCATCCGCGTTTCCGCAGGTTTGGAAGACGTCGAGGACATCAAGCAGGACCTACAGCGTGGCTTTGATGCCATCCGCTGACACCCATCGCAAGAATCTACTAGCCATTTTCCAGGCGGCGCTTACACGCGTAAACGGCCGTGCATGTGTGCGGCGCTACCTTGAGTCTCACCCCGAAGACGATGACATTTATATGATCGCCATCGGCAAGCCTGCCGCTTCCATGGTGCAGGGCGCTTTGGATGCACTGGGCGATAAGATTCGTGATGCGTTGGTGATCACTAAACATGGTCACGCTGAATCGCTGCCGTGGCCTTGTTTGACGGCTGGCCATCCCTTACCCGACGCGGCTAGCCTCACGGCAGGTGACGAGCTGCTGCGGTTTATAGCACGCATTCCCTCGCGGTCGCGTGTGCTCGTGCTTCTTTCGGGCGGGACCTCGGCATTGGTTGAGCGTCTTCCCGAGGGGGGTACCCTCGATCATCTGCAAGCCGTTAATCGTTGGATGTTGGCCGCCGGCTTGGATATCCAGGCGACTAACTACATACGCAAACGGGTATCGTTGTTTAAGGGTGGGCGTTTGGCGCTGTTGCTTGCGCCACACCCGGTCTTGTGCCTGACGATCTCAGATGTGCCGGACAATGATCCCGCCACCATCGGTTCAGGTCCCCTGGTGCCGGACACAGGGCTACAAGACGTACCCGTATCCATAGCGGGTGTACCTATGTTCATCCGCGATCTGCTCTCGCAAGCACCACCGGTTCCCGACCCGGGTGATCCACGCTTTGATAACGTCGAGACGGTGATTGTGGCGAACTTGGAGGATGCAAAACGGGCAGCCGGAGAGGCCGCGCAAAAAAAAGGTTATTGTCCGCTCCTTGAGCCGGCGTTTATTACGGGCGATGCGCTGGCGATCGGCGTGAGCTTAGCGAAGACACTCTTGCAGGCTGACTCGGGCGCTATTCATATCTGGGGCGGTGAGACCCAGGTAAAGCTGCCGGACAATCCCGGTCGCGGCGGTCGCAGTCAAAGTCTTGCGCTCGCGGCAGCGCTGCAACTCCAGGGGCGCGACGATGTCTTGTTTCTCGCTGCGGGAACCGATGGAACCGACGGCCCCGGCGAGGACGCGGGCGCGCTGGTCGATGGGGGAACGGTTGCACGTGGTGAAACGCTTGGACGAGACGCTGTGCTGGCACTGGAGCAGGCCGATGCGGGTAGCTTTCTCGAGGCGAGCGGTGATCTGTTGCGAACCGGTCCGACGGGCACAAACGTTATGGATTTAATGCTGGGTCTGAAATACTAGAACCGGGAGGTGGGGTGTACGGGCGCGACTATGTGTTCGTCGCACTATTGATTACGGCGGCGACGGGCGCGTGTGCGACGGCTAGCGCTGTCGAGACTGGCACGCTGCTGTTGTTTGATGAACAACAGCAGGGTGCCAAAACGGTTCATCGAGCACGCATGATCGTGGCCCCGCGATATCTCAGGATTGACGACGGTAACGACGATGGTGATTTTTTGTTGTTCGACCGTGCCAACAAAACAGTCTACGCTACGAATTCATTCGATCGACGGATCCTAGTGATCAAAGCCCGGCCTGTCGATTTGCTTCCTCCTCAAGTCTTCACACATCGAACGGAGCGAGACGACGCCAAGTATCCGAATGTCGACGGTAGACGCGTCAAGCATTACCGGCTCTTTACGAATGATCAGAAATGTTATGATGTATTTGCCACTCAAGGTTTGTTGTCGGACGCCCGCCAGGCGTTACGCGAATATCGGCTGACGCTTGCCGGTGAGCAGGCCGCCAACGCTAAGTACACGCCCAACGAAATGCAGTCCGTCTGTGATCTTGCCAACAATATTTTTGTTCCTGCGCGCCACCTCGAATACGGATTCCCGATTCGCCAGCAGGATATGACGGGTGCGATTAGACAACTGGTGGATTACCAGACAGATTACGAACTTGATGCCAATCTATTCCGGCTGCCGAAAGGATATACGCGTTACACCATGGACGACATGCGGGTGCGGTGAAGGCGCCCCGTCGGTGTAAGCGCGTGGCTCCAGAGTTTCGCCCTTTTCCGCCTGCGCCCCGAGCCGCCCGAAGGTGCTTTCTTCGCTATGCTATCCCTGCATCGCTCGAAAGCCCGGGGCTGGCCATCCGTAGCCAGCCCGTTCGCCGGGCGAATCCATTCGCTACGCAGTCCCTGCTTCGCTCTGGCACCCGCCCAAGCCTTGCTGCGCTTCGTATTCCCGCTACGCTTGCAAGCCGGGGGCTGGCCATCCGTGGCCAGCCCGTTCGCCGGGCAAATCCATTCGCTACGCAGTCCCTGCTTCGCTCTGGCACCGGCCCAAGCCCTCCGTGGCTTGGGCGTTCGGCGGGGTGAAGGCCCACTGGGCCTTCACCCTGTACCGCCTCACCCACTGGACCCTTTGCAATGCCCCGGCTCACCCATGGCTGGGCGTTCGACGGGACGAACTCTCTGCGCTTCGCGATCCTGCTTCGCTTGAGAGGCCAGGGCTTGCCGTCCGCGGCAAGCCCGTTCACCGGGATGACAGTCCACTGGACTGTCATCTTAATTCCGGTTCACCCACTGGACCTTCGTCTTCCACCGCCTCACCCGCTGGACTGTCATCTTATTCCGGTTCACCCACTGGACCTTCGCCGTATACCGCGTTACCCACTGGACTTTTGTCTTCATCCGTCTCGCCCTGTCCTCGCCCCGCTTGGGCTGTGTCGGGGCCCAGACGGGGCTACACTAGTCGCCTTGCGCTTACACCGACGGGGCGAATAGAGTGTTTGTTCTTGTGGTTATCGAAAGGGTTGGGAGGAAAGTTACGAGCTTGGCGAACCACCTAGCCCACGGGCGTGGCGGTAGTGGTGTGATCGGGCTGCGCGAGCGGCAGTGTATCCAAAACCCAGCCATTTGCGTCGCAACGCAACACGCTGCCGTGTTCATACCAGTCCCCTAATACTGTCCGGCGGGCACGTTGACCGTCTAGCTCGAAGACATGTTGTGCCGGCCTGTGGGTGTGACCGTGGATCAAGTCGTAAGTCTGGTGCTCTCGCATGACGGTTTCCACCGCCTGTTGGTTCACGTCCATAATCTCAGGCTTCTTGTGTGCGGTCGCTAGCTTGCTCATCTCGCGATACTGACGGAACAAGGCATCGCGCTCATCCAGAGTTTTTGCCAGGTAAGCGTGCATCCAGGACTTACTGCGCACCATTTTGCGAAATGCTTGGTATTCACAGTCATCGGTACATAAACTGTCGCCGTGCATGAGTAATACGCGCGTACCATAAAGATCCACAATCATCGGATCTTCTAAGAGTCGACAGTCTGTCTGCCGTTCGAACTCAATACCAAGGAGAAAATCTCTGTTACCCGGTATGACGAACACCGGTGTACCGGACCGGGCTAGTGTTCGCAGGCCGTCGATTATCGGTCGGTGATGTTCTTGTGACGCGGCCTCGTCGCCGATCCAATACTCAAAAAGATCGCCTAGGATGTATAACGCTTCGGCGTTCTTCGCCTGGTGCTGCAGGAAGTCAAGAAACAGACGCGTGATGGCTGGACGCTGCCCACACAGATGCAAATCGGAGATGAATAACGTAGTCACTGCCGCGGGTTAACTGATCTTAGTCATGCTTTTACCGCCTGCACTTTCTCGATAAAAACATCGGTAAGCGGTACATTTTCGAAACCATATCGCGAACCAGTTGGCACCCCACTGATGGTCTCCGCCACGTGCATGCTCTCGATGACGTGTCCAAACACGCAATAACCCCACCCCCCCGGAGTCGACGAGGTATAATTGAGGAAATCATTGTCCGCGAGGTTGATGAAAAACTGACTGGTCGCGGAGTGAGGGTCATTTGTGCGGGCCAATGCAATGGTGCCACGTTCATTGCGCAGCCCGTTTTTGGCCTCGTTTGAAATGGGTGGATACGTTGCTTTCTGAACCATTTCCGAACCAAAACCACCACCTTGAATGATGAAGTTGGAGATGACGCGGTGGATCAGCGTGTCCTTGTAAAAGCCTGCGCGTACGTATTTTAGGAAATTGTCCACAGACTTAGGCGCCTTGTCGGGAAAAAGCTCAAGGACAAGATTACCGAAGTTTGTCTTTATGTGAACCTTAGTTGTCTGTTCCACTGGCCAGCTCCGTTGTGTGTACCCTGACGGACAAAATTGTGCTCGAGTTGGGCGAAGGGCGCAACTACACTGTATTTTGGAGCTCCCTTGAGCTTTCCGCTACCATCGCCTGGCCATGGACTCCGCAGTAGTCAAGGCCCGATTTGCCCCGAGTCCGACAGGCTTGCTTCATCTGGGTGTCACGCTGATAGTACGGGGTGAAGACCATCTCACGAACACGCCGCGGCAAATGTTGATCTTGCAAGGGCTCGAACTGCCGGTGCCTGCCTACGCCCACATTGCTCTCGTCGTGGGTGTTGACGGCGTCCCCTTATCCAAGCGTCACGGCAGCCGTACCGTCGATGGGCTCCGCGCTTCAGGGTTCCTCGTTCTTGCGATCAACAACTATCTTGCGCGCTTAGGACATACATATGATAAGTATACGCTTTCGGATCTTGGCGGGCTTGCCGATGCGTTTGATATGAAATGCCTTTATCATGCGCCGGCAAGATTCGATAAGGCGCAGTTGTTGCACTGCCAGCATGAGGCCGTGCGTCTTGCTTCGCAAGACGAATTCTGGGACTGGATGGGACCTAATGTTCACACACTGGTTCCGGCGGATAAGCAGGATATCTTCGTAGACACCGTGCGCGCTAACATCACATTTCCCTATCAAGCTTTAGATTGGGCGCGAATTGTTTTTAGCAATGTTTGTTTTAAACTGACTGGTCGCGCCAGGGAAATTGTCAGCACCGTAGAGCCCGAGTACCTCGAACATTTTCTTGAAGCCTATGAGGATAGTGTGGGAAGTTTTAATCAGTTCGGTAGAGCTCTTACGACGAGAACGGGCAAAAAAAGGTGCTGCCGCCTATCGGCCGGCGCGTGTGGCGCTGACGAACAAAGAACAATGCCCCGAACTCGCCCGGTTGCTTGAAATTATGCCCGCGGACCGCGTACGGACACGCATACAGCAGGCCAAGGCAATCGCGTGCAAAAGTCATTACTAGTGATCCATTGAAAACTGGCTACTGAAGTTATGTTACAAATCTACAATAGCCTAACGAGAAAGAAGGAACTCTTTTCACCTATGGAAGCGGATCACGTACGCATGTACGTGTGCGGCATGACCGTGTACGACTTCTGTCATCTGGGACACGCTCGCGCGATGGTCATCTTTGATGTGGTGGTGCGGTATCTCCGTGCGCGCGGCTACCGTGTGACCTACGTCCGTAACATTACAGACATTGATGACAAAATAATCAAGCGCGCAAAGCAAAATAACGAAGATTTTAAAATCCTTACCGAGCGGTTCATTAAGGCCATGCATGAGGATTTTGCAAGGCTCGGTGTGTTGCGTCCCGATGTCGAACCACAAGCCACCGAGTTCGTACCGCAGGTTCAGGAGATGATTGCAGCGTTGCTGGAAAAAGGCTACGCCTACCGCGGTGACAACGGGGATATCTACTATGATGTCAGTAGCTTCGATAACTACGGGGCGCTGTCTGGGCAGCAATTGGGTGAGCTGCGGGCAGGTGCACGGGTTGAAGTCGATGAGGCCAAAGACGATCCGCTGGACTTCGTGCTGTGGAAGGCCGCCAAGTCAGACGAGCCAAGCTGGGATTCACCCTGGGGGCCCGGGCGGCCAGGCTGGCACATCGAGTGCTCGGCCATGTCCATTCATTGCCTGGGAGAGCATTTTGACATCCATGGTGGTGGGATGGATCTTAAGTTTCCGCATCATGACAGTGAAGTTGCGCAGAGTGAGGCTTCAACGGGAAAGACGTTCGTCAACCTGTGGATGCACAATGGGCATGTGCGGGTGGACGAACAAAAGATGTCCAAATCCTTGGGCAATTTTTTCACCATCCGCGAAGTCTTGAAGATATACGACCCGGAGGTCGTGCGCTATCTGCTGCTCTCGGCCCACTATCGCAGCCCGCTGAACTATTCGGACCAAAGTCTCGAAGAGGCTAAGGAGGGACTAACCACGCTTTATTTGGCCTTGCGCGGTTTGGACGTCCCTGAGGACCCGTCGGACCAGGTACCTGCCGTTCCCCAAAGCGACTACGCATCGCGCTTTTTTGCTGCCATGGATGACGACTTCAACACCCCCGAAGCAAAGGCGGCCCTATTCGACTTGGCCCACGAAATCAACCGCGTGCGCACCGCCGATCGACCGCAAGCCCAACATCTGGGTACCATCCTGCGCTATTTGGGTGGCGTGCTGGGACTGTTGCAAAGGGAGCCGAACGAGTTTCTCCAAAGAAGAATCGAGATTAGTGTGACGGATCAGGTACTGGTTGCCGAACAACCCCCCGGGGTCGAAGTGACCCTATCGCCGCAACAGATCGAGGCGTTCATCGAACAGCGTGATGAGGCGCGCCGCCGGAAGGACTGGGCCGAAGCCGACCGTATTCGCGACGAGTTGAAGGCTAAGGGCATCGTTCTTGAGGATGGCCCCGACGGCACAACCTGGCGTCGAGAATAGACGCCCGCCGCGCCGTTCCGTTCGACTTCGTAAGTTGCTCAAAACGCCCAATTTTTTCTGATTTTGCTATTGACCCACTGTACCACTGTGGTAATTTGTCGTGATTAGAACGAGTCGCGAGCAATGCCCGTGGGTCGGGCATTTTTCGTGCTTGGGAGGCGATTGTGGAATTGTCGCAGGTGAATCCAGAGTTAACCGGTGCAGACATCGTTGTTCGCTGCCTGCAGGATGAAGGCGTTGAGTACGTTTTCGGGTATCCTGGCGGCGCCGCACTGCACATTTATGACGCGGTCTTCAAGCAGGATAAGGTCAAGCACATCCTGGTACGTCATGAGCAGGGCGCGGCGCACGCGGCCGACGGCTACGCCCGCGCGACCGGAAAGCCCGGGGTTGTACTGGTAACCTCGGGCCCCGGGATCACGAACACGGTCACCGGCATCGCCACCGCCTACATGGACTCGATCCCGATGGTGGTGATCAGCGGCCAGGTACCGACCCACCTCATCGGTGACGATGCCTTTCAGGAAGTCGATGCCGTGGGCATTACACGCCCCTGCGTCAAGCACAATTTTCTGGTTCGGGACGTCAAGGATCTGGCGGTGACGATCAAGAAGGCGTTTTATCTCGCCACAACCGGACGACCCGGTCCAGTACACGTGGACATCCCCAAGGATGTGACGGCGCACAAGACGAAGTATCACTACCCGACGTCGGTCAAGATGCGCTCGTATAACCCGGTGACCAAGGGGCATCCCGGACAGATCAGGAAGGCCGTGGATCTGCTTCTGTCGGCTAAGCGGCCGATGATCTATACCGGCGGCGGTGTGATCATAGACGAGGCCTCGGAGGCGCTCACCGAGTTCGTACAACTGCTCGGTTACCCGTGTACCAATACCCTGATGGGCCTTGGCGCCTTCGCCGCCACGGATCCGCTGTTCGTCGGCATGCTGGGTATGCACGGGACCTACGAGGCCAACATGGCGATGCACGAATGCGACGTGTTGATCGCCATCGGAGCCCGCTTCGATGACCGTATCACTGGCGACCTGAACAAGTTCTGTCCGTATGCGCGCATCATCCACGTCGATATCGATCCCGCGTCGATTGCCAAAAATGTACCGGTGGATGTACCCATTGTTGGCTACGCTGGCAGCGTCTTGAGAGACATGATCGCCACGATCAAGGCCTCCGACAGGAAGCCTGATGGAGAGGCCCTGAAGGCCTGGTGGAAGCAGATGCAGGCGTGGAAGGCCGTGGATTCCCTCAATTATGACCGTAAGAGCGAGCTCATTAAGCCCCAATACGTGCTGGAGACGCTTTATGAGGTGACCAAGGGCGATGCTTTCGTCACATCCGATGTGGGCCAGCACCAGATGTGGGCGGCGCAGTTCTATAAGTTCGCCAAGCCGCGTCGCTGGATCAACTCCGGGGGCCTCGGCACCATGGGCTTTGGACTGCCCGCAGCAATGGGTGTGCAGTTCGCCCATCCGGACTCGACCGTCGTCTGTGTGACCGGTGAGGCGAGCATCATTATGTGTATCCAGGAGCTCTCTACCTGCAAACAGTACGACCTGCCGATCAAGATTGTGAACCTCAACAACCGCTATATGGGCATGGTTCGTCAGTGGCAGGAGTTCTTTTACGACCGGCGTTACTCGCACTCCTACATGGATGCACTACCAGACTTCAAGCGTCTGGCGGAAAGCTTTGGTCACGTCGGCATGACCATAGAAAAGCCAGGCGATGTCGAGGGGGCGCTGAAAGAAGGACTCAAGAAGAAAGATCGCTTGGTCTTTATGGACTTCGTGACGGACCAGACCGAGAATGTCTATCCGATGATCGCGGCCGGCAGGGGTCACCACGAGATGCACCTGTCGCCGTCGGCGGGAGAAGCACCGCCGAAGCGAGAATTGGCGTAAGTGCCATGCGGCACATTATTTCGGTCTTGTTGGAGAATGAACCCGGGGCGCTCTCTCGGGTTGCGAATATGTTCTCCGCCCGTGGGTTCAACATCGATTCCCTCACTGTCGCGCCTACCGAGGATGAGACCTTGTCACGCATGACCCTGGTTACACGGGGGTCGGACAACATCATCGAGCAGATCACCAAACAGCTTCACAAGCTTGTCGACGTGGTGAAGCTCACCGATTTGACGGAAGGGCGTCATATCGAACGGGAGATGATGCTGGCCAAGGTTCGTGCGGTCGGCGACTCACGCGATGAAGTCAAGCGTCTGGTGGACATCTTCCGCGGCCGCATCATCGACGTGACGGAGACGACCTACGCCATAGAGCTGACCGGACCCGGGGACAAGCTGGATGCATTTATCGAGGCTATCCGCGGGGTTGGCATTGTCGAGGTCGCACGCACCGGGGTCTCCGGGATCGCGCGCGGTGAAAGGGGCATGAAGGCCTGAGACCGGATACAAGAACCGTGGTTATCGTGTGATGAAAGTCTATTACGACAAAGACGCTGATATTTCGATTATCCAGGGCAGGAAGGTTGCGATTATCGGCTACGGCTCGCAAGGGCATGCTCACGCCCTTAATCTTAAAGACACCGGCGTCGATGTGGTCGTCGGACTCAGGGAAGGATCAGGGTCGTGGCCGAAGGCCGAAAAGGCTGGACTGCCTGTAAAGAGCGTGGGAGAAGCCGTGAGCGGCGTTGATGTAACCATGATATTGACGCCGGACGAAAGGCAAGCAGCGATTTATAGGGAACATGTGGAGCCCAACTTAAAGCAGGGATCGGCACTTGCGTTTGCGCATGGTTTCAACATCCACTTTGGGTTCATTGAGCCACGCGCGGACCTGGACGTGTTCATGGTGGCCCCGAAAGGCCCGGGCCACCTGCTGCGTTCTACTTATCGCGAGGGTGGCGGGATACCGTCCCTGGTAGCCGTGAAGCAGGATGCCTCCGGCAAGGCGCGTGAGCTGGGCATTTCCTATGCCGCCGCTATCGGTGCCGGTCGCGCCGGAATTATAGAGACCACTTTCCGGGAAGAGACCGAGACGGATCTGTTCGGCGAGCAGACGGTACTTTGTGGCGGCCTGACCTCGTTGGCACAGGCGGGTTACGAGACGCTAACGGAGGCGGGTTATGCACCGGAGATGGCGTATTTCGAATGTCTGCACGAATTGAAGCTAATCGTCGATCTGATGTACGAAGGCGGTATCCAGGACATGCGTTACTCAATATCCAATACCGCCGAGTATGGTGACCTGACGCGCGGCCCACGCGTGGTCAACCAACAAACCAAGATGGAGATGAAAAGGATCCTCAAGGATATTCAGTCTGGGGAGTTCGCGCGCGAATGGATGGCAGAGAACGACACCGGTGGCAAGCGCTTCTCGGAGCTGCGCGCCAAGGCGGCCCAGCATCCGGTCGAGGAGGTAGGCGCGCGCCTACGTGAAATGATGCCCTGGATCAAGGCGAACAAGCTCGTCGATAAGGAGAAGAACTAAAACGCCTGACGATTTGAGCCAGTTCGAATTACATGGCTAAGGGCAGGCAGCCAATCCTAGCCCGTGAGGGTTGGGTGCACATTGCCGTTACCGGGGCGGCGGCGCTTATTGTGCATTACAATCTGGGTTGGCTATGGGCGTTGCCGCTGTGGCTTGTCTTCGTATTTGTTCTACAGTTCTTCCGTGACCCCCCTCGAAGCATTCCGGCGGCGCCGCTCGGCATCGTGTGCCCAGCCGATGGGCGAGTGGTCACAGTGGGTGATGCGCACGACCCTTACCTGAAACGTCCGGCAAGACGCGTGAGTGTTTTCATGAACGTTTTCAACGCCCACGTGAATCGAAGTCCCACCGAGGGCAAGGTCATGGAACGTTGGCACCACCCCGGCAGTTTCTTCAATGCCGCGCTCGAAAAGGCATCAGATCACAATGAGCGCAATGCCCTCTGGATTCAGACCGACGAAGGCGACGATGTCGTTGTCGTACAGGTTGCCGGGCTGCTCGCCCGACGTATACTCTGTGATAAGCAGCCTGGTGAACGTATTGCCCAGGGTGAGCGTTATGGCTTTATTCGCTTCGGGTCGCGTGTTGATGTTTATATACCTGCGAATAGCCAGATTAAGGCCTCCCTGGGCGACAAGGTTAAAGCGGGCAGTGACATTATTGCGTGTCTCGTCCATTGAATCATGAAAGCGAAAGCGTTTCGTAAAAGACGCCAGAAAAGGTCCGGAGAGGAGCGGCGCAAGGGCATTTATATCCTGCCCAATCTGTTCACGACGGCCGGCCTTTTTGCTGGCTTCTTTGCCATCGTCCAAGCGATGAACGGTAATTTCGATTATGCGCCACTCGCGGTGTTCATTGCCATGATCATGGATGCGCTGGATGGACGGGTGGCGCGTTGGACGCGCACGGAAAGCGATTTCGGGGCCGAGTATGACAGTCTGGTGGATGTAGTGTCGTTCGGTTTGACCCCCGCACTGGTGATGTACGAATGGGCGTTGTCGGGTATGGGCAAACTCGGCTGGCTCGCAGCCTTCGTTTACGCTGCCTGTGGTGCCCTGCGATTGGCCCGTTTCAATACCCAACTAGCATCGCAGGACAAACGTTATTTCCAGGGATTGCCGATCCCAGCGGCCGCCGGCCTACTCATGGCCTTTGTCTGGGTCCTGCACAGTTACGGTGTGCCAGGCAAAGAGATCAGTATTGTAGCCATGATTGTCACGGTGCTGGCGGGGGGCCTCATGGTCAGCAATATCCGCTACCGCAGCTTTAAGGACCTGGATCTCAAGGGACGGGTACCGTTTATGGCGGTGTTGGTGGTGCCGCTGGTTTTTGTGCTCGTATTCCTGGATCCACCGCAGGTGTTGTTCATCGCTTTTCTCGCGTATGCAGCGTCCGGGCCGGTTGCCGCGGGTTGGAGGCGGCTGCAAGTTAGGCGGGCCGCGCACACGCAGCGGCGGACAGAACAGCCGAAAAGGCTTTGAATTTTGCGGCACGACGGTTTACTATTGACATCCGGTACAGACAGTGTACCCGAGTGCGAACGGACTGAATCACAATGGTAAACGCTACACAGATATGGCCACGCGTCCTCGCTGACGGCCTCGGTTCGTCCACTCATTCCTTCCTTCTGCTTGCCCTGCTGCTGCGCCGCTAGGCGCACAATACTCTACATCTCATTCAACTCGTTGGTTTTGTATAAAGTCTGTAGGCTGGTTCCTGCTGGAGTCATGCCCATTGGTGGAGAGGACACAACATGAGCGAACACTTGATAATTTTCGATACCACCTTGCGCGACGGGGAACAGAGCCCGGGCGCGTCGATGACACGCGACGAGAAGGTGCGCATCGCTAAGGTCTTGGAGAAGATGCAGGTGGATATCATCGAGGCGGGATTTCCTGCGGCGAGCCCCGGTGACCTCGAGGCCGTTAAAACGGTGGCTGAGACTGTGACCGATAGCACCGTCTGCGCATTAGCGCGAGCTGTGGGAGGTGACATCGACCGGGCCGGTGAGGCCATTAAGCCAGCGAGGTCCGGACGTATCCATACGTTTATCGCTACCTCACCCATCCACATGCGAGATAAACTGCGCATGCAGCCCGACGAAGTGGTGGAACACGCCATATTAGCGGTCAAGCGGGCACGGCGTTATGCCGAGGATGTGGAATTTTCGCCCGAGGATGCGGGGCGCTCGGAAACTGATTTTCTTTGCCGGGTGCTGGAGGCGGCGATCGATGCCGGTGCGGGGACGGTCAATATCCCCGATACTGTCGGCTATAACCTACCGGATCAATTCGGCGCGCTCATTGCTGAATTGATGGAACGTGTCCCCAACTCTGACAAGGCGGTGTGGTCGGTACATTGCCACAACGACTTGGGGCTTGCGGTCGCCAATTCGCTGGCTGCGGTGACGCAAGGGGCGCGTCAAGTGGAGTGCACCATCAATGGTCTCGGTGAGCGTGCTGGCAATGCATCGCTGGAAGAGATCGTCATGGCGGTTCGCACGCGTCAGGATGTGTTTCCCTGTGATACCCGCATCGACAGCACCCAAATCGTGCCTGCAAGCCGCCTGGTATCGAACATCACGGGCTTCCCGGTGCAGCCCAACAAGGCCATCGTCGGGGCTAACGCCTTTGCCCATGAAGCGGGCATTCACCAAGACGGGGTGATCAAGAAGCGTGAAACGTATGAAATCATGCGCGCCGAAGATGTGGGCTGGGCAGCGAACCGCATGGTGCTGGGGAAGCATTCCGGACGCAACGCCTTCCGCCAGCGTCTCGCAGCACTCGGTATCGAATTCAAGACCGAGGAACAGCTCAATTCGGCGTTTTCCCGATTCAAGGACTTGGCTGATAAGAAGCATGAGATCTTTGACGAAGACCTGCAAGCGCTGGTGACGGCGGAAGGACTTGAGCACGCCGATGAGCATTTAAGGCTTGTGTCACTCAAGGTTTCTATCCAGACCGGTGAGACCCCACACGCCTCGGTTGCGCTCACCGTAAACGGTGAGGAAAAGCAGGCCAGTGCGGAAGGGAGCGGACCGGTGGACGCCGCCTATAAGGCGATTGACAGCGTCGTCCGGAGTGGCAGCGAGCTTCAGCTCTATTCGGTCAGCAACATTACGAGCGGTACAGACTCGCAGGGGGAAGTGACGGTACGCTTAGAGAAGGCTGGTCGCATCGTCAACGGCCACGGGGCGGATACCGATATCGTGATCGCCTCGGCGAAGGCCTATGTGAACGCGTTGAATAAGCTCGAGTCACCAACCGTGCGCACCCATCCGCAGTCAGGCCAACCGATATAGGGGAACGCGACGACGAGGCAAAAGAAGGGCGCCCATGTGCGCCCTTTATTTTGGTTATTCTGCCGGTTTAGTGACTTCGTGAATCTTTTCCTTCGCATCCTCCAGCATCTTCTCGGTCCCTTCCTTAACCTTTTCGGCCACCTTCCCGGTCCCTTCCTTCATTCTTTCGCCGAGTTCCTGCTGGACGTCACGCTCCGCAAACGGATTACTAAATAGGGCTGCACCTCGACCAAAGTTTATGCCCAGCGGAAAGGAAATAAGCACCCCGATGAGCAGGCCGAAGATAAACGTCTTGAGTTTAGCTTTCATGGTAGGTGCCCAGGAGTGAACGGGAAATACATCATAGCAACGAAGTCACAGCATGCCTAGCACATAGGCCGAGTGTGTTTAAGGTCTAGGCACATTTAACGTTTAAATGCCTCGCGCAGCCTCGCTACTGTTTCCCTCCCCCCTGCATCGGGGAGGTCAGCGAGGAAGGTGGGGAAGGGGGGGTTTGTATTGCCACTATCGCCCGGTATGCTAGTGCCATGGATCGTCGCGAGGCGGTGCGCAGGCAATACCTTGAGGCCATGGGGATCGACCTATGGGAGTCGCGTGTGGCTGAGCCAAGATCGGGGAAGCGTGCTCCGACAGCGGATGAAACTACCACCGCTGTGGACTCATCTGCCGAGACCCAAAGCCTTGGGGCGACTCCCACTTCATTGCAGACCTCTTCTTCCGCGACGACGCCAGACGTTGTTTCTCTGGACTGGGATGCGCTGCGGAATGTCGTGCGCGAGTGTGTTAAATGCCCTTTGCATAAATCACGCACGCAAACTGTGTTCGGTGTAGGCTGCCACGATGCCGACTGGATGTTTGTGGGCGAGGCCCCGGGTTTGGAAGAGGATCGTCAAGGGGAGCCATTTGTCGGGCGCGCGGGCCAGTTGCTCAACGCCATGTTGTCTGCGATCGGGTTGAAGCGCGAGGATGTCTATATCGCCAACGTCTTGAAATGCCGCCCGCCGAACAACCGCGATCCACAGATCGAAGAGGTCGAGTGCTGCGAGCCGTATCTTTTGCGGCAGATCGAATTAATTAGCCCACGCATCATTCTCGCCCTTGGCCGCCATGCCGCCCACAGCCTGCTAAAGACCGACTTGCCCTTGAGCAGACTGCGTGGTCGCCGTTTTAGCTATCATACGATCCCGTTGGTCGCAACCTATCATCCAGCTTATTTGTTGCGTTCCCCCTTGGATAAGCGCAAGGCGTGGGATGACTTGTGCCTCGCCAGGTCCATCGTGGGCGAGCTGTGAGTGCCGTCATCTCACAGTCGCTGCCAGCGCTTCGCGCGATGCGGGAAGCCGACCTGCGTGCAGTCATGGCGATCGAGCACGCGTCCTATGAGTTCCCTTGGACCGAAGCGATCTTCCGCGACTGTTTGCGGGCGGGTTACTACTGTCGCGTGTACGACAACGGCCCTGGCCTGCTTGGCTACGGGATAATGTCGGTGGTGACCGGTGAATGTCACCTGCTCAACATCTGTATCCATCCGCAATACCGAAACCACAGCTTGGGTACCAAGCTGATTGGTCATTTGTTGGGGGTTGCGCACCACAAGGACGTTGGCGTAGCGCTGCTTGAGGTAAGGGTATCAAACGATGCCGCGTATCGGCTTTATACGCGATTGGGTTTCAACGAGATCGGTTTGCGCAAGAACTATTATCCAGCACGACGCGGACGGGAAGACGCACTCGTTTTAGCCCGAGACCTAAGCGTCCAAATGAACGTATAAAACGAGTAATAAGTGGCAAATAGCAAATAAGGGCATATACAAGTTCAAAGATACAAGATACAAGCAGACACATTTAATTATCTGGTATTTCGTTTTCGAAACTGGACTTCTTTGAGCTTGTTACTTGTATCTTGTCGCTTGTAACTTGAATGTGATTTCTTGCTACTTTCCACTTTTTTATAGCGAACGAATTTTTTCCAGCTGCGCGTCAAGCTTTTGCAACGCCGCTTCGAATTCGCTGACACGCTGGCGTTCCTGCTCGACGATGTTCTGTGGGGCCCGTTCTACGAAGCTCGGATTGGCAAGCTTGCTGCGGGCGCGCTCGAGGTTTTCCCGTACCTTCTGCCGCTCGCGCGTGAGCCGTTGTGCTTCTGCCCTCTTGTCGATGACTGATCCCAGTGGTACGAGGACTTTCATGTTGCCGACAAGGGCAGTCGCCGATTCCTCGGCTGGATTGCCTGGTTCAAGCCAGTCGAGAGACTCCAACCCCGCAAGTGAAATAATGTAGTTGGCACTGGTCTTGAGACGCTGACGGTCGTCATCCGTGCCGTCCTGCAGCAACGCCGGTAGGCGCCTACCGGGGGTGATGTCCATTTCGCCCCGTATATTGCGCACACCGGTGGTCACGTCGATGACCCACTGCATCTGCGCCATTGCCTGCTCGTCGATTTTAGCTGGTTCCGGCTC
Source organism: Acidiferrobacterales bacterium (assembly GCA_046760105.1). Taxonomy (GTDB): domain Bacteria; phylum Pseudomonadota; class Gammaproteobacteria; order Acidiferrobacterales; family SPGG2; genus JBHIDJ01. Next base: position 17,070 of record JBHIDJ010000015.1, on the reverse strand, counting down.
GGGGTAGGGCTGCGACATAATGGTCTCACCCTGTTTGCCCGCCAAGGGAGCGATTTCCTGCCAGATCTCTTCGGTGATAAAAGGCATGATCGGATGCAGCAGACGCAGCAAGGTTTCCAGCACGCGCACCAGCGTGCGACGGGTACCCCGCAGCGTTGCCGGCGGGCTCTTGAGGTCGTTGAGCGTCACCTTGGACAGCTCCAGGTACCAGCTGCAGTACTCGTCCCAGGTGAAGCCGTAAAGCGTATTGGCCATGAGATCAAATCGATAGCCTTTGATCGCCGACGCGACATCGGCTTCAACTTGTTGCAGACGCGAGATGATCCAACGGTCGGCGTCGTTCAACACGACCTCTGCGCCCTCCTGGCCGCAATCGTGTCCGTCTGTGTTCATTAACACGTAGCGTGCTGCATTCCAGAGCTTGTTGCAGAAGTTGCGATATCCTTGAATGCGTCCCGTATCGAAGTTTATGCCTCGACCTTGGGTGGCGAGGCTGGCGAACGTAAAGCGAAGCGCATCGGTACCGTAGGCCGGGATACCATCTGGAAACTCCTTGCGCGTTGCCTGTTCGATCTTGGGGGCCATGGCTGGCTGCATGAGTCCTGTGGTGCGATTCTGCACCAAGGTTTCTAGGTCAATTCCGTCGATGAGATCCAGTGGGTCCAGGATGTTTCCTTTGGACTTCGACATCTTCTCGCCGTGTGCATCACGCACTAAGCCATGCACGTAGACTTCGTGAAAAGGCACATCCCGCATGAACTTAAGCCCCATCATGATCATGCGTGCAACCCAGAAAAAGATGATGTCAAAACCGGTGACCAGTACGCTGGTGGGATAAAAGGTTTTGAGCTCAGGTGTCGACCTAGGCCAGTGGAGCGTAGAGAATGGCCACAAAGCGGAGGAGAACCACGTGTCCAGCACATCTGGATCTTGATCGAGCCTCACGCCTGCGTCGAGGCCGTATTTGCGGCGCACCGTGTCTTCGTCAATTCCGACGTAGGTATTTCCGGCATCGTCGTACCAGGCAGGAATTTGGTGTCCCCACCAGAGCTGGCGCGAGATGCACCAGTCCTGGATATTGTGCATCCATTCAAAGTAGGTCTTCTCCCACTGGCGGGGTACGAACTTGATTCGGCCGTCCTCCACGGCCTTGATGGCAGGTTCTGCCAGCGGGCCTGCTTTGACGTACCACTGATCCGTCAGAAACGGCTCGATCACCGCGTTCGTGCGATCGCCCCGCGGCACCATGAACTTGTAGGATTCTACCTTCTCCAGCAGGCCGTTCGACTTCAGGTCGTCGACAACGCGTGCTCGGGCCTCGAAGCGATCTAGGCCGCGATACGCTTCGGGCATCAGCCGGTATGTCGCCACCCCCGCCAGCTCTTCGTCTGCGTGCACGACGCCGCGCGCGTCCGGCGCGCGATGTCCCCAGCTGAAATCGTCGTGGTCGCTCGCTTTGATTCGAGCGTCGACGGTAAAGATGTTGATCAATCCGTTCAGCGGCACCGCCTTGAGCTCGGGCTTTTCATTGTGGCGCAGCCAGACATCGTAGTCATTGAAATCATGGGCGGGAGTAATCTTGAGACAACCGGTACCGAACTCAGCATCGACGTACTCGTCTGCAATGATGGGAATCTCGCGCCCGGTTAAGGGAAGCTCCACCAGCGAGCCTAGCAGTGCACGATAACGCTCATCCTCAGGGTGCACGGCTACGGCAGCGTCGCCCAACATCGTTTCCGGACGCGTGGTCGCGACCACCAGATGTCCCGGGCGACCTACTAGCGGATAACGTATGTACCAGAGGTGGCCGTCTTCTTCCTCGGAGATTACCTCCAGGTCGGAGACCGCTGTGTGCAGCACCGGGTCCCAGTTAACCAGGCGTTTTCCGCGATAGATAAGGTCCTCGTCGTGCAGCCGCACGAACACCTCGGTAACTGCGCGCGACAGATCCGGATTCATGGTAAAGCGTTCGCGCGACCAGTCGAGCGAGGCACCCATGCGCCGCAACTGTTCCGTGATCCTGCCGCCAGACTGCTCTTTCCATTTCCATACGCGTTTGACAAAGGCCTTGCGCCCCAAATCGTGGCGTGACTTACCTTCGCCCTCAAGCATCCGTTCAACGACCATTTGTGTCGCGATGCCGGCGTGGTCGGTGCCGGCCTGCCACAGGGTATTGTCGCCACGCATGCGGTGGTAGCGGATGAGGGCATCCATCAATGTGTCTTGAAACGCATGACCCATATGCAGGCTGCCCGTAACGTTGGGCGGTGGGATCATGATGCAATAAGCGGGGCCCGCACTGCTCGGGGCGAAGTAACCTCCAGCCTCCCAAGTTTTATAGATCCGCTCCTCTAAGCTGTGCGGATTGTAGGTTTTATCGAACCTCTTGCGGTTCATTGGTCACGATTTCTCAAAAAAAAGCGGGAAAGGCCAACCACCTTTCCCGCCCATAACGATACGCATCTTCCTGATGTCGGCTATTTCTTGTTGCGGTTATTGTCCCTATTTGCTGTCTGCTGTTCCAGCGCTTCGCGCAGCAACAACTGCAGTCGGTCAATGATGGCCGGGCTCAGGGCTCGTTCACCGCACTTGCGCAATTCCATATTGAGCTTCGCAATTACCTGTACCGCCATGTTACGCGCGACACCGCGAGCGGCTTTCCGTGGCTTATTGCTTTTAAGCCGCACCGCCTTCTTTTCGAGCGCGCGTTTGTCAGCGGCCTTATCACCTGTCGGTGAAACCGGCCTTTTTTTCTGCTGCTCGGTCGTCGGCTCAAATTGAGGTTGCGCCACAACGTCGCGCAACACGGGAATGCTACCCACGGCGGACTTGCGCGCACGTCCGGTATGCTCCGTCTTTCTGTCCTGACCAAAGCGCGCGGACGCGGATTTTGTGGATTGGGCGCGGGCGCGGATGGAATCCTCCAGCGTGGCACCCGGGGTCTTTGCAGGCTTCCCGGTTTTGGCGATCGGGTCCCCGAGTTCAACGAATTCGGAATCCACGGTTTGCTCGGGCTCGCCCGGTTTAACCAGCAGTACGTTTTCGGCTGACGCCGGTTCCGGTTTCCGAGATTGCTCGTCCATGCTGACGGACGGTTCACGCGCGTCGCTGTCCTCATCACCGACGGATAGATCGTCATTGAAGTCGACGCTGGGTATGTTCAAGGATTCGTCCTGGGCGTCCACCACCGCGGTCAGCACCTTTTTCGCCGTGCTACCGCTGGGCGCGGCGGCTATGTGGGTCTCCTCACCGGTATCCGAGTCTGTATCCGATGTCTGGGCGCCTAGGTCCGGAGTCTGGCCTGCTGGCCTTTCTGGCTCGTTGGCGGGTGCGGGCGTCACCGGCTCCTCGAGCTCCAGCGATTCGGTGATTTCGCTAGGCTCGCTCGAGGGCTCCACTACGAGCGCATCCTCCGGGGTGGCATCAGACGCTGGTGTCGGCTTTGGCTTCGCCAATTCGTCCGGCTCCAGCGATTCGGTGATTTCGGTAGGCTCGGTCGAGGGTTCCACTACGAGCGCATCCTCCGGGGTGGCGTCAGACGCTGGTGTCGGCTTTGGCTTTGTCAGTTCGGCCGACAGTTGCTCCCCGCCGGGGATCTCGAGTGCATCCATGGAATTCAAGGTTGCCGTCACATCTTCTGTGTATTCAAAGCTGTCGTCGCCCGCGATCGATTCGTCGTCCACGGGGTTCAGATCGCTACTCACGCTTTCGGAGACCTCGATTCCACCGGCAGCACTCGCGTCGTCGACCAGTGGTGCCGTTACTTCAATCGAGGCTGGTTCCTCAGGCTCCAAAGACGAGGCGACAGCAGCTTCTGCGTCAGCCTCCCCTTCCTCTAAGACTAGTTCGGAATCGTCGGGTTGACGAGCCGCTTCGGGGCCGTCCGACTCAGGGGCTTCGCTCGCGGCAGCGCGGGCTGTCTCGTCGCGCTCGGTCATGTCGCTATGCTCGCTCGCCACCTGGATTTGAGACGTGTGCCAGGTTGCAGTGAGTACAGGGTCTTCGAAGATGAATGCCTGCTGGACACTGGCGGGAGATGAGATGGCAATAATCTCGGGCGGCGCTGCGCTCGCAGGGAGTTCCGGTTGGCTGGGTTCCTCGTGGTGAGCCTCCGTTGCGGACGCGATTGGCGTCTCGGAATCCGGCGCCTTGGTCCCCGTGGGTTCGATGGCTGTCGCCGCCCGCGTGTGTAGCGGCAGTGCGCCGTTCCTGGTAGCGGCCGGCGAGGGAGTGTCTTCGCTTGACTCTGATGATTTCACCTCGTCACCAGCGGCGGGTGGTGTCGCGACCGGGCCTTCGAGTTCCAGTGCCTCCGACGCTCCGCCATCCATGTCGCCGATGCTTGTCGACGGCGGTGGCGTGTCAAGATCGGCAGCGGGTGCCTCCACCAGGGTGATTTCTTCGGCCTCGTCGCCTGGAGGGGCACGATCTTCGGGCAACGCGGGACTCTCATCGATCGTTGACTCGTCGCCCATAGCCTCGTCTGCTGACATTTCAGGTGCCCCACTGTCCGCCGCCGTAGGCCATGCCGGTGCTCCCGGCGTCGCGCCGTGCGCGTCCGCGTCTACCGTAGCGCTGATGTCTACCGACGCATCGATCTCGGGTGCCGCTTGCGCCTCTAGCGCTCCCACCTCGATGTCGTCTACGCTCGCTGCTCCCGCCGAATCAGTCTCGCCGGAGTCAGGCAACATTGGGGCGCTGTCCATCTCTTTTTTGTCGGTTGTAAGGGCATGCGTGGCGTCATCGCGATCGGCCGTCTCCAGGATCTCTGCCGTCGTATCGGACGGGGCCTCGGCGAGGCCCTCGGGGAAAGGCAGTTCGGGTTCATCGGCGGTATAACCGAGCGGGCTCACCTCACCGGCACCCGGCGCAGCGGTGGCTTGATCGTCTTGCACATCACCCAGTTCACTGCCGAGCAGATCTTTCAGCGACGTCAACACCTGATCAGTGTCCAGGCCAGCGGTTTCCGGTCGATGTCGCCGGTGTCGGCTCCTGAGCGGCACCGATCCTGTTGGCGTACTAGCGGCTTGGTTCGCCGGCTGATCGGGCTCGGGGGCGTCGACCTGATCGGTGTCAGCAGCAGCGTCGTCGAGCTGATTTCGAACCAGGTCCTCGAGGGATTTGCGGACCTCTTCGAGCGTGTGCTTCGGCGAAGGCTTATGCTTTTGTTTGTCGTTAACCTCGGTCATGATGAACCGTTGCCAACCACGGCAGTCCTCTTAAAGATTATGCGTTTGTAGCGGGTATCCTCGCTCGCGATAAAAACGAAATCGTTCACGCGCTTGTCGTTTTGCCTCGGTCGTCGGACTGACGATGTCGACCACTCGGCTAAAGCGGCTAAAGAAATCCGGTACAGCCTCTGTCAACGAGATTAGCACATCGCGGCAGTTTTCTGGTGGTTCGCCACTACCAACGATCACTGGCACATCGGGGCCCACCTCCATCCCGTTGAGTCCGTGCGGAATGAAGCTACCCGGATTAAAGGTCCAAAGTAACCGATCCAGTTGCGCGGATTCGTCCGGATCGGCAGCAAGGATATAGATTTCGTGCCCGAGTCGAAAGGCCTTGTGGGTTAGCTTGCAGACCGCCGTGTTCTTGTCGTGCGCCCCCGAATCACGTGTCAGGTAGAAGTCGATGCGGGTCATGTTGTCGCCGCCTGTATAGGAGAGCGGTCGCGGCTCCGGTTTATGAGAAACTGGGTTAGCAGCGGCACCGGGCGACCGGTGGCGCCCTTTTCCTTTCCGCTGTTCCATGCCGTGCCGGCGATGTCTAGGTGCGCCCACTTGAATTTTTTGGCAAACCGCGAGAGGAAACAGGCGGCCGTAATCGTGCCCGCTGCACGCCCACCGACATTGGCTACGTCGGCGAAATTCGTATCCAGTTGTTTCTGGTACTCATCCCAAAGCGGAAGCTGCCATGCGCGGTCATGACTCTCTTTTCCAGCATTTAGCAGCTCGCGCGCGAGCGGCTCATGATTACTCAAGAGCCCGGTGGCCTGTCCCCCCAGTGCGATCACACAAGCACCGGTCAAGGTCGCGACGTCGATCACCGCTGCTGGTTTGAAGCGCTCGGCATAGGTGAGCGCGTCACAGAGAATCAGACGCCCCTCGGCGTCCGTATTCAGTACCTCGACAGTCTGGCCAGACATGCTCGTGACGATGTCACCCGGTTTATTGGCATCATCGCCGGGCATGTTCTCGGCGCTAGGGGCGATTACAACGAGGTTTATGGGCAATCGCAGCTCTGCCACTGCCTTGAAAGTCCCGAGGGCACTGGCCGCACCGCACATGTCGAACTTCATCTCATCCATGTGGGCTGCCGGCTTGATGGAAATGCCGCCCGAATCGAAGGTGATGCCCTTGCCGACCAAGGCGATGGGCGGTTCGCTCGCCTCCCCACCCTGGTATTCGATAATCGTGAACTTCGGCGGCTGGCGGCTTCCGCGCGCAACGGAAAGCAATGCCCCCATACCCAGTTTTTCTATGTCCGTCTGCTCTAGCACCGTGGTCTTGACGCCAAATTGGTTTCCCAATTCTGTCGCCTGGTCCGCGAGGTAGCTCGGTGTGCAGATATTACCGGGGAGATTGCCGAGATTTTTGGTCAGTGCCACGCCAGCACCTATCGCCTTGCCTTCTTTAATCGCTTGTTCAGCCGCGGCGATGTCGCTGCGCTTAGGGACCGCGAGCACCACCTTGCGCAACGGCCGGCGGGGATTACCCGGGTTACTTTTGAGCTGGTCGAAGCAGTACAACGCGTCCTCGACGGCGAGTACGGCCTGGCGTACCTTCCAGGCAATATTGCGCCCTTTGATCTCTAACTCGGTCAGATACGTTGTCATTTCAGTGGAGCCGGTGTCGTTAAGCAGGCGGGCAGCTTTGACGTTGGTCTCGCGATAGTGTCGTTCGTTGAATTCCCGTTCTTTTCCGCAACCCACCAACAGAACGCGCTCGCAGGGCATGTTTGGCACGTTGTGCAACAAGAGAGTCTGGCCGAGCTTACCCTCCAGGTCGCCCCGGCGTAGGATGCTCGAAATCATCCCCGCGCAAGCCTGATCGATCTGTCGGGCGCGAGCCGAAAGCTTTCGCGAATCGAACACTCCCACCACGATGCAGGCGCTACGCTGTTTTTCTGGGCTGCCGCTCTTGGCGATAAATTCCATGCCGATTTCCGGCGCCGTCAACGAGTTTGCGTTAAGATGTGATATATTTTTGAAGACATGGCGCAGAAGATTCCTTTAGCAATCAAATCCTTGCAGTTGCGACACACCGCTAGTCGTCCAATTTGAGGGGCTTGTGTTCAAACACACCCTTAAAACACCATTTTCCAATGTTTTCCCGGTTTTTGTCAAAGATAAAGCGAAGTTAAGGGCGTGATCATTAAACGCGCATTCTATCGTGAAGCGACGCTCACAAGCCTGGCGGTGGGCCTGGTGCTGGGTGCCTTGTTTGCGATTTTGGGCCTTACAAAGCTGCTCGGCCAGGCGGCGGGTGGAGAGCACTCCAGCGATGTGGTGTTTAAGCTGTTGGGGCTTGAGCTTTTGGGTAGCCTCGATATTTTGTTTCCGCTGGCCCTGTTTGTCGGCGTGCTTCTCACGGTGGGGCGCTGGTACCGCGATAATGAAATGACCGTACTTGCGGCATCCGGTATCGGACTGGGATCCATCTCACGCCCGCTGATACAGCTCGCTCTGTGTTTCTCCATCCTTGTTGCCGTACTTGCTCTCTATGTTTCGCCGTGGGCCAGTACCGAGAGCGAGCAGATTAAGAACAAGGCCGAGAATGAGACGGAAATCAGCGCGATTGCACCCGGTGTGTTCATCGAACTACGTCGCAGCGGACGTATCCTTTATGTCGAAAAAATCCGACGAAAAGCCATTCTAGAAAATGTGTTTGTCAGCGATAGCCTCTCACCCACGCAAAATGTTCTCGTCGCCAGCCGGGGCCGTCAGGTTACCGATTCGAGCACGGGCGAGGAGTTTCTGGTGCTCGAGAACGGTTCGCTCTATGAGGGGACCGCGGGAGAGCCCGACTACCGGATTGTTAACTTTACCAGCTACACCACGCGGCTGGAGCCAAAAGATGCGACAACGCAAGCGCCACCTCTTGATGGGTTGCCAACGTCTATGTTGTTAGGCTCGGGCAACCGTCGCCATATTGCGGAATGGCACTGGCGCTTGGCTAAGCCCATCAGCGTGTTGGTGCTCGCGATATTCGCCTTCGTGCTGGCGCATACGGACGCTCGTAGAGGACGTGTGGCCAATTTTTTCGCTGCCATCTTGGTTTATTTTATCTATACCAACCTGATAGGAATCGGCGAAACGCTGCTCAAGGATGGTCGCGTGCCGCTGGCACTCGGGCTGTGGTGGGTACATGCCGCTGTTGGCATCGTGGGTGTCTATCTTCTCGCACGGCGGGTGCAGAACAAGCCGCTGTTTTCGCTGCCGAAACTTGTTCGCCAATGAACCTGCTCACGCGCCTAGACCGTCATATCGGACGCACCGTTTTTCTGAGCACACTCCTGGTGTTCGCTATCCTTCTTGCGTTGTTCGCATTTTTCAGCCTCATCGATGCACTTAAGGATTTTGGCAAAGGCCACTTCGGCCTTTATGAGATCGTCAAGTACGTCACGCTCAGTTTACCGGGGTGGCTCTACGCACTCTTTCCGGTGGCGGCGCTGCTGGGGGCTATTTTCGGCTTGGCATGGCTTGCTGTTGGCTCTGAACTGACTGCCATGCGGGCCGCGGGGATATCGCTGGCGCGTATCGTCGGCGCGGTGATGAAAATAGGGTTGGTGTTCGTTCTGTTGGGGATATTGATCGGCGAGACTGTGGTGCCTGTGAGCGAGACCTGGGCGCAGCGCGGCAGGGCAGAGGCCTTGGAGATAGGGCTTCATCGCGAACGCACTGGGCTGTGGCTTCGCGACGGTGACGATTTTGTCAATATTGGTGAGGTGCTGCCCGATCAGAGTTTGCTACGGGTTAACATCTATCGATTTGATCAGGCGAGCCAACTCCGTCGACATACGTCGGCGGCGCGCGCCCACTTTGTCAGCGCGGAAGCGGGTGTGAGCGAGCCCGCGTGGCGATTGGAGGCGGTCAGATACAGCTGGATCGACAACGACAGCGTGCGCACCCGCGAGCTCGGGAACGATCTCTGGAGGTCGGGGGTGACGCCCGACGTCGTGGAGGTGTTCGCTGTCAGGCCCGAAGCGCTTTCGACCTGGCACCTCTTTCGGTATATCCAGCATCTGCGTCGAAATCGCCAAGAGACTGGACGTTACGAGTTGGCATTTTGGAACAAGGCGCTGTTGCCGGTGGCGACAGCGGTCATGGTGTTACTGGCGGTTCCATTTGTTTTCCAACAAGTGCGCGGCGGGGGCATGGGCCGCCGGATCATGCTCGGGATCATGCTCGGGTTCGCCTTCATTGTGCTCAATCAGGCGTTTGGACACCTTGCCCTGTTGAGCGGGTTGCCGCCGTTTTTGGCAGCCACGCTGCCGATAATTCTGTTCTTGCTACTTGCGCTACAGCTGTTTCGACGTGTGGCCTGAGCGCGCGAGCCGTGGACACCACCATCTCGGGGCGGGGGCTCGGGCGGGCCTTATCGGCGAACCGGAGCGCGTGTGGTGAGCAAACGTTCGGCCCATTGAGTCTGGCACGGGCAGCAACCACGGATGCAGTCCGTCTCGTGACACCGCCTTACCTCGCCGCGGCCGTCGTATCTCGCTGGATCAGCAGCGAATTTTGCACAGCTTGGCGACGGCGCGTTGACAACGCGCGGCAAAAGACCTACCGGGATTCCGGGATAGCGATAACTCTTTGAGTTAATGTTGCTTTTCTCTTTGAATAAAAAATGTTCAATCTGAGAACGAGGCGCAAGGCGATGGCCCGGGCGGACCCCGGCGGCACTTTATCCACAGAATTATCCACAGCATCTGTGAGTAAGTCGGTCTTGGCTAGCCTATGGACGTGCCGCCAATCAATACGTGCCCGCGGCGTTAAACGTACATTGCCACCCGATAGCCGGACAGGACGCGGCCCTCGTCCCCACAGTATGATTGCACCGTGTGTATCTCATCGATGGAAGGCAACGATAGGTGTAGGTTGGCACGTTCGAAGGTAGAATACCGGCTCGCCGCCGTCGCGGCGCAGTTTTTAGCGTTGTTGTACACCAAACGTCTGCAACGGAACACTGACACCCACCTGGCAACTAGGGGCATGGCTGGACAGAGGACGTGCTGTTTAATCTGATCGAAGTCGGGCATTTCGCTGCCTATCTGGCCATGGTCGTCGCCCTCGTGCAGGGACTCGCACCCTTAGCCGCGCGTGGGCTTCGCATACCATCGCTCGCGGGCATCACTGTCAATGCAGCCACGGCCGTATTTTTGCTGACCACCGTGGGCGCGCTGACGCTCATTCACGCCTTTGTCACTGGCAATTTCTCCGTCGTTTATGTGGCACAGCATTCGAACTTGCAGCTGCCGCTGTTTTACAAGGTGACAGCTCTATGGGGAGGGCATGAAGGGTCGTTGTACCTGTGGGTGTGGGTTCTGACATTTTACACCTTTATGGTTGCTCGCCACGGCCGTCGGCGCTACCGGGAACATCTTCCGGTCATTCTTGCCGTGCAGGGTTGGTTGGTAGTGGGTTTCTTCGGTTTGATTCTGTTTCTGTCGAGTCCGTTCGCGCGGCTGCTGCCCGCCCCCGCCGATGGTCATGATTTGAATCCACTGCTGCAGGATCCGGGGATGGTAATCCACCCGCCCATGTTGTATCTGGGTTACGTCGGTTTCTCGGTGCCGTTTGCGTTTGCGATGACAGCGCTGCTCACCAATTGGAACAGCACGTTATGGAGTGGCCTGATTCGACGCTGGGCTCTGATCGCCTGGGGTTTTCTGACGACCGGCATAGTGCTGGGCGGCTGGTGGGCTTACCACGAACTCGGATGGGGCGGCTACTGGGCATGGGACCCAGTGGAAAACGCCTCCTTCATGCCGTGGCTGTTGGCGACGGCCCTGATCCATTCGCTAAATGTGCAAGACCACCGCAGGATGCTACACGCCTGGAACATCTTTCTGGTCATCAGTACGTTCTCGTTGTCGCTGCTGGGGACATTCCTCGTGCGCTCAGGGGTGTTGTCATCGGTGCATGCCTTCGCCACCGACCCCGGGCGCGGTTTGTACATTTTGATCTTCATGACCACGGTACTGACGATCTCGTTTTCAATCTTTATGGTCAAAGGTCGTCACCAGCAGGCGCAAGAGTCGATCACCTCTCTGTTGTCACGTGAATCCGTTTTCGTGTGGAATAATGTCATGTTCACGTTTGGCTGTGCCACCGTCCTACTGGCGACGCTTTACCCCTTGGCCCTGGAGGCGTTTACTGCCGCCAAGATTACGGTGGGCCCGCCTTACTTCAATGCCGTTATGGTGCCGACCTTTCTCGTGGTGTTGCTGCTTATGGGTGTTGGTCCACTGCTGCCGTGGCGCAAGGCGAATTTGGCTCGACTGCGCGCGCGGCTGATGGTTCCGGTGATACTTGGCGGTGTGGCTGCGATGTTTATGGCCGTGTTCTTTCGCCCATTACACTGGACGGCCCCGGTTGCCGTCGGGCTTGTTGGCTTTGTGCTCGGTACGATCGCGACGGATCTGATGCGCGCGGTCAACCAGCGGCGACAGCAACTAAGCGAGACCATTGGCCGCGCTACCGTCAAGGCGGTGCTTGGTAACCGACGACACTATGGCGGTATGGTGGTGCATTTGGGGATACTGATTATGGCGCTGGGCCTGGTGGGATCAGGATTGTTTCGGTCTGAACTCAGCGTGACCATGGCGGTGGGAGACGTGATGGAGATCGGCAACGAGCGCCTGCGGTTCGATGGGGTGCGTACCTTCCGCAAGGACAACTACGAGGCACTGCAGGCGCAACTGACACTGTCAGACTCCGGCAACATCCTGACACCGGAACGCCGGTCCTATCCGCGCCAGGAAGCACCGATGACAGAATCCGGTATACATTCGACACCTCTGCGCGATGTCTATGTCGTCATAAACGAACGCGTCGGTGATAAGTGGGTCTTTCATGCCTTCGTCAACCCGCTCGTGCAGTTCATCTGGCTGGGCGGCATCGTTATCCTCTGTGGCCTCGCTTTCGCCTTGAGCAGCCGAGCCTATAGGCTGCAACGTCGCACTAGTGTGCGCCCCGATTTAGTCCCCGCAAAGCTATCTGACACGTGAAGCACTTGGTTGTTTTGTTAGCCTTGGTGTTGATACCGGCGTTCGCCGCCGAAGTCACCGAGGACCCAATCGAACGGCAGATGCTGGAAATCGCCAAAGAGTTGCGCTGTGCGGTTTGTCAGAATCAGCCCATTTCTGAATCCAGCGCCGATTTAGCGCGGGACATGCGCGTCATTATCCGTGAGCAATTGAAGGCGGGGAGATCGCGTGAGGAAATTATCGCCTATTTTGTGGAGCGCTATGGTAACTATGTTCTGCTCGAACCGCCGTTCGATCGCACCGGCGTCGTAGTCTGGTTGCTGCCACTAATAGTGCTGCTTGCCATTGCGGCGTTCGCTTTGGCGTTCATGCGGCGCCGCCTCTATCAACCCTTGCCACCCCCTCCGGAACTGTCTGAGGATGACATCACGCGGGTGCGCAACGCGCGTGAACAAGACTGAACCATGACTGGACTCCTCGTATTAGGCGCACTGATCGCCGTCGGCACCGTATGGTTTCTGCTGCGGTCGGTCGCCTCCACCGTGAACGAAGGCGCCAGCGAAGACTACCACCAGTTACGTTTGGTGCGCGAACGCTTGTTAGCGCAGCTAAATGAGCTTGATATGCAGTCTGCCGATGAGGGCATAGACGCACAGGTAGCAAGCGACGAGCGACGGCGTTTGCAAGCGGAGCTCGCCGAGGTGTTGCGGGCCTTGGAGGGTCTGGAAGCGGCGCCTGCAGGCGAAAGCGCTAATGGCAACACGCGGCCCGTGCCCTGGCCATTGATCGTAGCGCTCGGCGTCGCGGTGCCGTTGATTGCCGCTATTCTCTTTGTTGGTAACAATCAGGCGACGCTCGTTGCCCTTATGTCTACGGGCGGTCAGCGGGTGGAGCAAGCTGCCCAGGTTCCTCCGATGGTGTTGGAGATGGTGGCGCGTCTGGAGAAACGTTTGGCCGAGCAGCCCGACGACGCGGTGGGCTGGGCCCGCCTTGGTCGTTCGTATCAGGTGCTGCAGCGGCCGGCCGACTCGAGAAAGGCTTATGCCACGGCCTATAAGTTGGCGCCGGATAATGTCGAGATCCTGTCGCAGTACGCGGCACTGTTGTACGAGGGAGACCCACAGAACACCCAGGGGGAGGTGTTTGAGCTTTTTAGCAGGCTGCACAAACTGCAGCCCACACACCCCGGGGCGCTGTGGTTTCTGGGCCTTGCTGCGTTTCAAAAGGGGGAGTTCAGAACGGCAGCGATCTTGTGGGGCCAACTGAAGGCACTATTGCCCGCCGACAGTCCCATCGCAGCGCAGCTTACGCACGCGATTACGGAGGCGCAGGGACGCTTGCAGCAGCAATAAAGCCCCCGTTGGTTCCCAAGGCTAGCCAGCCTTAGCCTGGCCTACCGTTTCCGTGAGTTCTTTTATCTTCGGTAAGACGGTGTTTCGTAAGATGTCGGGGGTGATCGGTCCGATATGCTTGTAACGTAGAATTCCTTGTTTATCGACGAGAAAGGTCTCAGGTACCCCGTATACGCCCAGGTCGATCCCCACACGCCCGTTGTTGTCCACCAGGCTCATCTTGTAGGGGTCGCCGTGCTCCGCCAGCCAAGCCAAACCATCAACGCGCTTGTCTTTGTAGTCCAGCCCGATGATGGGCACGATGTCTTGCTTTGCGATCTCCATGAGCACCGGATGCTCAATCCTGCAGGCGACACACCACGACGCCCACACATTAAGCAGGTAGACGCGCCCGCGAAGTTCTGCCGACGACACCTGGCGATCCGGATCGCGCAGCACGGGGAGCGTGAAGTCCGGGAAGGGTTTGTTTATCAAAGGCGAGGGGATCCGGCGTGGTGACAGCTCGCCGGATTCCATCTGTGAAAGTGCATAGTAGAAGAGCAGGCCGAGTGCCGCGAAAAACCCGATTGGTATGAGAAATTTCTTCATGGCTTTTTCGCAGAGTGCTCCAGCGCATCGGCCACTTCCGGTGGCATGTAGTTTTCGTCATGCTTGGCGAGGACCTCGTCAGCGATGAATCTGTTACCCGCCACCATTCTTCCTTGTGCAACTATGCCTTGGCCTTCGCGAAACAGGTCGGGCAGAATTCCCTCATAATGCACCGCGATCTTCGCATTCAAATCCGTCACGATAAAATTAACCCTCGTTCCGTTCTTTCTGACACTACCTTTCTCCACCAGACCGCCGACACGGAACGGCCGCTCCTGCGGCGCCTTACCTTCGAGAATCTCGGTGGGACTGTAGAAAAAAACGAGATTGCTGCGAAATGCATTCAGCGCGAATAGGGCAGCGACCGAAAGTCCCACCACGCTAACGAGGATAACAGCGAGCCTTTTGTGACGCAGTTTCATTTGAAACGTCCTGTTTCGGCGCGGGAGAGCTGGCGTAAGAGTTGGACGACCGTGCTACGCCGGTATAGCGGGATAATGGCATTTATGACCAAAATGACCGCTGCGAAACCATAGGCGCCCCACACGTAGAGCCCGTAACCGCCCATGGCGAAGAATTCTGACCAGTTCATTTCTCTGCCGCCAAGACCTGTGCCACCCACTGGGTATGTCGTTCTCGCTCCAGGACTTGATAACGCATACGCATGAGGACAACAGTAACAAAATAGAGCTTTAAACCGAGAGCCATTAATAATAGTGGTATGAGCATACTTGTATGAATCGAAATGCCCTCCATGCCAATAGACGCCGGTTGATGCAATGTGTTCCACCATTCGACGGAAAAATGGATGATCGGTATATTAACCACGCCAACCAGCGCTAACACAGCGGCTGCGCGCGCAGCGCGCCGTGGTTCGTCAATGCTCGCCTCCAGCGTCATAAATCCGATATAAAGAAACAAAAGTATTAGCTCAGACGTTAGGCGAGCATCCCATACCCACCAGGCACCCCACATGGGTTTGCCCCACAAGGACCCCGTTACTAGCGTGATAAGCGCAAAAGACGCGCCAATAGGTGCACAGGCGCTCGCTAACACTTCGGCTAGTTTCGTTCTCCAGGCTAAACCCGCTGCTCCAGCCGCTGCCATCACCACATACACGAACATGGACATCCAGGCGCTTGGTGCGTGTATGAACATGATGCGATAACTTTCCCCTTGTTGGTAGTCAGGCGGTGCGACGAAGAGGCCAAGGTACAGACCGACCCCGAGCATCAACACGGTCAACGTACCCAGCCAGGGAATCAAGTGTCCGGCGAGACGGTAGAAATTGCGGGGAGAGGCATATTTGTACATAAGATTAATCAAGTGAAATCCGCAGGCCGGCTGCCGCCGCCCAAGGGGCAAAGATCGTTGCCAGTACCAGGAAGGCCGCCAACAGGGACAGATGTGCTTCCGTATCCAGGCCCGTTGCGTGGGCTGAAACGGCCAACGCGCCAAAAATAAGGACCGGAGTATACAATGGCAAAACCAGCAGCGAAACCAGCACCCCGCCTCCGCGAAGGCCCAAGGTCAGCGCGGCCCCGACACTGCCCACGAGACTTAGGACGGGCGTACCCAACAGCAGAGACGCAACCAGTATTGACATGTTCTCATGCTCAAGGTTCAACAGCAGCGCCAGTAGCGGAGAAAGCAAGACAAGTGGAAGGCCGGTAAGTACCCAGTGGGCGAGCACCTTGGCCAGTACCAGGATTGCCAAGGGATGAGGCGTGAGAACTAACTGCTCGAGTGTTCCATCCATGTAGTCATTGGAAAACAGACGGCCCAGCGACAGCATTGTTGCCAGTAGCGCGGCCACCCAGATGACGCCTGGAGCCATGGTGCGCAGCAGATTGGGCCCAGGCCCGACACCTAACGGAAAAAGGCTGACGACAATGATGAAGAAAACCAGCGGCGTTAGCACATCGGTACTGCGGCGCAGCGCCACGGTGATGTCGCGCATGAACACGCAGTGTGCAGCGGCAATCAAGCTCGGCGAAGTCACGAATCGAGACTGATACGGTGGATCGTCTTGGCTTTCCAGGTAAGCTCTTGGTGCGAGGTGATCACGAGCATGCGCCCAGCAGCCAGATGCCCGGCGAGCAGATTCTCGATGACTGCAACCGAGCGCGAATCAAGGCCGCTCACCGGTTCATCTAAAATCCAGAGCGTTTTTGGAAGCACTAGCAATCTTGCGAGTGCGAGACGCCGCTTCTGGCCTTGTGATAACACCTTAGTCGGCAAGTGTGCGAAACGTGTCAGGCCGACATGCTCCAGCGCCTGCTCAGTTCTTGCAGGCTCAGGGCTTCCACCCAAGCACGTAGCCGCTCGAAGATTTTCCTCGGGCGTCAGTTCGCCCTGGATACCGTTGCTGTGCCCCACGTAACTCAGGCGAGTTCGGTACTCGTCTCCGAGTCTGTGAATGTCCGTACCGCCCCAGTGGATCTCACCCCTGCTTGGTCTCGACAAGCCGCATAAAGTACGCAGCAGCGTGGTTTTGCCGCTGCCGTTGCTACCGACGACATGGAGTAACTCTCCAGCCGCAAGCTTGAACGACAGACCTGTGATCAGCGGGCGGTCGCCGCGGGTGCACTCAAGATTGATCGCCTCCAGCACGCTCATTCCTCGGGATAGTAACGGATGTAGTCCGATACGACAGCGAACCGATTACAAAGTTGGCGGATTATAAGGGCAAACTGACCCCGCAAACTATCTCTTCGGGGCCTCAGAGCCAGCGCAGAGGCGGTAATGACGACAAAGGTCTTTGCGGGTTGGCCGTGCCGCTGAGACTATACTCGTCATAGCGAAGCCGTGGACGGCGGTAGGTACTGCGCGCAGGCGCTATGTTGGCGCCCCGGAGACGACTCGAACGTCCGACCTGCCGCTTAGGAGGCGGCTGCTCTATCCTACTGAGCTACCG
>JBHIDJ010000014.1:0-43847 GCA_046760105.1 Acidiferrobacterales bacterium | reverse complement strand
ATGTAAGGCCATCCGCCACCCGGAATCTGACAGGAAAGCCCCGTCCCAAGCGGGGCTTTTCTTTTGGCGTGAACTGTAAAACGTGAGCCGTCGACTCAGCCGTTCCGACCTACGACTCACGGTTAACGACTAACGAATCACGATTCACTGATTTTTCTAATAAGCATTACCCCGTCGCGCACGGTGAGTAGCACGTTCTCAACGCTCGGATCGTTTTGCACGCGCTCGTTAAAGGCGACGAGCTCGTGGTCGGTGTCGTCTTTCGGTTTAAGCACGTTGCCAGACCACAGTGCGTTATCCGTGATCAGCAGACCACCGATTTTCAGCCGCGGCAGCACAAGATCGTAATACGCGCAAGAATTCTTCTTGTCGGCATCGAGAAAAGCCAGATCGAACGCGCTGTCCAGTGGCAGCGACTTCAGGGTATCGAGCGCTGAACCGAGGCGTATCGTGATCTTGTGGCCATAGGGGCTGCGGTCGAAAAACGACTGTGCGATTCGGGATGTCTCGGGGTCTCGATCGCAGCTGATGAGCTCACCATCGTCGGGCAGTGCTTCCGCCATACTCAAGGCCGAGTACCCGGTGAAAAGCCCGATCTCAAGCACTCGACGCGCACCGGTGAGTTTCACCAGCAGTCGCAACAGCGCGCCCTCGAGCCGACCGACGAGCATTTGCGGCTGTTTGCAATGCGCCAGGGTGTACGCCTGCAGCTCCTCGAGTAACGGTGAGTGGTCGCTGCTGTGGGCGGCGGCATAGGCGTCAATAGCTTCGGGCACGATAGGCTTCACGATCGTTTTACATGGATAGCGATTGCTGCTTGTACATTTACCCGCCAGTACGCGCACACCCCACCCAGCGGCGAGGCGTGCGGGTGCGGTTTCGAAACCGGAACACCTAGATGTCGTAATAAAGCGCGAACTCGTAGGGGTGTGGGCGTAATCGAATCGCATCGACCTCGCGCTCGCGCTTGTAGCTGAGCCACGTGTCGATGACGTCCTGTGTGAACACATCCCCTTTCAGCAGAAACTCGTGGTCCTGTTCCAGCGCATCTAATGCGCCGTCCAGCGACCCCACGACCGATTTCACATTCTTCTGCTCCTCGGGCTCGAGATCATACAGATCCTTATCGAGCGGCTCCGGCGGTTCAATCTTGTTCTCAACGCCGTCGAGGCCCGCCATCAGCATGGCCGTAAAGGCGTAGTACGGATTACCACTGGGATCGGGGGTTCTGAACTCCAGGCGCTTGGCCTTTTCGCTGCTGCTGTACATCGGGATGCGTACACAAGCGCTGCGGTTACGCTGGGAGTAGACAAGGTTGATCGGCGCCTCATAGCCGGGTACCAGACGGCGATAGGAATTCGTCGTCGGCGCAATGAAGGCACAAAGCGCATCGGCATGCTTCAGAATCCCACCGATATAGTGCCGTGCGGTATCGCTGATGAGGCCATAGTTATTCGCGTCGAAGAACACGTTCTGACCATTCTTCCACAGACTTTGATGCGTGTGCATGCCGGAACCGTTATCCATGAATATCGGTTTCGGCATCATGGTGACGGTCTTACCGTGGCTACACGCAACATTCTTGACAACATATTTGTATAGAAGGACCTGGTCGGCCATACGTGTCAGGCTCGTATAGCGCATGTCGATCTCGGCCTGGCCTGCCGTACCCACCTCATGATGGTGCACTTCGACCTCGATGCCGACCTGCTGCAGGGTCTGCACCATTTCCGAACGGATATCCTGCATATGATCCATCGGCGGCACTGGGAAGTAGCCTTCCTTATAGCGCGGCTTGTATCCCAAGTTTTGTTTTGAATCGTCGCCTGAGTTCCAAAAACCCTCTATCGAATCGACATGATAGAAGCCCTCATTGTAGGTCTGGTCGAATCGCACGTTGTCGAAGATATAAAATTCGATCTCTGGCCCCCAGTAACTGATATCGGCGATCCCGGTACTTTTTAGGTATTGTTCCGCTTTCTGCGCCACGAAGCGCGGGTCCCTGGAGTAGGGCTGTCCGGTAACCGGGTCCCGCACATTGCAGACGATGCTAAGTGTGGGTATCTGCGTAAACGGATCGAGAAACGCCGATTCCGGATCGGGCACGAGCAGCATGTCGCTCTCTTGAATGCGCTGAAAGCCGCGGATGCTGGAGCCGTCGTAGCCGATGCCTTCGTCGAACAATTCCTCTGACAGACCAGACGTCGGTATCGAAAAGTGCTGCCACAGGCCGGGGAAATCGCAGAACTTCAAGTCGACGATTGCCACCTCGTTTGCCTTGGCGAATTTGAGCAGTTCTTTTTTGTCCATAGCCTACCCCCTCGGTGGAAAAAAATAATGATCGCGGTGTCAAGTGCCTTTGCGCGTGCCGCCAACGGCTCCGCTCAAATGGCGGATTTGTTCCGTTGGGAGCGGACACTCGCGACCTTAACCGGCCGGCGTACGGTCGATATTGGCCTCGCCGGGATCCGCCGCGAACGCCCATTATACCCTGCTGCGGGAAAAAGCCAGCGGCTGCCATGGGCTTCTAGCCCTAGCGTGATGAGCGTGTATATTGTCCGCATGTGGTCCGCACGCAACTGGCGTAGGTGTGTTTGGTGGCACCCGTTTTTACTCAAGGCGCGGCACTAATGAGTGAGTCAGCACGGACAATCTTTGCAAATGCCCTTGCGAATGTGCAGGGAGACCTGCGCACGCTGGTGCGCGAGCACTGGCAACGCGTCTGTGAGAATGCGGAACTCCGTTGGGATAATCCGGTGGCTCAGGATTGTCTGCGGGTGCTTCCACAAGTATGGGCATGCAGTGAATTTGTCGCCCGTACTTGTACGCGCTACCCAGAGCTATTGAGCGCGCTCATCGATAGCGGCGAGCTTGTCAGGCCGTACGATAATGACGCACTCGCTGCGCATATGAAGCGGCTCACTGCCCAAGCTACCGATGAGGGTGAACTAAAATACCAGCTGCGCACGTTGCGGCGCCGCGAGATGCTGCGCATTGCGTGGCGTGATCTCGCCGGATGGGCGGATCTGAGGGAGGTGATGGCGGACCTGTCCGCACTCGCCGATCAGTGTATCGATGCCGCACTCGATTGGCTTTATGCTGCGGCCCTGGAACGCCACGGCAAACCTATTGGCAAGCACAGTCGTAATCCCATACACATGGTCGTATTGGGCCTGGGTAAGCTTGGCGGTCAAGAGCTCAATTTCTCATCCGACGTTGACCTCATTTTTGCTTACCCCGAGCAAGGCGACACCACTGGCAAGCAGTCCATAAGCAATCACGAGTTCTTTCTCCAACTCGGACGTCGACTGATCAATGTCTTGAGTGAGCCCACCCGAGACGGTTTTGTTTTTCGCGTCGATATGAGGTTACGACCCAATGGTAATAGCGGGCCGTTGGCGCTCGGCTTCGACGCCATGGAGCAGTACTACCAGACTCACGGCCGCGAATGGGAACGCTACGCTCTAATTAAGGCACGCGTGGTGGCTGGTGATCAACGCGCAGGCGCGACCTTGCTTGGTCGACTACAGCCATTCGTGTATCGCAAATACCTTGATTACGGCACGGTGCAGGCGTTGCGCAACATGAAGGCCATGATCAATCGTGAACTACAACGCAAGGGCATGCGCGACAACATCAAGCTCGGACCTGGTGGCATACGCGAGATCGAGTTTATGGGTCAAGCGTTCCAATTGATCCGCGGTGGACGTGAGCCAGCGCTGCAGGAACGCCGCATCCTCAAGGTACTCGAGCGGTTGGCAAAACGCGGTCATCTGACAGCGGCAGTCGTAAACGACCTAAGCCACGCCTACAGATTTCTGCGCAACACCGAAAATCGTCTGCAGATGATTGCTGACAGACAAACGCATCAGCTTCCGCATGAGCAGCTTGAGCAAATCCGTCTAGCTACGGCAATGGGGTTTTCCGACTGGCGAGCATTCGCGACGACCCTGCGGGACCACATGCACAAAGTGCAGCAACATTTTGATCGGTTGTTTGTCGCGCGCACTGACGAGCAGACCCCTGAGGGTGACCAAGGGCTTGCCGCAATATGGTTGGGCCTGATGGACAAAGACGTGGCCAACAAGCTGTTGGCTGACAATGGCTTCGATAAGACCGACGACGTGCTTGGCTTGCTGAAAGGCTTGCGTACCGGTCCGGCCTACAGTGCATTCGGCGCCGAGGGCCGCAGTCGTATGGACCGCCTCATGCCGCTGCTGCTCGCGGCGTCGGGACAGACGATGGACCCACACACGACACTGGCTCGCTTAGTCAAGCTTGTTGAAGCGATTGGACGGCGGTCGGCCTACTTCGCACTACTCGTGGAGAACCCGGTCGCGCTGTCACAACTGGTAGGGCTTTGTGCGGCCAGCCCCTGGATCGCAGACTGGATTAGTCAGCACCCGGTCTTGCTCGATGAGTTGCTTGATCCTGTAAGTCTGTATGCCTCGCCTACACGTGCTGTACTCGATCAAGAGCTCAGACAGCGTCTCGCCCATGTCGCGCAGGATGACCTCGAATCATACATGGAGATCCTACGGGAATTCAGACACGGCCATATCTTGCGCGTGGCCGCGGCCGACATCGGTCCTGGACTGTCTCCAGAACAGGTGGGCGTGCACCTTGCCTGCATCGCCGACATCGTCCTGGAGCAAAGTCTCACGGTGGCAAACGCTACACTGGTGCAAAAGCACGGGGACCCCATATGCCATGCCGATCACGGTTCGTTCGTACCCGGCTTTGCCGTCATCGGCTACGGCAAGCTCGGCAGTTTGGAACTCGGTTATAGCTCCGATCTGGACATGATTTTTCTATACGAGGCCTGCGCTGCCGGTGGGGAGACCGACGGCGAGCGCAGCGTCGCCAACGAAGTCTTTTTCGCTCGCCTCGGCCAGCGCCTGATCCACATCTTGACCGCTCGCACGCGTGCCGGTGCCCTATATGAAGTTGACATGCGGTTGCGGCCGAGCGGGCAGTCGGGTCCGCTAGTCACATCGCTGACGGCATTTCGCGAATACCAGCGCGACCGCGCGTGGACCTGGGAGCACCAGGCACTCGTGCGCGCGCGCGCGATTACCGGCAAGCCGGAACTGTGTCGGGGGTTCGCGGACGTTCGCAGGGCGATACTGTGCGCCCGGCGCGAGCCACAGCGCTTACGCGAAGACGTAATAGCGATGCGCGATAAGATGTCGGCGACGCACGCCCACCGCGATCCGACGATGTTGGACGTGAAGCACGATCGCGGAGGTATCGTTGATATCGAATTTATGGTCCAATATTGGGTCTTGCTGTGGGCGGCTGAGCAGTCAGTATTGGCCGATTACACCGATAACATCAGTATCTTAGAAGCCCTTGCCGATACTGGCTTGTTGGATGCGAGCCGCAGTCAAGTGTTGATTGATGCTTATCGTTGTTATCTTTCCACCGAGCACCGCTTGAGGTTGACAGAGCAGAAGGCTTTGATTAGTCGGCGCGAGCTTTCGGGGTTCCCAGAAGCGGTCACGGAAATCTGGCGAAGCGTGTTTGAGCGAGTTTAGTCTGCCGACTAAACTTGACGGCAGGATAGTTCTGATGTCGTTATGCCGAGGTGTTTGAGAGATGTCGTTCGCTGATCGTGATGGTGTCATCTGGTACGACGGGGAGATGGTACCCTGGCGTGAGGCGACCACGCATGTTTTGACGCACAGCCTTCATTACGGGTTGGGAGTGTTCGAGGGGGTGCGCGCCTATAAGACCGACAAAGGTCCGGCGATCTTCCGTATGCGTGAGCATACCGATCGCCTGTTTCGCTCGGCACACATCCTCGGTATGCGAATTCCGTATGAGAAGGACGCGATCAACGAGGCAATGTGCGCGGCTGTACGCGAAAACAGTCTTGACAGCGCCTACATAAGACCCATTTGCTTCTATGGGTCGGAGGGCATGGGTTTGCGCGCCGACAACATCAAGGTGCACGTCGCGGTAGCGGCCTGGTACTGGGGCTCGTATCTGGGTGAAGAGAATATTGAAAGCGGCATCCGCGTGAGGACCTCGTCATATACGCGCCACCACGTGAATGCTGCCATGTGTCGGGCCAAGGCCACGGGGCATTATTTTAATTCCATACTGGCGCTACATGAGGCCCAAGCCTGCGGGTGCGATGAGGCGCTGTTGCTGGACGCTCAGGGCTACGTCATGGAAGGTAGCGGCGAGAACATTTTTGTTGTGCGTGACGGCCAGATTTATACCCCAGATCTGTCATCTGCACTGGACGGCATAACCCGCGATACCATTTTCAAACTGGCTGCGGAGATCGGCCATCCGGTGACGGAAAAGCTGATCACGCGTGATGAGATCTATATCGCCGACGAGGCGTTCTTTACCGGCACGGCGGCGGAGGTTACCCCCATCCGCGAGCTCGACGGGCGCACGATCGGCGCCGGGCGGCGCGGCCCGATCACGGAACGGTTGCAGGGTCTCTATTTTGATCAAGTGTACGGACGGCGTTCGCAGAACCCAGAGTGGTTAGCGCTGGTGTGAATGTTTCCACATCTGTGGTCGTGAATGGTTGAAGAGAAAACGCCCAATGATAAGACGCGTTACGAGATCACTCGTAACGATCTGCCATTGCATTGCCCCATGCCCGGCATGAGCCTGTGGAACTCCCATCCGCGGGTATACCTTCCCATAGAGAAAAGCGGTGAGGAACGATGTCCGTACTGTGGCGCAGTTTTTGTGTTGCTGGATGACGAAGAACAATAGCTCGATTACGTGCAGAAACGACGTCTTTCGCTTTACGCCGCTATCCGAACAGTCCTGCTCGAAAATCAGGATGACCACAGCGTGACGTGTCAGCGGTGAGATGATATGTCAGACAACATCCTTGTCATCGGTCCAGCGTGGATCGGCGACATGGTGATGGCGCAAAGCCTGTTTAAACTGCTTAAAGACCGCCGGCGCCACGCGCGAATCGACGTGGTCGCTCCCGCGTGGACAGAGCCTTTGCTCGCGCGCATGCCCGAAGTGCACGAATCGCTATTCTTGCCCGCGAGGCACGGACAGCTGGCGCTCGGACTACGCTGGCAGCTAGGTCGCCGCTTGCGCCACCGGCATTATGATCAGGCGATCGTATTACCAGATTCGTTGAAGTCGGCGTTCGTCCCGTTTATCGCTTCTGCACACCGGCGCACTGGGTTTCTCGGTGAGTATCGATGGGGATTGCTAAACGACATACGTCATTTGGATAAGAAAAAGCTGCCGCGCAGAGTGGATCGTTATGTCAGTCTTGGGCTGAAGCCAGGAGAGCCAACGCCCACCACTATACCGGACCCCAGGCTGACAGTGTCGCGCGCTAGGGCACTGGCGGTGCTGGGGCGGCTTGGGCAGGAAATGCCAAAGAGCCCAGTGCTCGGGTTGTGTCCGGGTGCGGAGTACGGCCCAACTAAGCGTTGGCCGGCTGTCTACTTCGCCGAAGTCGCCAACGCTAAGCTCGCCGAAGGTTGGCGGGTCTGGCTGTTCGGTTCCAACAAAGATGCGGCTATCACCGCTGAGATTCAGGCAATGACTGACGGCCGCTGTGTGGATCTTGGCGGGCGCACGAGTCTGGACGAGTGCATAGATCTCATGTCGTTGTTAACGGCCGTGGTCACCAACGACTCGGGCCTGATGCACGTGGCCGCCGGCCTCGACCGCGAGTTAGTCGCGATCTACGGGTCCACCGACCCAGGCTATAACCCACCGCTTCACCCACACGCCAAGATACTGTATCTCAATCTTGTCTGCAGCCCGTGCTACGAGCGCGAATGTCCGCTGGGACACTTGAGATGCCTGCGTGATCTGAAACCGGAACGCGTACTGGAGCATCTTGACGCCCAAGTTTCGTGACACCACAACACTTGTAACACTCAGGCCTTCCGGATCGTCTTGCGCGCTATAGTCACTGATCTGATATCCTAGAGTGTTGTCTCGATATCCGCTCGCCGAGTCGGCATCGAGGCGCTGATTCAGATGTCGCTGTCCATCAGATTCTCTAAGTTTGTGTTTGACTCAGCTGACTTCTACGATTCGGCGCCGAGCTCTTCCAGCGCGGAAAGGCCCTGAAATGAGTAAGTACAGACTGGCGTTCGCCGTAGACAAGTATTTCGAGTTCGGGGGGATGCAACGTGCGTTGCTACGTATCGCACGTGAATGCGCGTGTCGAGGGCATGATGTTCACATATTTTCCGGTAGTTGGGTTGGTCAAATACCCGATGGGCTGACAGTACATCTTCTTGATGGTACGGCGCTGACCAATCATGGGAGCAGAAGAAAATTTGGATATGAACTAAGAGCCGCGATTATCGGCGGTGAATTTGACTGCGTCACGGGTTCCACGAAGGTGCCTGGTCTCGACGTGTACTATGGTGGTGATCCTTGTTATGCGTCTAGAGTGGATGAGACCAAGGGGCAGCTGTACAAGCTGTTGCCTCGATACAGAGTCCTGCGAAAGTTAGAAGAAGCGGTTTTTGCCGCTGGTAAGAATACAGAAATCCTTCTTATTGCTCACCAAGAACGCGACAAGTTTATTCGCTACTATGGAACAGAGCTTGGACGCTTTTGCCTACTGCCCCCGGGAATCGACAAAGAACGGCTGCAAAACGACACACCAACGGAGGAAGTTAAAGCCGCTATACGCCGCCAATTCGGCGTAATGCCCGATGGCTACATGCTTTTGAATGTCGGCTCGAGGTTCAAGACCAAGGGTATCGACCGTGCGATAGTTGCGCTTGCAGAACTGCCGAAGGCTGTAAAGCCAAAGACCAGACTGGTTGTCGTCGGTGACGATAATCCGAAGCCGTTTGTGAAGCTCGCAACGACATTAGGGATTGCTGACCAGCTGATTTTCGCGGGCGCACGGCAGGATATTGCGTTATTCTATTATGCTGCTGATTTGCTGATTCACCCCTCTTATACTGAGAACACAGGCACCACGCTCATAGAAGCCATGGTTTGCGGGCTGCCAGTGCTGGTGACAGAAAACTGCGGTTTCGCCTTTCACGTCAAGAAGGCGCACGCGGGACTGGTATGTCCGTCGCCGTTTGAGCAGGAAAACCTGAACAGCATGCTTGCAGAGATGTTAACTGCAGACAAACGCGTTGATTGGAGTAACAATGGATCAGCGTATTGCGAACAAAATGATCTTTACAGCCTGATCGAAAGGGCTGCTGATATCATTATCGCGCGCGCTGCAAGGAACCGGGGCAGTCAATGATTTACATCCGCGAAGACTTGAAGCCACTGTTCTGCGGGGAGCGTCGCGTGGCGAATTTTCTGAAGATAGATGGCCAGGTGTTCAAACAATTCCCGACCAGACGGACCCTAAAATTTAGGCGTGGGGGGCGAGATTTCTTTATAAAGAGCCATGGCGGCGTCGGCTGGAAACTGATCATAAGGAAACTGCTGTCCTTGCACATACCGGTAGTTAGTGCCAAGACCGAGTGGCACGCAATCCAGGCGCTCGAGGCGATTGGTGTGAATACAATGAAGATCGCAGCCTACGGCGAAGAAGGAATCAATCCGGCGACAAGGAAATCGTTCATCGTTACCGAAGCGCTGAATGGCACACAATCTCTGGAAAAGTGGGCGCCATCATTTATAGAGGGTGCAAATAGCGCTGAAAAAATTAGATTGAAACGCGCGCTTATTAGAAAAATCGCCGAGATCAGTCGTCGTCTACATTCAAATGGTATAAATCATCGGGACTATTATCTTTGTCACTTTTTGTTGGATGTGTCAGCCGGTAGGCCGCTGTCTACGGAAAATATCAACTTATACTTGATCGATCTACACAGAATGCAGATTCGGAAGCGTACGCCCGAACGCTGGGCGGTAAAGGATATTGCAGGTGTATTGTTCTCAAGTATGGATTTGGGCTTGACCTCGGCCGACCTCATCCGGTTCATGCAGCACTACCGCGGCAAGTCGCTACGTGTCATCTTGCGATCAGAGAGGGCCTTTTGGAACAAAGTGCTGGCGCGAGCGATCCGACTATACCGGCAGCAACACGGGACAGAGCCAAAATTGCCGCCAATGATTTTGCGGCAATTCGGACGGACGGTGGAGAAGGTTGGCGGCGCAGCCAGAGGATAACCGTCGCACTATGCCTGTATCGAGCGAGACGACCACCCTGTATCTGGCCGACCATGTAGGGACTGGTGGGGAGATAAGGTGCCTGTGCCCCGTACGTGTCGTATCGAACAAGCGTGTGAGCTACGTCGCGCGCTGGGATGACAAGGATGTATTCGTTAAGCTGTTTTTCGATCCGCGACACGCCGGCCGGCACTGGCGCCGAGAAAAGCAAGGTATCGAAGCGCTTGCGGCGCGAGGCTTATTGTCGCCGTCGTTGCTGTATGCTGGATTGCTGCGCGACCAACGTGCTTACGTACTGATTACAGAGGCGTTGCCGAACGCAAAGACGCTTGTCGAACAATGGACTAGCGTTACCAGCGATGACGCAAGGATTCGACTTGTGCGAATGCTAGCTGAGGCAATGGCAGCACAACACGAGGCAGGAATCCTCCAGCAGGATCCACACCTAGGCAACTTCCTCTTCGCGGGTAGCAAGGTCTACAGCATCGACACGTCGCAGATGCGCATGCGCGAGCACCCGGTGTACAAGCAAACCTCATTGAGAAACCTTGGCCTACTGCTGGCTCAACTTGATCCGCGATATGACCAATATGCACCGGCCGTTTTCGCAAACTACGCCGCCCACAGAAAGTGGTCTGTGAACGATGACGATATATTATTAGTCCGCACCTGCATTGATAAGGCCAGAGCAAAGCGCAAGAACAAGTTCCTCAGCAAGATTTTCCGTGAGTGCACCGCGTTTGCCGTCAGGAAAGCCAACGACGCGACTCACGTCTATGACAAGTGTTATTCAAGTGCTGGATTTCATAGGTTGTACAGCGATCCAGACAGCTTCTTGACGAACCATGGCGTCCGGTATCTGAAAAAGGGTAATACCTGTACTGTTGCGCGAGCCAGCGTCGACGGTATTGAAGTCGTCATCAAGCGCTACAACATAAAGGGGAGATGGCACGGTATAAGGCGCGCCTTCCGAAGAACGCGTGCCTCGATATCGTGGCAGAACGCACATTTGTTGCAATTCTATGACATATCTACACCACGGCCGATAGCCTTTATCGAAAAACGAGTCGGCCCGGTAAGACACGGATCATATTTCATTTGTGAGTACGTCGAAGGTCCAAATTACCGCGAGTATTTTGCAGACCATGCGGTTTCGGCGAAGTCTACACAGCGAATGGCTGAGCAGATCGCAGAGACGCTGGCTACGCTGGCGCGCTACAGAATAAGACATGGCGACATGAAGGCAACTAATATCATCATTTCGGATGGGCGCACGTATCTGACTGACTTGGATGCGATGCGTGAGTACAGGACGGATCTGTTCTTTCGCAGGGCACACAGTCGGGACGTAAAGCGATTTCTTGACAATTGGGCGAGCAAGCAAGAAGTTCGCAAAGTGTTCAAGGAAAAAATTGCAAGTGTTACTTGATTGTGAAAAGGTAAACCTGGCTCATACGACCGTCTTAGGTTCGTGCGTGTCAACCGCGCGTTTGTCCAGTGTTTCTTCTTGAGGCCTTCCACGCAATCCGCAGCTTGCGGAAAGGCGTGCGCAACCAAACTTTTTGCCACAGTAGAAGACGCTCCAAAGGGGTGTTTAACACAAACGACGCTTCCCGTGGCACATACCAGTTGTTCCGCGCGGTGCGCTTGACCAGGTGGTAGTTGCGCGCGGTCAGATATCGGTGGGTTTGCAAGTTGTGTAAGTGATCTTCGACAAGCAATAACCCGGGCCTGTGTTTCTGCATGTTGAGCCCACGCAAGACATTCAACTGTAGGCCCTCGACGTCGATCGAAATGAAGTCGACGTTGGGTGGATGGACCTCTTCTAGGATGTCACTGAGGGTCCTTAGGTCGACAATCTCCGTTCGGCTGAAGGAAACATTTAAGCTAACGGTATTCTGTTCGAGCGTAGAACGACTCAGGCCCTCTGCGACATAAAATTTGGCCGGCCCCTTTTGTTCGGGCGCACCACACGCGGCCTGCACGACGATCGAGCGCGGCCGATTCTTGCGGAGATCCTCGCACAGCTCGGGAATGGGTTCGACGAGTATCCCTTGCCAGCCCTTCTGTTCCAGGTGCCAGGTCTGGGAGGAACACTTTGGGTCGTTCGCTCCAACCTCGACGAAATATCCCTCTTTTGACTCGCCAAAAAACAGTTGCACAAGCCGCTGTTCGGCGGTCTTGTTGCGCAGTTTCCTGTCGCCAATGTCCGGGAAATGTCGGTCTGCGAAATCTCTTAGGTAATATTTCATGCGCTGAGCGCGTGTGCAGCTTCGACTGTGTTATGGATGTACGTACGCTAGTTATTGCGGGGCGCGCAGGCTATTTATGCAATAGCGAGCCAGTGCTGGCGACGTATCACTGATCTAGCGATGAATCGGTCTGCAACGCCTTAACCCATTCCTCGGAAAAGAGCGCTCGGACCTTTCGTTCTACTTTGGTCTGTGCGCGCTTGTGATGCAGTGGCTTCTCGGCGACGATTGCTGCGGTGCCGTGGGCGATGTGCGACATCTTACGGTATAGCACACGCACCGGTATCATGCGTGTCTGATAGCCTGCTTCCCAGAGCCGTCTGGCGATCGTGTAACCGCCACCCCGCCCGTCTGTCGGCACGAACGAGAGCTTATGCTTGAGAACCACCTCGCGTCGGTACATGGCACAGTAGTCGCGTGGATAGTGACCACGACGCCAGGTGGTGCGTTTTTTCTTGCCGAACAGGTTCTTGACTGCTGAGACGGCGTTGTTGATGAGAAGCTTTTGTAGGGCGTACGCCGGATTCTCGAGTTCAAGCTTCCATGCCCCGACGCCGGCAACGCTGTCCGAATGGTCCATTCTTTCGAGATACGGGTCGAGCCAATCGTCGCTCTTTATAAACACGTCGGAATGCATGGTGATGAAGTAATCGCCGGTAGCCTCCTGGATGCCGCGATCCCATGCCGTAAAGACATTGCGCGGCCAGTTGGTGTGGGTTTCCTCGGGCCGCTCGATAAGACGGATCCACCTTAGGGAGCGCAGGTAGTCCAGGCTCTCGTCCTTGGAGCCGTTGTCCACAACGATTACCTCGAGGTCATAGTTCCTTGAGTGCTTGCGGATCGAGCGCAGACAAAGGGACATGAGCGCCCGCACCTGCCAGTGGGGAATGCAAATACTTATGCGCGGCTGCCGCGTGCTCATTGTTGCCGTCTGCCAGGAGTGCTAAAAAGGGCCATCAAGTTATCAATTCCGGTAACTCCCGGCAAGCATGCGGCAGAGGCGGCACTGCAGGGAACTTATATGGGCGATATCAGCCAGCTAAGCTTCGTCGAAGCCTATCGCTCTGAGCTTCACGGCCCCTTTCTGGAGGTCGGATCGCGCGATTACGGATCGACGCAGGATCTACGCGCGTTGTTTCCGGGCGAGACGTACGTGCGCGTTGACATGAGTGAAGGGAAGTCGGTTGATCGGGTCGTCGATCTGACACTTCCGTTTGACCAGATCGATACCAGTCTTGACGGGCTGCGTTTTGGTACGATCTTATGCCTTAGCGTTATGGAACACTGCGATCAGCCGTTTCGAATGGCGGAAAACCTCACCCGGTTGCTCGCGCCGGGTGGGAAGCTTGTTGTCTCCGTTCCCTTTGCATGGAAATTTCATGGCTATCCCTCGGACTACTGGCGCTTTACTCACGAGGGCGTAAGGAAACTGTTTCCGGAACTAGATTTCCCCAGCCACCTCAGCAACGCCATGACCTCACAACCTGGAGAATGCCTTTCCCTGAACGCCTCCACCGGGCTTATCTACCTCAGCGGCGGCCACCAGCGCCGCGCCGGCCACTACCTGAGAGGTTTGGCCGCCGATTTGCTCAAGCTCGTCGGCAGGCTTGGCATCTTGAGATGGCTTGTGGGTTACCGCTACGTGCTGGCCCCGACCATGATCAATATGATCGGCGTGCGGCGCCCGTCCTGAAGGGTGTCTTCTATGAACTCAAGGCCTGCAATACCGATTGCATCTCGGCAAATGTGGCCGCTATGGAAAATTGCTCGGCGCAGCGTTTCTTGCCGGCCGCGCCCATACGTTGTCTGAGCGCGGGATCATTTATCAGGCGCAGCAAACTGTCACACCATTCGTTGGCCGAGTCGGCGAGGAATCCACTAACTTCGTGTTCGATAAGATCGCGATGTACGCCAGCGGGTGAGGCAACGGTCGGTAGACCCGCAGCCATATACTGCAGCACTTTTAGGCCGCACTTGCCCTGTGTCCACGGATCTTCCGGCATCGGTGCGAGGCCGATATGAGATGATGCCAACTCATATGCTTCGCGATCGTTGCTCCAGGCAACGGGACGAACGTTCAGCGCCGTAGAGTCAACGTTGAAATCGGCGACGATTTTCAGGCGCAGCCCCGGGACCCTAGGCGCCAGGCTTTCAAGCACGGGAAGGACGTCAACGAGATATTTCCTGGTTGAGCGACTGCCGATCCAAACGAGGTCTACCGAGTCTGTCGGTTTGGAAACTGTGATGTTGTACCTCTCTGGCTGGATCGATGTTGGCAGGATAGTGACAGTGTCGTTGTGATATTTGGCCGCACCCGCCAGGTAGCTGTTGCCAGCCCAGACCTGATCACACACGCGCAACATGCGGAGAAAGCGACTGTTGCGCATCCTTGACGCTCGTCCGTCGCTGCGTACAAAGATCGCATCATCGAAGTCGAATATCAGCCGTTTCGCCGCCACACGAAGCATTCGCAAGTAAGGCAGTGAGAACGTTTTTCGCAGTACAACCACCACATCGGCGCTCGCAGCCGTACGCAACAAGGCGAGGCGATGAAAGGGATTCTGTGCTGCGGCAAAATGTTCAGGTACCCATCCGGCATCCCGCAAGTAGGGAAAGTAGTTGAGGGCACGGTAGCGGGTGGATGCTGAGTGTTCCCCTTTTGATATAAAGATGATCTTTCTGGTTGTCACGCTTTCTCGTAAATTGCGAAGATTTCATCGCCCCTGCCCACGATCCCGACCACCAGCACATAAAGCTTGGCGAGTAGACGCCACGACTTCTTCTTACGCGATGGCTCCTTCCGGTTACCTGTCTTGTAGTCAATACTGTTCAGGATCACCTTGGGCGAAGTGCTTAACCTGAGCGTGACTCGCTTGAGGCCGTGCCGCACCACGAGTGCGTGCAGATTGGACGGCGAAAACAAGATCAGGTGGCGCGGTACGTCATTGGCAAACCAGTACTCTCGGAACCACTGCCTTCCGAGGGCTTGGCTATTCGGTGTTGCTATCAGCAGTTGGCCTCCGCGCCGTAATATTCTGCCTGCCTCTCCCACGAACGAGCTGGGATCGGGGAGGTGTTCGATCACGTGTCGCACCGTGATCAGATCAAAGCTGCTGTCGTCAAAGTGTGCGGATTCGAGGTCCCCGTGATGCACCTTAAGACCCTGGGCGCGACATGTATTCACTGCATTGATGTTGAATTCGACCCCTTCGCAACTCCACCCGAGTGCTGCTAGCGCGCGCATGAAGCGTCCGTTGGCACATCCCACGTCGAGAGCGCGACCGTTGGGCTTGTAGGGGACACCGTCCTTGTAGGTGAGCACACTCGCCATGGGTGCGAGAAGGCGATAGATGGTGGGCACCCACAGGTGATGGTACCCGTACTTGGTCCTGAGCACCGCTTTTTTTAGGTTGCTGGGTTCCTTCTCTTTGCTCTCTCGCTCGTACACCCTATAGGCGTCGGGATAAAAGCCCGCGATCACATCGGCGGCGGGCAGCGGGTGCTGGAACACGGCGTCACACCCCGTGCACTGATAGTAGTCATATGTCTCGGTGCGATCGAACAGGAGGTCGCGGCCTGCATAGGCGAAGCGGCCGTCGGCCTTGCATAGCGGGCACTTGGCTGAGTTGGCGCCGCTATCGGTCACCAGAGCTGCACGTTCGCTGAGACGGTTCATGGTGATGATCGTCGTTGATGATAGCTAAACAGGCATAGGTGGTCGTTGCCGGTAGTGCTTGTCTTCTAGCATAAGCCTTTCCCATTGACCAAAGGTCGGCGAGCCGCGCCTGAGATCGATCGCCACATCATAGACCTCGCTGCAGATCGTCCACACGAGCTTTCCCTGAGGCCGACGGCGTCCGGATCTTCCGGCAAGAATGATACCTTTCATCTGAACTCTTTGGCCTCCGTTTTGCTGTCAATCTGTACGCGTTGTGGCCACTAGATACATTCTGCACGATCGGATTATCGCTGAAAAGGCAACAATCGGGCGGCAATGTTCACTCCCAACTATATTTCTACTTGTCTGCGAGACTTTTCTACTGTGCGCAATCCACCTACATCCATCATGAGGCTTGATTAGTCATATGAGCGGAATGAGCCAAAACCCTGGTTTCGTGAAACTATAGAAACGCCCGGTGTGTGCCGCTCAGCGGACGCGAAAGATTGAGACCTTTTCACCCTTGCGGTTCGTAAACTGTGCAACAGGGTCTCTGCCGAGCATCTCAGCAAGTACAGCTTCCTGATCACGCTGTTTACGCTTCACTCGAAAGGCCAGGTAGTCATACCCTAGCCATTTGTCACTCTTGATGAAATCGAGCGTTTCGTTCCATCCATATTTCTTATAGGCGTACTTAGCACTCTTGCCGGAATAGAACATTACAACCCGACTATTGCTAAAAAATGTGGACTGTGCCGGGGTATGATCCCGTATCCAAGTCCCGGCCTCCTTGAGGTGAGCTTTGCTGGTCGGGGAATAGAGTTCATCCACCGCCGCCGTTACAAGGAAGAAAACGCATACGATTGGAAAGACCCAGTTCTTCTTTATCGTGCTCGCACGATTTTCACGCCAACCTTCGTAAAGTGCTGACAGGCTGAACGGTACTGCGAGCATCACCGTCAAGGACAAAGCCAGTGGAAAACGGCCAGTCAAAAAAAGCCTTGCAAACATGATCACTGCAAGGATGCCAAGATTCAGGATTATTAACCATATCCAAATGGCTCTTGCACCTTGGACAGGAAAGACCAACCGGCGATAAAGCGCGTGGCATGTCAGCACGGCGTGGAGCGGCGTTAGTCTGACCAGCGTTTCGACCAGAAAGATCAGTGCGAGTGCTATGATAAATGCAGTATGCGCAAACTCGCGTGAATACCTATCCGGAAGTTGTCCGGCGATTACAGCAAGTTTTGTAGAGATGTTCGAAGTAATGTTTTGCCACAAGCCTTGCAGCAACGCCGCCAAGCTGGATGCCACCGTAGTCGGGCCAGGCATTATGGTGGCTCCGGAGATCCACCAAGCCACCAACGTAACGAGAAAAAACGAGACGATAGCTAACGTTGTAAACACCCTAACCTTTGCTGGGAAGGTAGTTGCCCGGCGTAACTGCTGAAGAAACGGTAACAGGAACAAAAAAACGAACCCTTCAATCCGGAACAGGGACGCAACAAGCATTGCGATAACCCAGCCAATCCTGAATCCCCACTGAGGAGATTTCACATTCTTAACGAATAGTACGACGGATAATAAATAGAATGCGAGGTAACCAAAATCTCGAATAACGAAAGACCGATATTCATTGAGGCCTGGGTATAGTAGAACGACAAAGGCGGCGGCGATAACAGTTTTCCTGTCGCCCCCAAGCTCGCGGATCAGCGTAAGAAAGCTAACCACAATTAGTGCGGTAAGACCAGCGTTCAAGACATGTGCTGAGGACTCAAAGCTTAGACTCGTGATCCGGCTAACGAAAGAAATGAGCAAGGGATACAAGGGCCATCTATAAGCTTCGAAAGTCGCCTTCCACTCCCCGCGGGCGAGCAACTCGGCGGTACTAAGGTATAAGATGCCATCGCTATTCACCACGTCGTCCAAAAGCACAACCCATGCTGACAATAAAAGGCTTATGACGGCGGCAGGAATACGGACGTCGCTAAATGTGGCACGCAGCGTTTTTCGCATCGATCACATCAAGTTTTGACAGCGCGGTTTAACAGATGGGGTAGATATTTAGAGAGTTCGAACCGTCGAGTTTTGTGTCCATCGGCATCGACGGGCTACAACGACAGAACTTGGAGCGGCCTGACGTTGTTGACTAGTTCCTCGCGGATTATCAGTACATGGCCGTTTCGGCATCGCGTATCAGCGAAGGTCCTGGTCTTGCCCCATCTCTCGCAAGGATCTTGGTAGAAATCTTGTGACTCGCATTCGCCAGATGCATCTCGCAATCAATCTCAGAGGAGTTAGCACGCACCCATCACCGCGCGCGACTGGTTAGGTCTCGAAGTCGTCGCCTATCTGACAACAGACTCTCGAAATAGTGAATGGTTTTAGCGAGGCCCGCTTGCAGGGAAACCGTCGGCTTCCAGTCCAGAAGCTTCTGCGCGCGGGAAATGTCCGGACACCGCCGGCCGGGATCATCCTTCGGCAAAGGTCGGTTAACGATTTTCGATCTCGAGTTTGTTAGATCAATGACCAACCGGGCAAGTTCACGTATTGAAGTTTCTTGCGGGTTACCAAGATTGATTGGACCGATGACGTCATCTCGGCTCTCCATCATTCGAACCACACCATCGATTAAATCGTCCACATAGCAGAACGACCGTGTTTGCTCACCGGCGCCATAGATAGTGATTTCCTCATTTCTTAGGGCCTGTAAGATGAAATTGCTTACCACCCGCCCATCGTGCGGGTGCATGCGCGGGCCATAGGTGTTGAAAATCCGCGCTACTTTGATCTTTAGCTTGTGCTGGCGGTAGTAATCAAAAAACAAGGTTTCTGCGCACCTTTTGCCTTCGTCGTAACAAGACCGTGGTCCTATCGGGTTGACATTCCCTAGATATTCTTCGCTTTGTGGATGAGTCTCTGGGTCGCCGTAAACCTCGGAGGTCGAGGCTTGAAGAATTTTGGCCTTTACGCGCTTCGCGAGCCCTAACATGTTGATGGCCCCGTGGACGCTGGTCTTCGTGGTTTGGACAGGATCGAACTGGTAATGCACAGGCGCGGCGGGACATGCGAAGTTGTATATTTGATCGACTTCAAGATAAATCGGAAATGTCACGTCGTGACGAATAAACTCAAAGGCAGGATTACTGAGCAGGTGGTCAATGTTGTGCTTATCGCCGGTGAAAAAGTTATCAAGACAAAGGACCTCGTGGTCCATTTGTAGAAGCTTTTCACACAGGAAGGAACCCAAAAATCCGCCCCCGCCAGTAACAAGTACTACGCTACCCATGGATGAGTCGCCTACTGTTTGCGTTCACTCGTGTTCTCGTCAACCAAGCAAAATACCAATGGAACGTAACATGCTGAATAGATTTCCTGGAGTGCGCAACCGGAGAATCAGAATTGCACATCGTCGCGGGGCGCAACCGGGCGACGACCGCTTAGGATATTGATCGGCGCTAACTCCTGTATACGGCAATTCTCCAGCCTTATGAGGAACGTGTTCACGAGAGCATGTTGTCCGGACACGCTGGCATGACTGACCATGTCGGTAAAAACCATCCACGCGGAGAACGGCTTGAACCGAAACTCCCGGTAACCTTCCTGGTGTTTGAACTCATCGGAGTCTTTCATAAAATTGTGGAAACGGCGCATGAGACGGTCATAGGGACTACTGTCCAGTACTTGGACCAACGGCAAACCGATGGAGGATAATCCCTTAAGAAGAGCAGTGCGGAGGTGATCCGGCAGTCCCTTCTGAAGATAGTTGGGCGGCATGGCGTCGGGCGTAACGCCGGCCGCCTGTCCATACCTTCCATAAAGGTCCGCAAAGGTACCCTTGGTAGCCCAAACCCGATCTTCGTGCGGGTTGACGTTCACGAAGAATCGGAAGATGCGATCGCCGTTAGTCGCTCCGTACGCCCCCGCATCGATGTGCACCAGCTCGTTGCTCGCATGGGGTTTTAGTGCGCGGCCCTTTTCCTGGATAGGTCGAAAGCTTGATGTACCCACCGTCCACTTGTGCGTGAGGGACGGAATCACCGTCGACAGAAACTGCTGTACTCGCTGGCTGTGCTCAATCAGTACTCGATGAGCAAGCTGCGCCAGTTCAGGGCTTCCCGAAAGTCCAGTGACGCGACCAGCCTCCGGATGGTAACTGATGTTTTTCAGCTTGAGCTGCTTCGGCAGTGCTTCCCTGAGGAAGCCCAGATCCGAGTCGGCGGGCAGTGGAACCGGGCATACCGGGAAGTAGACGATCCGGCCCCTTTCCAGCGCCTCAGACATCTCGCAGGGGCGCGCCGCTTCAATTTGTTCGCTAGTGTAGCTGACCAGCATTGCGCGAGATTTTATGGCGCTCTCCTGCCTCGTGCAACAGACGCAGGGAGAAGCGCGCAAGTCCGTTTGACCGGATGGAGTGCCAGCACACACGGCCGTGGAGCTGTTTATACACCATAATGCTAGGCGTCCAGCGGCCGTCGCGCCGTACCATTCTGCCCGCTAAGTACGGCAGCTGCCTTTTTCGCACGCTTATACAGCGGTTAATGACGAGAATGTACGTAGCGTGCGGTCGACGTTCGAACGCCAAAGTATCGCTGTCCGCGACGGCATGACATGTTTCTGTACCCAGTGCGTTCAGTAGACCCAATCCCCGGTTAGACCGTACTGCCGAGCCCGTAGCGTGATCCTACGATCAATACTCCACAGGCATCCTGTAATTCGGCATGGTCAAACCGATTCCGTTTGTTACAATCTAGTTACTTACCTTACGGTGCTGAGCTATGTTAGTAAGGAGTTACCTTAATGAGTCAAATAAGCATACCGGTTTCCATCGGTGAGCTCATCGACAAAATCACCATACTCGAGATCAAGTCGGAGCGCGTCGACGATATTGAGAAACTCAAAAACATTAATAAGGAACTTGCCCTGTTGAGCAGTACCTGGAATTCATCCTCTTACGCTGCAAGCGAAATCAGCAAGGAACGGGCACAGCTCAAATCTGTGAACGAGACCCTTTGGGATATCGAGGATCAGATCAGACTCAAGGAAGCACAGGGACAGTTCGATGAGACCTTCATTGAGCTGGCGCGTGCGGTTTATATCAACAATGATAAGCGCGCCGCCATCAAGCGCGAGATTAATACCATCCTGGGTTCCGACATCTTCGAGGAGAAATCCTATGCTGATTACACTCGTTAGGGATTCGATCACGGCATATCCCGGCGATTTGTGCCGTAATCACTGCACCTTGTAATTCAACATAGGCATCCTTTATTCAAATCAAAAACCGAGCGCCGACACACGAGCAAAGCCGTAGTTAGGCTTATACCGATTCACGGCTTAGCCTGCCATCAGTTTTCATGAGCAAATCAAGCTTATCGATCACCTCTTGTGGTTGGATCAGCTCCATGACCCCCGGATATTCTAGCTTCGTACCCCAACGGATTGCTGCCGCTGGCTTTTTCAAGTAGCGGCGCGCCGCCTCGTCGTATTTATCAACGCACCACACGCGGCTGAGATAGGGGCCGGTGCGGCGCGTATTACTGGCAGCGTACAAGCCAATTACGGGTGTACCTACACAGGTAGCCATGTGGGCCGGTCCAGAGTCTGGGCTCAGCAGCAAATGGGCGCGGGCGAGCAGCGCGAGCATACGCTTGAGGGTATCTTTTCCGATCAGGTCCAGTGGGCGGTTGCGCATATGTTGCCTGATGACGTCACCATACTCGCGTTCAAGCGGGCCCGGTCCACCGCAGAGGACTACACGGAAGCCGTGTTTTTCAATGGCATAATCGGCAATCTGAGCGTAATGTTCCGCGCGCCAGTTACGCAATGGATGGCTGGAGCAGGGACTGATGATGAGGGTGGGCTGCGGGCCAGGTAGATGTTGTGCGGCGAAGACGTGCGCTTCATCAGGAATGGGAATATCCCAGCGCAGTTCCCGTTGCGATAGGCCCAAATGTTCCAGAAAGCTGAAAAACCCGTCCACGACATGTTGCTCACGCGTGGCCGGTATGCGGTGGCTGGTGAACAACCATTGATAATCCCGGGCGCGGACCTTGTCAAAGCCCAACCGAATGGGGGCCTTGATGAACAAGCTGGCGATACTGGTGCGCAACGCGGGTTGCATTCGTAGCAGAACGTCGAAGCGACGTCCTCGCATACGCCTGCGCAGGTCGCGATATGCAGACCATCCTTTAGACTTGTCGAGGATGATAAACTCGATCCCTGAAATATCGCCGACAAGGGAAGCCTCCGTTTTACCGATTACCCAGGTAAGCTTTGTGCCAGGCCAATGAGATTGCAGCGTGCGCATTACGGGAACGGTATGGCAAACATCTCCGATAGCGGAAAGCCGAACTATACAAATACTTTCTGGTGGCGACGTAAGTGGTAACATCATATATCGTGAATCCATGTGAAAAATTGTTTGACCACCAATATATCCTGTACGATGCGGATGCCGTTCCGAAACTTGAGGTTATCAGTTTCGACCCGCAAGAATTGGCCGAACGCCACGCCTTAATAGGCGAGGTCCTTGGTCGCGGTCCCACTTATTTTATCAGAATAGAAGGAAACGACTGGGTTTTGCGCCACTACCACCGCGGTGGAATAGTGGGCCGTTTTCTCAAGGACAGCTATCTATGGACGGGTATCCACCGGACAAGGGCATGGAGGGAATGGCGTATGTTGGGGAAACTTTGGGAATGGGGGTTACCTGTACCGCGCCCCATCGTCGCCCGGGTTTTGAGGCGTGGCCCGTTTTATAAAGCGGACATTATCACTCAACGCCTCACTAACACGCGATCGTTGACTGAGTTGATTAGAGAGAGAAGTCTAAACAAGCAAAAATGGAAGGCCATTGGTATCTGTATCCGCCGTTTTCACGGTGCTGGTGTGTATCACCCGGACATAACGGCAGACAATATACTTTTGACGCAAGAAAAAGACGTTTATCTCATCGACTTTGATAACTGTGAGCTGCGTGATCAGTGCCAGGGGTGGCGTCTTAAGAACCTGGCACGCTTGCGCCGCTCACTAATCAAGCGGCGCTCGCTGTACGATAGCTTCTATTTTTCTGATGGCGACTGGCAGGTACTTTGCGAGGGCTACGGAGACATGGGTTAGACACAGGACAATCGGCATTGCCTCGCGATTTCATCAACATAGCGTTCGGCGATGTCCTCATACTGGCGAACGAGCGATTTGGCCCGCTTACCCAGTTGGTCACGTTCTTCCTGTGATTCGAGCAGCCGCGACAGGCAAGTCTCCAAC
The DNA here is from genome assembly GCA_046760105.1 of Acidiferrobacterales bacterium. Lineage (GTDB taxonomy): Bacteria > Pseudomonadota > Gammaproteobacteria > Acidiferrobacterales > SPGG2 > JBHIDJ01. Next base: position 20,561 of record JBHIDJ010000014.1, on the reverse strand, counting down.
CCATCGTCGTCTGTGATCTGGATTGCGGCCTCATGGTCTAGGAAAATCCTGGCCTCATCGGCAAAGTTTTCCATATGCGGACCGAACACAACGGCTTTACCGAGACGGGCCGGTTCGAGAATATTGTGGCCACCATGCGGTATTAGCGATCCTCCCATGAAAACTACGTCGGCGCTAGCCATGAAGGCAGCCAGCTCACCCAAGGTATCTACGAGATATATGTCCGTGTGTTCACTCGCGGCATCACTCCTGCTGCGCACAGCAATGTGGCGACTCAACGGGTCAAGCTGTTTGAGAATATCCTTGAGCCTATGCGGATGCCTCGGTGCGATTACGAGTAAATGCTGATGCCGTTCACGGCTTTTCCACACTTTGAGGAAGCGCAATTCCTCGTTCGCGTGGGTTGACGCTGCCAGGACATACGGACGTGAAAGCATTGGCGTGGCGCAAGGGTTTGCGGCTACAGCCCCAGCGAACTTTATGTTGCCGATCACTTTTACGCAATCGGGCGAGGCGCCAAGTGAAATAAAGCCCTCTTTGTCCTTGGCGGACCGTGCCAGGATCGCATCTACTCTTGCAAGAGCTGCCACGTAGACTCGTCGCGCCCATGACCGCGCCTTCAGCGTCCGCGCTGATAAGCGGCCGTTGATGATTACGATCGGGATATTTCTCGCTGCACTGGATTTATAAAGGTTAAACCACAGTTCGGTTTCCATAATCACGGCGCAAGCCGGTCGTATATGATTAAGGAAACTTTTAACCGCGCCCGGAAAGTCTATAGGCAAATAGCAATGATCAGCGATTTCCGCCAGGCGCAGACGCGCTACCTTGGCTCCGGCCGGCGTCCCGGTGCTGATAACGACTGCCTTCGTGGGGAATCGCTTCTTGAGACTGCGCATGAGTGGCTCAACAGAAATGACTTCGCCGACCGAGGCGGCATGAATCCATATCGGGTTAACCGTAGATTCGCCGCGATAAAACCCTAGCCGTTCTCGCAAGTAACGGCCATCGCGCATGCGCACGGCCTGAGTAAGCGTATAGGCAAAAAGTACAGGAGATAGGACGTAGAAGACCAGCGTGTAGCCAAAGGCTAACCCGCGAGGCCCGCGGCCTTTTGGTTGCGCCATTTTCTAGCTAACTATAAGTGAATGGGCAGATGTCAGGTCGTTTCATCGAAGCACTGGTTAACAGTCTCTGCCGGCAGCTGCTGGCTATGTCAAATAGTTTTACGCCGAGCGTGCCACAGGCGCAAGCGTAAACTGGCATCACCGCGGCTGTGGCATTTGTCAAGTGCGTGTGACTTGCGTGTGGTCGCAGCTACCCGTAGCATCGTGGCGGAATGAAACAGTGCTATGGTCTTGTTTTTATCTTCACGATGACGAGAACCCTAAATGGGCGCTAAATGCGGTTTTGGCGACGGTGTTGACGTCGCACGGAGTATCCTATGTATCGCGTGGCCGTTATAGGGGCCCGGCGTCAGCGCCAAGGCACCGGCGAGTATATTGCCCGTGAGTTCGCTCGGCTCGGTTGTCAAATATGCGCCATCGTAGGCACGACAGAGGCGACGCTCGTGGCGGCACAGCGGGCATTGTACGAGCATTACGGGATCGAGTGCACAGGCTTCCTCTCGCTCGAGGCACTGCTAGCGAACGAGTTGGTCGACATCATCGCCATATGCTCGCCGACCCATACCCATTTGCCGCAGTTGCAATTGGCGGTGGCCGCCGGCTGCCACGTATTTTGTGAGAAGCCACTGTGGTGGACAGCAGAGCTTGCGCAAGCACCGAACGCAGCCGCCGAAATTGGCCAGCGCGCGGGAGAACTCGTAGACCGTTGCCGAGCTCAGGGCCGCTACCTAGCGCTCAACACGCAATGGCCTTTTACCTTGGAGGCATTCCGTCAACTGCATCCGCGGGCCTATGGTGAGGGCCGCCCGATCGAGCACTTCGCGATGTGGTTGAGCCCCGCACGCAGTGGGGCCGCGATGGTCGTCGACGCAGGGCCGCACCTCGTGAGCATGCTGCAAGCCCTGCTCGGACCTGGAAGTCTGCATAAGATACAGGCGCAGTTTCAGGACTTACCGGAATTAGGTGAGCGTGCTGGATTATCGCTCACGTGCGTTTACAAATATATGCACGGACAGACGAATGTAGAGTTCAGACTGACCCGCTGTCCGGAACTACCTCGCCCCGCGGGCTACAGCGTCAACGGATTTGGCGCGGAAAGACAAGTCGAACTGCCTAATTACGTGATATCATTTGTAAATAACGGTAAGCGTATTCCTGTCCGCGATCCCCTCGCTGTCTGCGTAGAGGACTTTGTCGGTTCCGTACAGGCAGGACGCCACCCGGACCGAACCCATGTGGTGGACGCCATGACGCAGCTTCACCAACTCGTCGTGGCCGCCGAACGCAAGGATAGTTTATGAAGAAAAGCCAATCTGCCGCTAACGAAAAGGTTATACCGCTGGTTCCGCTCAAGGACCCCTCCCCCGCTGGCGCCAAGCAAGCTGACTTTGTGCCGCTTCATGCGACTGCCAAGCAGCCACCGAGACCTAGGGAAAATCAGGTTGAACTGTCGCCGATCCATGACTTTGCTACCAAGCTTTGCCAACCGGGTGTGATCGAGCGGCTGACGGAATATGTCGGTTGGCAGACCGCCTGGCGCAAGGGCTATGCGCAAGGGGTGGCGTTCGAGCAGGCACTGGAGTCCATGCCTGACCGCGTGCCGCTCTCGATCAATCTCGATGTGACCACCGCCTGCAACTACCGTTGCGACCACTGCGTCGACATGGACATCCTCAACACCGGGATTCGCTACGATCACGACAAACTCAAAGACTCGCTCACCGAGATGGCCAAGCGTGGACTGCGTTCGGTGATCGTGATCGGTGGTGGCGAGCCCACGGTATACCCGGGCTTTGAAGATGTCGTGCGCCACCTCAAGGCCCTGGGGCTCAAGGTAGGTATCGTTACCAACGGTAGCCTGCCAAAGAAGATCCGGGCGATAGCGGACGTTTTGGAGCCGCAAGACTGGGTTCGGCTGTCACTCGATTCCGGCTCCAACGAAACCTTTTACGCGATGCACAAGCCCGGGAAAAAGAGCCTTACGTTGGACTGGATCTGTGAAGGCATCGCGGCAATAAAAGATGAGCTTGAACCCAAGTTTGCGATCGGCTTCAGCTACATCATCGTGTGGAAAGACTGCGAAGCCAACGACGCCAAGATCGTGGAGAACATCGACGAAATCGTCATGGCGGCCGAACGCGCGAAACGCTACAAGTTTGATTACATTTCTTATAAACCTTTTCTGACACGAGCCGAAACCAACAACGCTGAGATCGTAGAGATCACTCAACAAGAGAACCGCGTTGATCCGATCATGGTGAAGATCCGTGCGCAAGTGGACGTTGCGAAACGGCTAGCGGACCAAGACTTCCAGGTTATCGAAAGTACCAACCTTCGTGTATTGGAGAACGGCAGCTATAAGAACTACAACCGTCAGCCCAAGAATTGTCACATGCAGTTTTTCCGCCAGGTACTAAGTCCGCTTGGACTATTCAACTGCCCGGTGTATCGGCACGTGCCACAGGCTCAGGTCGGCGAGAAGCATGCGTATGCCACCGCTGAGAGTCTTGATGCGACACAACGAAACACGCTTCGACTAATTGAGACCTTTGATGCCAGTGAGGAGTGCAAGCACGTCACGTGTCTTTATAATCATGCGAACTGGTTTATCGAAGACCTTATCAATAACCCCGAAAAGCTTGAGCAGTTAGTACCCGGCGCCGATCGACAAGACTATTTTCTCTGATCTGCGCGTGTTACATCTCGTCGAGCCCGCAAAGCAAGCGGGCGAGTGCGCCGGTTAGCGACCAGCGGTTCAAATATCACCATAATTCGTAGGCGTACCTTGGTGCGTGCCGCCCTCACGTCAAAAAATTGACATGTCCCCAGTCATCGACGCTGCTCCGCCTCCCGTCGGCCCCATCTTGCGATTGTTTCTCCAGAAACTAAAAAGACACAGAGGAATTCGGCTTTATCTAGCAACAACTACGTCCAACCTCGTGGGGGAGGGCCGCTTCCAAACCATGACACTAACCCTAGCTTGTAGAGCTCTGAGGGCATTACTGTCTCGTGAGACCTCGATCGAGGTGGCTGGTACTCTGCGCGCTGGCGCTCTTCGTGAGCGGCTGCGCAACGTCGCTCGACCGGTACTCGCAGGCATCGGGTCCCTCGCGGCTCGAACGGATGCGCATGGCAGCAGTACGCGCGGCACGCGATCCCGCCACGTGGGTGCCGGCGGCCGGGGCGCTCGTTTTCAGTGTGGGCGATTTGGACGAGCGCCTGTCCGACTGGGCCTACGAGCACACACCCGTTTTCGGATCACCTGAGGACGCGAATGAGGCAAGCGATCACCTGCGCGCGCTGTCGTGTGCAGGCGCGATGCTGACGGCGTTGGCGATCCCGCGGCCGCTGAACGGGAACGATGGCAGAATCACGACGGCACAAGGGCTTACCGGCGGGGTCGCGGCCGGACTCGCCAACAGCGCGATGGTTGGCTTTCTCAAGGAAGAGACCGACAAGACGCGCCCCAACGGCGGCGTCCGCAGTTTCCCCTCGTCACATACCTCGCAAGCATTTGCCTGCGCCGGGAGCGCCAGACGCAACCTCGACGCGATTCCGATGTCCTCGAGTATGAGGACGGCATTACGTTGGAACTTTACTGCGCTTGCCGCCGCCACCGCGTGGGGTCGCATCGAAGCCTATCACCACTATCCCTCTGATACCCTTGCCGGTGCGGCGCTCGGTAACTTTCTTAGTAACTTTATCTATGACGCCTTTCTCAGACCTGCCGAATCCAGTGACGAGCGTGCACCGACGACCGATATTTTCTTGGATCTCACAAATGATGGGGTGTGGCTAAGGTTTAATCGCGGATTTTAACCGTTTGCTAAAAGACGCCGGCGGCGCACCATATAGGTGCCGCCGACTACACCGCCGCTGTTGCTCGGGTTTGCCTGTGTTTACGAGTCCCGACTAGTGAATAGTCGGTGCGTGTTGCTTAGCGGCAGTGGGGCTGGGGGAGGCGTGGTGCAAGATCATGTACCAACCTAACTCGGAACGCCGATAGACGTTGGTGGCTATTACTGTACTAGGGGGTTGGCTTTGATCAACGAGCTCAATGTTTTCGTGCACGATGTGGAGCGCGAGTGCGGCGCCTTCGGCGCACTGTTGCTTGTCGATGCGGAATTTCATATGTGGCGACTGCTGAAAGATGGAGTGCCAGCTTTGCTGCACGGCACGACGCCCGACCAGGGTTGGACCTAATGGATGAATGCAGACGATGTTTTCATCATCCGCCCATACCACCATCATCGCCTCCAGGTCCCCGTTTTCGAATGCTGCATAGAATGCGGCTTCCGCCTGTTGAGGCGTCGCAAATCTTCGAGTGTTCATTCTAACCAGCGATTGAACCGTCTGAGATCGTCTTCGCTGAGCGTGCCCGCGGACTCTTTCAGACGCAGTAGGCTCAGGATGTAGTCGTAACGCGCCCGGAGTAAGTTGCGTGAAGCGATAAACAGATCCCGCTGGGCGTCGAGCACATCGAGGTTGGTATTGATGCCAGCTGCAAAGCCCTCGCGCTTGGCTTCCAGCGCGCTTTCCGCTGCAATGACTGCTTGACGCAACGCGAGTACTCTGCTGGTGCCGCCAACCACGCCAAGGAACGCCGCGCGAGCCGTTCGCTCGGTTGCACGCCTTTGCGTCTCCAAATCCTGCTGTGACGCAGTGTAGCGGTGAGCGGCCTCCCTGGTAAGCGAGCTGATCGCACCGCCCTGGTAAATTGGAACTGTAAGCTGTATGCCAATCTCGGTACGCTCGGCCTCTACGCCGGGACCGGTGATGCTTTCACTGTCATCGATATCGTTGTGGGTACCGACAAGGTCCAGAGTAGGCAGGTGCCCTGCGCGCTGGCGTTTCACCTCCTCTAGCGCGATCTGTACGCCTTCGCTACTGGCGATGAGAGTAAGGTTTTGCAGCAGCGCTGTCTCCACCCATTTTTCAATGTCGGGCGGATCGGGCTCGATCAAGGGAGCGTCTTGCTTCAATCTCGCAATCTTGGTAATGAGCCGACTGGTGAGCTCACGCAGTCCTTGGCGAGCGTCCCGCAGCGTATTAAGAGCTTCAATCTCCTCTGCCCTGTCAAATTCAAAGCGCGCTCGCGCGTCGTGTACATCTGTTATTGTCGCCAGACCCACCTCGAGTCGCCCCTCGACGACTTCAAGCTGGCGCTGGTTTGCCGCCTTTTGTGCACCGGCGAGTTCGAGATTGTCCATTGCCGCGAGCACCGCGATATAGGCCTCGGCGACACGAACGATCAAATCCTGTCTAGCGGCAGCGAGCTGGGCTTCGGCGCGGCGCACTTCGGCCCGCGCCTGCCGCAGGCCGGCGAAAAGGGCGCCGTTGTAAAGCGGTTGTGTGATAGTTAGGTCGAGTTCGGTTCTGTCGATGTCGGCATCGCCAGCTGGGCGCGAGATAATTCCAGATTCAGTTTCTGTTTCTAGGTCAATTCGGCTCTCTTGGGCGGTCGCATTGATAGTTGGTCGCAACGTCGCGCGTGCCTGCGGCAACTTTTCCAGGTCTGCGCGATAAGTCGCCTGCGCGGTGCGGAAACGCGAGTCATTCTGCCGCGCAAGGTCGTAAACATCCAACACATTTTCGGCACGCGCCATCGACCACGGTAACAAGTGAACGAGCACGACACTAAACGCGGTGATCGCTGACCTGGCAGAAAGTGGCATAGATTGAGTCTTGTTGTTAAACAAATGCTAATCCAGGTCGCTGAAGTGTTCGGGCGATCAAAAAACAAACCGCTCTGGCTGCTGCGCATTGATTAACGGCGGAAGATCAGTCTCAAAAAGCGAAGCTTCATCCCAGCTCCCGGCGGCTACACGCTGGAGGAGCATAACTTGCATTACTGGCGAGTAACCGATTATGGCGATCATCCGACCACCAGGCGCCAGGCTTTGTTTGAAGCTGTCGGGCAGCAACGGTAACGACCCGGTTATAAGAATGACATCGTAGGGCTGGTGCCGGCCCCATCCGCGGGCGCCGTCACCGGTTTCGAGCGTAACGTTCTTGATATCATGTGTCTCCAGGGCTTGTTGCGCGCGCGTCGCCAATTCCGGGATGATCTCCACAGAATACACGTGGCGACCAAGCGCCGCCGCCAGTGAGGTCATGTAAGCACTTCCGGTGCCGATCTCGAGGATGGTGTCGTGGGGTTGGATTGCCAGCTCTTGCAGTAAGCGCGCTTCGAGCTTGGGTGGTATCATCACCTGGCCGTGGCCGAGTGGGACATTCATGTCCACGTACGCCAGGTTGCGGTATTGTTCCGGTACGTAGTCTTCCCGCGGCGATTGGTCGATTAAGTCCAATACGCGCTGGTCGAGCACTTCCCACGGGCGAACCTGCTGTTCAACCATCTTATGGCGCGCGAGTTCGAAATCGATTCCGCCCATATAAGCACACACTGGTAAGGGTATTCGAGCGAGCGCCTAAGGGTAAGCGCTTTGGGTAACCCGCGCAAGCAGCGCTTGCAGACGTTGTGTACAAAGATGTGCTATTGGAAGGAGTCGCGTGCTGTGCTAACGGCGGACGTTGTTGCAATCACAGTACGAATGCTTTAGTTTGGTTATTTGAAAAACGGCTAGGGGTGCTCGCCCGCGCGGCCTGGCGGGGCAGGCTGAGAAACACCCTTTGAACCTGATCCGGGTAATTCCGGCGTAGGGAAGCTCATCGCAATCCATGTTCTTTCCCTGCGCCATTGCGATCCCCCCATGGGGGGAAAGGATGTGAACAATGAGCGCGAATCCCAAGCAGATTCTTAGCAAGACCGCAACGGTTGATGCGGCAGCAGTGCAACCATTTCCCAACTCACGCAAGATTTATATACAGGGAAGCCGCCCGGATATGCGCGTGCCGATGCGTGAGATCTCGCAGGCAGACACGCACACGCAGAGCGGAACCGAAAAGAATCCGCCGATCTGGGTATACGACACCTCTGGACCGTATACCGATCCAGCGGCACAGGTCGATGTCCGTAAGGGTCTGCCAACGCTGCGCGAGACCTGGATAGAAGAACGCGCCGATACCGAACGTTTGCCCGAAGTGAGTTCCGAATACGGGCGTGCGCGCTTGGCGGATACAAAACTCGCAGGCGTTCGTTTCGTGCACGTGCGCAATCCGCGACGGGCAAAGCCGGGAATGAATGTCACCCAGATGCACTACGCGCGCAAAGGAGTGATCACGCCGGAGATGGAGTTCATCGCTATCCGCGAAAACCTCAGGCTCCAAGAATACAAGGATCAACTGCTGCGCCAGCAGCACCCGGGTCAGTCCTTTGGTGCCCGTATCCCACAGGAGATCACCCCCGAATTCGTGCGCGACGAGGTGGGGCGTGGGCGCGCCATCATTCCGGCCAATATCAATCATCCCGAATCGGAGCCGATGATCATCGGGCGTAACTTCCTGGTGAAGGTCAATGCGAATATCGGCAACTCGGCAGTCACGTCGAGCATCGAGGAGGAAGTCGAGAAGATGACCTGGGCCACGCGCTGGGGGGCGGATACGGTTATGGACCTCTCGACTGGCAAGCACATCCACGAGACGCGTGAGTGGATAATCCGCAACAGCCCGGTGCCAATAGGCACGGTGCCCATTTACCAAGCGCTGGAAAAGGTCGACGGCAAAGCCGAGGAACTCACGTGGGAGATATTCCGTGACACGTTGATCGAGCAAGCGGAGCAGGGTGTGGACTATTTCACGGTTCATGCCGGCGTGCGCTTGGCCTATGTCCCGCTGACGGCAAACCGGCTCACCGGCATCGTGTCCCGCGGCGGCTCGGTTATGGCCAAGTGGTGTCTTGCCCATCACCAAGAGAGCTTCCTCTATACCCATTTCGAGGAGATGTGCGAGCTCATGAAGAGCTACGATGTCGCCTTTTCACTCGGAGACGGTCTGCGCCCAGGTTCGATCGCGGACGCCAACGACGAGGCGCAATTCGCCGAGCTCAAGACGATCGGTGAGCTAACCAAGATCGCCTGGAAGCATGACGTGCAGGTGATGATCGAAGGCCCTGGCCACGTTCCCATGCAGCTCATTAAGGTAAATGTGGACAAGGAGCTCGAGGACTGCTTCGAGGCGCCGTTCTATACGTTAGGGCCATTGGCGACCGACATCGCGCCCGGCTATGATCACATTACCTCGGCCATCGGTGCCGCCATGATCGGTTGGTATGGTACCGCCATGTTGTGCTATGTGACGCCGAAGGAGCACCTGGGTTTGCCCAACAAGCAAGACGTCAAGGACGGCATCATCACCTACAAGATCGCGGCGCACGCCGCTGATCTCGGCAAGGGTCATCCGGCGGCACAGATCCGCGACAATGCGCTTTCGAAGGCGCGCTTTGAGTTCCGCTGGCACGACCAGTTCAATCTGTCACTCGATCCCGACACTGCCCGCGAGTTCCACGACGAGACCCTACCGAAGGAGGGCCACAAAGTGGCGCACTTCTGCTCGATGTGTGGGCCGCACTTCTGCGCCATGAAAATCACTGAGGATGTGCGCGCCTACGCACGACAAAAGGGCATTGACGATGTACGCGAGGCGATGGATGAGGGCTTAAAAGAAAAGGCCGAGGAGTTCAAGGAGAAAGGCAGCGAGATTTATACGCGCGCTTGATGCTTGGCGCGCTAGAAAAGCCGCACTGATCCGCGTCCGCGAGACGCCTTACGGCGCTCGGGCTTGCTTTGTTTTCGGCAGGAGTTGCTTACGCCGATGCACGCGGGTTCCCGGCGTTTTCGTACCGGCCTGTGATACCCGCTCTGTACTTCTCGGCCTTTCAAACAAGTAGAACAAAAGATTATCGGTAAATGCGGGATCCTTGGTCAGCCCCAGGTGATCTCGGAATAGAAACTGCACGTTGGTCCAGTCGATCGGTGATTGCAACCGACCGCGCCGCTTACTGCCCACACGTTCATCCATGAGCGCACTGCTGCGAAGCACGGTGCCGTCGCCCGGCGCGTTGCTAACCACGCTTATCGCGCTGTTACCAGCATCAATCGCCACCTCGGCCTCAGTGGGCACTGCGTCGCCGGCAATAAGAAAAAGCGACACACCGTCGGGCAGCGCAGCGGGTACATCCATTGCCGCTGCGAACTGCTTTGCGCGTTGCAACGCCTTGCGTTGATGATCAAGCGCAATCTGCCGCCGTAGGGCACGGTCTTTGACGTCCGGAAGCAGCATCTGCAGCACCGAGTCCTGGTCGGGATCGGCCAGCCCCCAACCCAGCTGTTCCCACAGGGCCGGATCATAGACGTCCCTTACCTGGTTACCCGAATCAAAGACCTCGACCAGTGGAGCGTGTCTGGTACGGGGAAGGAGCTGGTAAACCGAAGGCATGGTACCGAGAATCGCGGGCTGGTATTTCGGCAACAATGGCGCCACCTTCCTGCCCTCAATCAGATTGATCAACGCATCGATCGAGCCGGCATTGGGGGTGGCGACCACGACCAGGTTTTCCACATATCGGCTACCGGCCCAGGTCAGAGGTGGCAACGAGCCATCGGCAGGGAGGTCAGCCGTTCCATAGCGAAGATAGTAGCGCGCGACAAGGCCACCCATGGAGTGCGCCACGATATCGAACTTTACATCGAGGTTCTTGATGCCATAACGCTTTTCGGTCTCCGCCTGGACGTAGGCCCTTTTTTCCAAAATGAATTCGTGCAAGCGCTGAGCGCTTTCCACGATATCTCGGCGCCAGTCGTAGTCGTACTGGAAACAGGTGTAATGTCTTTTACCATAATCAACTGCACCGGATTCCCCGAGCTGGTCGTCGCGATAACCGGCAGCACCGAGGGTGCTTAGCATATAAAAGTAGGCCTTTAGCTGAACGCGTAAACCTGCAAAGGTAATGTTAACGCGGTCCAGTGCGCCATCGGGACGTATGCTGTCGCGCAGCTCGTGCAACGGAACACCTTCACGCATGGGTAGCGCAATCAGGCGCGCGTCCGCGGGGTTCTTTGGGTTCGCGCTCCCGGGACCGAATGCACCCCAGACGATGTCACCCGAATCGCTATCCTTGAGCCGTGACCCAAGGATACCCGGAATAGCGATAATAGCATTGCGGTAGGGGTCCTCCGACTGGACGAGTTCGTTATACAGTCCGCCGAGGTCTGGCGTGTACAGTTTCGTTACGCACCCTGTGAGGAAGATAACGCCTGTTGCACATGACAGGAGTACGCGGATCGAATCATGGAGCACTGTGGTAAACACTGCTCAACCCCCCCTAGTCGATAACTGAGCGCAAGAACCAACCGCTGCCGCAGGGACTAAAGCAAGCGCAACCCAGTATAGCAGACAGTTCCTGCCACAACGCAGTGATGACTGTGTGGCTTACTGCGATACCGTAGACAGATAGTATTGTACAGTCGTTGTCGTCAGCATTCCGGGACCTGTGATATGCATTCGCGATCCGCGACCGCAGTGCAAGCATGCATGGCGCGTCGAGGCTATTCAAGCGAAGCAGGCATAATATCTTTGAACGAGCCGATCGCCGGAAACTCTTCCACTTCCTTTTCCGGACGACGCGAGTCGGGCTTGAGCACGGTAACCAACTGGTCAATACCGTAAGCGCGTGCCGATTTCAGTACCGGCAAACTGTCGTCGATCAAAACCGTGCTGATTCGTTCGAACGGCTCGATATCCTGCATCTTTTGCCAGAACGCCACCTGCTCCTTGGGTGTTCCCAGATCATGCGCGCATATCATGGTGTCAAAATGCGGGCCGAGTTTCGTGCGATGCATCTTGAGCTTTAACACCTTGCCATGCGCGTTTGTCACCAGCACGGTACGTTTACCGAGCGCGCGCACGGCTTGCAGGAAATCGATGACATGGGGGTGAACGGCGATGAGGTGCTCCACTTCCTGTTTGAGCAACGGTACGTCTAATCCCAGCTGCTGGCTCCAGAAATCCACACAATACCAGTCGAGCGTCCCTTCTACTTCACGATAACGGCGCATTAACCTGGCCTTCGCCTCCTCGTAGGAAACACCGTGCCGCTGTGCATAGCGGCGGGGCACATGTTCGAGCCAAAAGTGATTGTCGTAGTGCAGATCCAGCAGCGTACCATCCATATCCAGAAGGACGGTGTTCACCTGCTGCCATCGGATCATGAGCTCTGTGTGCTTGGTGTGTGCGGACGTCGCATTAATCGGCGTGGATCCAGGCGTTAGCGGCGTCCGCGTCTTCAAAAAACTGGACCTCTGCGTCAGTAAACGTAGTACCGAGCCAGCTCGCCCATGATACCCATTGATTGGTGGTGACGACTGCGATGCGCTCGAAGTCGTGCGAGTGGGACTTCGTGAACTTGATATCTTCCCATGCCACGTCCACGGTAAAGCCGGCCATATTTGTCAGGTCCAAAAGAAGCTTTATTTTCGGTACGCTTTCGAGTTCGCGCGTTATGGCGTCTTCAAATTCCTTGTAATCTGCCAGTGTAAACTCGGCATAGACGGTCGCCTTGACCAAATCCTGCTCGTTTTCAATCGCGATCACGGTAGGGCTCGCCTAGCTTGGTCTATTGACAGATGCGCAAGAATTCGTGTGCATTGTAGCATGTAGTATCGTACTGCCGAACGCTGGGTTAGTTGCAAGAAATGGCAAGCTTTTCCGAGCGCTACAAAACAGGCTAATCTTGGCCTTCATGGAAAAGAAACCTCAGATCATCCGTGTCGAGACAATTGCACGTACGCGTCTATTTCGCGTGGAACAGATCGACCTACGGTTCGCAAACGGCCATGAGCGATGCTATGAACGCCTGCGCCCCACCCGCGGCGAGGCCGTGCTCGTCATACCCATGTTGAATCGGGACACGGTGCTTCTGATCCGCGAATATGCCGCTGGCGTTGATCGCTATGAGTTATACCTGCCGAAGGGCTGGATCGATGAGGGCGAATCCATCCAGGAGGCCGCCAACCGGGAGTTGCAGGAAGAGGTGGGCTATGGCGCGACGCAACTGCAACATATTAAATCGTTCACGCTATCACCGGGCTATGTTGATCACACCACTCATATCATGTTGGCGAGAGATCTGTACCGAGATAGAACAGCTGGTGATGAACCCGAGATCATCGAGGTCGTGCCTTGGCCGTTGCACAAGCTCGCAGATCTCCTAGCCAGGGACGATTGCACGGAGGCCCGCAGTATCGCCGCGCTGTTTATGGCACGTGACTACTTGGCTGCACAACCGTAACTAGCCGCAATGAGCACGAGCGAAAATCCGTGTAAATACCTGCAAGAAGTGGTGGCGATTGCTAGCGAGGCGGGACGCCGCATTCTAGAGGTGTATGAGCGTCCGTTTGCGGTCTCCGAAAAAGCCGACGGCTCACCGCTGACAGAGGCCGACCGTGCCGCACATGAGCACATCGTGTCGCGGCTTGCAGCACTTACTCCCGACATTCCCGTACTCTCGGAGGAATCGGCCGAAATAAGCTATGAGCAACGCGCCGCTTGGAAGAGGTTGTGGTTGGTTGATCCGCTTGATGGTACCAAGGAGTTTATCAAGCGTAACGATGAATTTAGCGTCAATATCGCCTTGATAGAAGGCCACGAACCCATACTCGGCCTCGTGCTGGCGCCGGTGACCAAAGTCGGGTATTGGGCTTGTCGCGGTGAGGGAGCATATAAACAGGTTGCTGGTGGTCGGCCCCAACCGATACACGTGCGTCGCTACGACGGCGGTCCAGCTACCGTCGCGGCCAGCCGTTCGCATGCCGGAAAGCGGCTTGGCGGGTTTCTACAAAGTTTAGCTCGCAAAGAAGGAGCGCCGGAAGTCCGTAGCATGGGCAGTGCGCTTAAGATATGCCTGGTTGCGGAGGGTGCCGCCGATATATGTCCGCGTTTTGGCCCGACCTCGGAGTGGGATACGGCGGCCGCACAATGTGTGCTACAGGTGGCCGGCGGCCGACTGACCGATCTCGCCAAACGGCCGTTGGTCTATAACAAGCGCTCGTTGCTGAACCCTTGGTTTCTGGCTAGCGGTGGGGGTGATTACGACTGGACAGTTCATATTAATGATGTCGGAGCGTAAGCCCTCGCGTGGGCTCTACCTAGCTATCGACCAAGGTGGTCATGGAAGTCGTGCATTAGTGTTCGATCATCGCGGCGAGGCGATAGCCGAGGGCGTCCATAAACTTGGGTTCATGCAGCCACAGCCGAACTGGGTCGAACAGGATGCTGATGATCTTGTAGCCTCCGTTCGTTTTGCTGTAAACGAGGCGGTGAATGCTTTAGGTGTGCGAAGCAAAGAAATCGTTGCAGCCGGCCTGGCCACGCAGCGTTCCAGCATCGCCTGCTGGGACAAGCACACTGGTACGGCGTTATCGCCTGTGATCAGCTGGCAGGATAGACGCGCGCACGAATGGTTACATCGATTTTCCGAACTGGCAGAGCGGATCCACCAGACCACTGGACTGTTTCTCAGCGCGCATTATGGTGCAAGCAAGTTTCGCTGGTGTCTGGATAACCTGACAACAGTCCAGAAGGCACACGAAAAAGCAAGCCTTGCCTGGGGCCCAGTCGCAAGTTTTCTGCTCTTCAGGCTGTTGGCAGAACGCCCGTTAGTGGCCGATCCTGCCAACGCCGCACGCACACTTCTGTGGAACCTGAAAACGAGGGATTGGGATCCGGGTTTGCTAGAGCTATTCGATCTGCCTTCAGAGCCATTACCACAATGTGTGCCAAGCCGCTACGACTTCGGCACCCTGTGTTTTGGACATCAAAACGTACCGATGAACGTTGTAACCGGAGACCAGACCGCGGCGCTGTTCGGATTTGGCCAGCCGCAGGCGGAGACGAGCTATATCAATGTCGGTACTGGGGCTTTTATCCAACGACTATCAGGCCGTCATCCCGGATACCACCGCCAGTACCTCACGGTCATGGTTTTGCAGGATGGCACTGATTTAATCTATGGCCTCGAAGGTACTGTAAATGGAGCCGCAAGCGCCTTACGTTGGCTCGAGCGCGAATATGGTGTCCGGGATTTGGATGCCAATCTATCCGAGTGGCTGGCACAAAGCAGATCGCCGCCTGTGTTCTTGAACGGCGTCTCGGGACTGGGATCTCCGTACTGGATTCCGGATTTTCCATCCCACTTTATAGGTGAAGGGGAAAAGTCGGAGAAGGCGGTGGCGGTCGTAGAAAGCATTGTGTTCCTGTTGCAGACCAACCTAGAGGGCATGTTCGACCTGGCTTCACCACCACAGCAGATCCAGATAAGCGGTGGCCTTTCCCGGCTCGCGGGTCTTTGCCAACGGCTGGCAGATGTCAGCGGCTTGCCGGTGTACCGCCCGCAAACCTATGAAGCTACCGCGCGCGGTCTAGCTTTTCTCTTAGCGGGCCGCCCGCGCTCGTGGCCAGAGAACGAACCCGGCCAGTGGTTTAGACCCGTGCAGAATCTGTCGCTGGCAGATCGTTATGCTGCATGGCGGGAAGGTATGAATGCTGCTGTTGTGCGGACGGCAGGTTGAGTTCTAATTAGTTATTATCCTACTTCGCACCCTCCAGCAAATCGAGTTGCGCCAACATTTCGTCGATTGCGAAGGTCTCCACGAACTCGATGCCGCGTTTTGCCAACGCCAAGGCGCGGTCTGCGTCGAACAGGTCATATACCATGAGCTTGGCGTTATTGGCATTTACTTTGCCCCAGCGTGGTAGCAGATCAACCTGACAAATCACGTAATCCGGGTTGATCTCAGCGATCGCTGCGTGCTTGCGTTGGTTCCACCTCTCAAGAATAACACCGATAGTGGGAACCCCTTGTCTGCGTGCCGCAAGCAGGACGTCAAACGAAAATGAGATAATGATTACTTGACTCGCAATAGGTTCGAGTTCGCGCAGCACCCGGTTGAGCACGACCGTTGGGCCAAAATGGCTGATACTAGCGCTTTTCAGTTCGACGAACGCCGTCACTCCAGGATAGCCTTGTAGCAATTCTCGAAACTCAACGAGACTCGGTATTAGCACCCCAGCAAACCGATAGCCGAACCGCTCGAATTCGCTTGGATGAAGTGTGCGCAACTGGTCATAAGACATATGATGCACGGTACCCTTAACGCCGCATACGCGTTGCAGTGTGCGATCGTGGAATAACACAGGGACTTCGTCCGCACTGAACTGAATGTCTACTTCGATTAGGCGCGCACCCGCACGAATCGCCGCCTCGATGCCAATCAGAGTATTTTCCGGGTAGTGCTCGGGGTAGCCCCGATGAGCGACGAGCTGCGGTCTAGTCATTTAATTTTTTTGACGACGAAAACCTCGAAATTTCTTAGTATTTTTGACATTCATCCCACGCGACAGCGCCGAAATTGACCGTACATCGCGGCAGCGCTATATTCCGATACCCACCGTGGTAGAGGGAACGTACCATGGCCTACCTTCTCATCCGACAACGAGGATGTTGGGGTTGCGGCGTCCACGTGGCGACGCTCGTACCACTCGTTTTTGTCGCATTGTCATCGTTGTTAGTCATCACGCCTTCGCATGCCAGGGAAGCATACACCAAGAGTGATTCACCGGTGTTCTTCAATATCGACCCTGACCGCGCATTGGTCTACTTCGCCAATGATCTGTTGCGCGGCACTGCTTACGTATACCTAGATAGCACACCGGTCGGGTTCGTACCACGTAAATGCTACACGGCAGCGATGGTGAACCCCGGTTTTCGGCTTGTCTGGGGTACCGGTGAGGCAAAATGGTACGAGTTCAGGGCAGGTTGGGTATACCTACTTCGTTTGGTAAGGGTCGGCACGCTCTCGTCGGCCTGGGTAACAGACAACCCTGGCATGATCCGCGCGCTCGTAGTGGACAAGCAGTTAAGCTATGTAATCACTCATAACGACAGGCTCACACGAATGCGGGCGAAGGCGGAGGCGCGGTACAAGAATGCGCTCAAGCGAGCAGGGAGCGAACTGGCATTACCCTACTATAAGCGTTTGCACACGTTGGATCTCAAAGGCAAGAGCCCAGCCTCCATGCAGGCCGAACGGTAGCTTTGCAGGTCAGCGTGGGGACGGAATCGATTTTGTAGTATTAAGCGTCGCAATCGGGCGCATCGTAACTCACTCTCCTTCGAGTTCATCGCGTAGGATCAGAAAGCGTGCATCGGCGTTAATGCCCACCCGCGTCTGAGCACCCTGTCTGCCTAGGATCGAGATCTCGATCGGACCGCCAGCAAACAGCTCACCCACAGGCGTCTGTGGATCAACGTCTGGCTTCAGTTGGATCATGATCGACTGACCCTGTTTACGTGTAAGTACAAGCACTGTTTTGGCGCGTAAAACTAATATCTACCGAGACACAAGCAAGAAGCAGGCCAAATGTGGGCTCGTGGGGTAAACCCTCTATGATTTCCGTGGTTTCTCGGTACACCAGACACTAAGCATGGGGCGCCCTGCAGGGACAACGGCCACAGTGTCATAGGTCTCCAGAGAAGAATGGGACGATTGCGCCCAGGTGAGACCCGAGGCTACTCGAAGAGCGAACACCGCGCCCAGGCGGCTGCCGCCTGCTCGCCACGCGCCAGCTGCTGCCCACGTGCTGGCGACGGCGTGAACCCGGGCGCAAACCTTTAGCGTAGACGACGTGTTGCGCCGGTGACGTCGGCGTTGGCGCTCGGGCGTTTTCCGGTCGCTGACAGATGCTTGTTAAATCGTTTTGCTTTGAATGTTCGACAACGCGCTTTGTGCGCCGCTGACACTGAGCGCCGCGACGGCGAAGAAGTGCGTGCCTGAGGGCAGGTTATCGATGACGGTCGTTGTTTCAATCGCGCCGACCATGAGCAGTGATGTCATATTGGCCGGAGATGAACCCTGGTAGATCACAAATCCCATCAGATCCACCGGCGAGCCATCGGTGTTCGTGGTTGGCGGTGCCCACGACAGCACGGCCGTACCGGTGACGCCACTGCCCCCGCCCCCACCGCTGGCCGGTGGCGATACGCTCGCTTGAGGCGCTGGGGCCGAATCCGAACCGCCGCCGCCTTTGCAACCGGCTAGCGCAATCAGAAAAACAGAGAGAAGCAGAGAGCTGATAGCATTTCTGAGTCTTAATTTATCCATCTTGTGATCCTCGCCTATTGGTGTTCGCAACAACGAATGACTGTCTATAACTATGTAAATAGGCTAAAAGCCGGCATAGGTCCGGTGATGTTTGTTACTGAGAAATTGTGAAAAATTAACAATATGAGGCAGTTACGCGACCTGGCGGGCAAGCAGCCAGCGAACGGTGCGTTCGGTGGGCGGGCAACTTGGCGGGTATGTCAGGGTCGGCGCGGGTGGCGAACGCGGGGGCAACGAGCCAGCCTGCTAATAATTACCCGCAGCGCGCTTCCTTCGGCGCCCACGGGCTTACCGATACCCCGCTCACCAACCGGGTGGCAATTTTTCCTTGATCGTTATTTTCTTGCCTTCGGTTTTGATGTATCCACCCCTGGCAAGATCTTTCATGATCCGGCTTACCATCTCTCGTGATGCCCCGACCATGTTCGCCAGGTCCTGGTGGGTCAGTTTCTCACTAATCACGTAGCTGCCATCTTCTTCGCTTGCGAACTGGAGCAAGGTCCTGGCAATACGGCCGTAGACATCCATCAAGGCGAGGCTTTTCACGTTTTCCGTCGTCGCCCGTAACCGTTGCGACAGTTCCTTGATAAGGTTAATGGCGATTTCCGGGTGTTTGACGAGGCAGTTCTTAAACTGGCTTTTCGAGATGATTAGGAATGTTGAGTTTTCCGTGGTACGCACCGAGGCCGAGCGGGGCGCTTCATCAAGCAGTGCGAGCTCACCGAAGTAGTCTCCCGGACGCTGGATATCGATGATCACTTCTTTCTGGTTCTCATCCGTAAGGAATATCTTGACTTTGCCGGTGAGTATGACGTACAGCGCGTTTGTGTGATCACCTTCATTGATGATGACGCTGTTTTTAGCATAGGTCTTGGTGACAGCGTGGTTAGATAGGGTGTCAAGGTCCTGCTGTTCCAAGGCTGAGAAGAGCGGAATGTTTTTCAACATAGGACTACCCTCCCCGGCTCGCCGGTCCACCATCTCATAAACGGGCTAACAACCAAGCGGTGGAAACCGATTGCCGGCGTGGTCTCTGGCAGCTAATGTTAGCAAGTTAGCAAGAGGGGAGGCGAGGAGTGCGTGCAAGTCGCGGTAAATAAGCTGGTGGAGGACGGGATCAAGGTTACTAGGCAGGGTTGCTAACTTGACCGTGCGAAAGTTCAGATCTCTGGAGGTAGATCAATGAAGATTACGCACAGTTCGTGTAGGGGCATTAAGCTTGTGGTGGCAATGGTAGCACCGGAAATAGTGACTAACGTTTTCCACGTCTAACGCCGATGAAGCCTCTGCCTATGCATAAACGAAAGGATAACTATCATATAACTAGATGCTTTTTTGATGATGCCATGCATGACGTACTTGGTATCCGTGACCATGCCTGGCAGAGTTTGTATCACTTTGCTGTCGGTGGGCCGGTGGACGATCCCCGTTTACAGACGCGGCCGTCCTACTGGTATCTGAAATAGACTACCGAGTGATAGTGAATCCACCTGCAGAAATAGCGCCGTATCGTTACACTAACCGGGTGTTTCCGTCGTACCGTTTTGTCCCGGGGGAAGCACCGCATCCAACCCGTGACAAGGATGGCCATTCATACAACAAGCCACCGATACAGCTTGCACCATTCGATCCAGAGGATTGGTATGCCTGCGAAGAGTATTTATACGGTATCGACTTGTTCAATCATGGTTACTGGTGGGAAGCACATGAGGCCCTCGAAGCAGTCTGGGTGGCAGCAGGAAGGCGTACAGAGACGGGGCTGTTCATACAGGGACTTATTCAAATCGCCGTTGCTCACCTGAAATGGTTCCAGGGATTTCACGATGTTGCAATGCGCATGGCAGCGGCGGGACTCGAAAAGATGAAGCACATCAACGGCATCTTCCTCGGGATCGATGTTGCCACTTTTCGTTACGCCGTTAAATCGTATTTCTCAGGTGGAAATGAAATGCCTGTCATAATCGAACTAACCAAAGATTAAATCGAGCTGCGTGCCGTGCTATAAGACGGCATTTCGATCGACACAGGAGCGAGATATGTCATGGCTGAGAAAAGGGGATCGAGGATTTCGACCTCAGAGGTCTTGTCCATCTTTCCAACGTTTGTCTGGAAAACTCGGCTCAAACAGCAAGTGTACAAGACAATAAACAAAGATATTCTCAAGAAACTTGATGAACTGACACAATCTATACCCGAACTTCTGCCAGGCCAAAGTTGGCAGTCTGACCAATCATTACACAAACTGCCGCAACTTCGTGACCTGATTTCGTGCATTAATACCACGACAAAAAGCGTTTTGGAATTTCTGGAAATTGCCTACGATGCATAGTCACCCGAACAATTTCTTGAGTGGTGTGTATTATGTGCAAACACACGT
>JBHIDJ010000013.1:0-46258 GCA_046760105.1 Acidiferrobacterales bacterium | reverse complement strand
TTTTACCATTGCCACGTCCAGCCCGATGTTCACGTCCTCATGGGTCTTCAGGGGATGTTCATCATCGAGCCCAACCGGCCCAACAACCTTTTCCGCCACCTCGTTGTCGGCGCCGGTGAGATCAAGGATCTCGCCAAGGCCCAGGCGGAACGATATGACCAGGAATACTCTCTCGTTTATACGGACATCGACGACCGTCTGAACGCCATGCCCACGCAGTACAAAGATCCCCGCCAGATCGAGAAGAAAATGCACCGGGAGTACGATTCGACAAAGCGACAGCCGAACATCTTTATGCTCAACGGTCGCTCTTTCCCCTTTACCCTCCAAGATACTCTGATCAAGGTGACGCCGAACGAGCGGGTGAAGCTTCGTGTCCTGAACGCCGGGGCCCGAACCGTCTCTCTCCACACCCACGGGCACCATCCCATCCTCACCCATGTGGACGGCTATCCGGTGCCGGCGGACGCGCGTATAACTCGGGATGTGTTCACTCTCACTGCCGCGCAACGGATTGACCTCGAGTTGCGCACGACCCCGGACGACTACTACTCCTCCGGGCCCGGGGTGTGGATCATGCACGACCATAACGAGCCAGCCGTCACCAACAAGGGCATCAGTCCGGGAGGCGACCTTACGGCCATCGCGTACGAGGACTTCATCGAACCAGACGGCCTACCCAGGGTTGCCACCAGCCTCAAGCGGTTCTTTGATCCGGATTACTACAAAGGTAAGGTCCCCGTCTTCGACCCGTCGATTTTTCACTCCACCCCGGCCGATTATGAAAAAGGCTGGCCGAAGGCCTCGCAACCGAAACATCAGTCGCACGCTAAAAAGTCCAAGCCCTCCTCCGCTGAAGAAAGCTCTGACGCGTCGCGCAAAGACCCGGACCCCGAGGTAAAGACGTCTTTGGAGGAGGTTCTCGAGGGCCACAAGGTCGTGGCCCACTCCTGTGAGAAGCCCCGGAGCTTTCGCCGCATCCAAATGAGGGGTGGGGCTGAGTTTGCCGGCGAGGGGGAGGTGTTCGGGTTTGAACCAAAGAAAATCGAGGTCGGTCGCTGCGAGGAGGTGGAGCTGGTCCTCGATAACAAGGACCCTGTGCGCCATGCCTTAATGATCCCCGGGCTCAACCCGATGTTCATGCTGGAGTTCCGCGGCCCCGGGGTGCAGACCGCCCGGTTTATTACGCCCGATGAGGACATCACGCTGCAATTCCACTGCCACGTCGCTTTGCACGAGGAGATGGGGATGGAGGGGGTGTTTATCATCGGAAAAGGTGGAGAGCCCAAAGAAGAGCACGTGGCCGCGGTCGGACGTCTCTTTGAAGGTGTGGGGAAGGTGATTCTGGCAGATTCGCGCAAGAGCCAGATCGTGGTGGATCACAAGGAGATCCCGGGTTTCATGGCCGCCATGATCATGGGCTATCCCGTCGAGTCGGTGGGACTCCTAAAGGAGCTCGAGGCAGGCGACCGCATTCGCTTCACCATCGACGCGGACAAGCAGGCCATTGTGAAAATCTCTCCCCTCACTTTCCGGGGTGAAGGCACGGTAATTACGGCTGACGTGCGCAAGGGCCAGATCGTCGTGGATCACAAAGAGATCCCGGGTTTCATGGCCGCCATGATCATGGGCTATCCTGTGAACCCGCCAAAGCTCCTAAGGGGCCTCAAGGCAGGAGATCAGATTCGCTTCACCATTGACGCCGAACAGCAGGCGATTGTCGAGATCGCCCCGAAGGAGAAGTGAGTTTCTGCATACGCACGTCGCAAGGGGACTCTTTGCAACGGAGAGTTCTGACGAAAGTATCGCTATGTTCGGCGACGACGGTGTTTGCGACTTGAATTTGCCTTGTCGATCTCCTCAATAATCGGACAACCGTCTGCGCCAGTAGCACAGAGCTTGAGCAGCAACCGTAACTCGTCCCGCAACGTTTTCAAATCACTGAGGTGTGTCTCGATCTCGGCAAGCTTTTGCTGTGTTAACTCGCGGGCCTTGCTGCGAGCCTTCTGCGGAGCTTCGCGCATCTTCAGTAACTGGCCGATCTCCGCAAGGCTAAAGTTCATCTTCTGCGCACGTTGGATGAACCGTAGCCGCGAGATGTCTTCGTCGCTGTAAAGACGTATCCCCGAAGGCGCGCGTGTTACACGTGGCATAAGACCAACCTTCTCGTAATAGCGCAGTGTGTCGCCACTGAGCCCAAGCCTCTGCGTGATCTCTCCAATCTGGTAGCTAGTCATAGGTCAGACCTTACTCGTAATCTTCTCGCTAACGAACTCTTATCTTGTTGGTTGCCATTTCTGGATCCGATTATTGCCATAGTCAACGGTGAAAACGGTTCCGTCGCTCGCCACCGCGACCGCAATGGCTTTGTTAAACTGCCCAAGCTCACTGCCTCGCTCACCAAAGGCCGTCACAAACTGGCCGTCGGCTGTGAACTTTTGAATGCGATTGTTGTAGAAGTCAGCAACAAAAACATTGCCCTCATGATCGACCGTAATCCCCGTTACCGTAGCAAACCAGCTATTAAATGGCCCGAAGATATTGATGGCAAATGGGCCGCCCCACTTGCGTAAAAACGGACCTGCACTTGAGAATACTTGTACCCGGTCGGCATAGCCATCGGCGACATACAAGGTGCCGTCACCGGCTAGCGCTACGTCCGTTGGGTAAATGAATTGACCTGCCGAGACGCCGGTCTCGCGCGTCTTGCCCCACTGTTTGACGAAGCTACCGTCGGCACGCAGGTGCTGGACACGCTGATTGTAGAAATCGGCGACGAATAGGTCGCCGTTGCGCGCCACGGCCACCCCACCGGGAGCATTAAACTCACCGTTCCCCGACCCAGGGCTTCCGATTACACGCCGGGGTGTGCCGTCCAAGGCAAATACTTGAACGCGGTCATTCCAGTAATCGGCAACATAAAGCTCGTTTCCAGCAATACTCAAGTTCATCGGGCGACCAAGCTGACTGGGTGCATCGCCCTTGGTGCCAAACTCACGCTTAAAGCGACCGTCAAAATCAAAAACCTGAATGCGGGCATTGCGCGCGTCACTGACAAATACCTCGGTCCTCGTCACCGCGATTCCAGTCGGATCATTGAACTGGCCCGGTGCCGAGCCCGGTGCGCCCCAGGCGGAAACGAAGACATAGCCCGGTTCCTTGGCGGAGGGTATCCAAATGAGCCACACAACGACAATAAAACCAAGAACGCAGGCCGCTATACCAAGAAGAACCTTCAGCACCGTCTTTCTCATGGAGCGTTCTTCCCCAGCTCGTCAGAAGTTCGCACGGACACTCACGCGCGCGATGTAATCATTCTCCAGCGCTATGCCGTTTAAGTCCTGCGATGCGGGTATCTGCACCGCCCCTTCGATAATCCAGCGCTTGGTAATGTATTGAACGCCGGGCGCGATAAACAGCGTCGTGCCGCCGGAGTTGGAATCCTTGCTACCGCCTACACGGTTCTTGTCGCGGTCGATCAAGTTTGCCTCCACAACTCCGTACAAAAACGCCGGCACTCCGCCTTCCAAGCTTCGCGGCTTCAAGCGATATTGGAGTGACGCATCGAGGCGCACGACATCGCCAGCCTCAAAATCATTGGCCTCGTTGTTAGCGCGATAGCTGAGCTGGCTATCGACCTGGTAACGCAATGTCTGATACGTCACCACGGCGCCAGCCAAGGCATCCCAGGAGCCCGATCCCACTTGGGCACTGGGCGGCAGACGACCCAGTGCGTCGGTTTCATCGTCTTCACCCGTCGGCGCCTTCACACCGAAAAAAGGCGCAACACGCAACGTCCGGCCCGGCTGGTCACGCTGAATCACCGTGTAACGACCAAACACAGTGAGATCCCCGAAGCCGCTTGCCCTTCGGGTAACGCGCTGACCGCCAGCGGTGACCTTCAACTCATTATCGATGTAAGGCAGCACGCCAAAGACGGCAAGCTTACCGCTCACACCGTATCCCAAAACCGCGGCGAGTGCCTGCGACGTACGGTCGCGGTCGATACCGCTTGGGTCATCGCCTGACTGGTTAACAACAAACTGTGTGCGCGCCACGAACTCGGTTTTACCCACCGGCAGTGCGGTATTAAAGGTAATGGGTGCACCCCAGACCGCGCTCACCCAATCTGTGCTTCCAATGAGCAGAAGAACGAGGACCGGTTGTATGTGTCGGGGCATTTTATTGTCGTCACTCCTCTCCGTGGATCTGCAAGAATCCGCGCAGGGTAAAGCCCGCATCTTTTACTGCTTCGCGTGCCTGCGTCTCGGTCAGCGCTGTACCCTCTGTCATGGTGACAACAACCGCTCCCTTTTTGAGTTCGACATCGACTTTTTCCACCCCATCGATGGCGTTCAGCTTCTTCTCGATGCCGTAGGCACAAAACGGGCACGCGAGCCCGTCCACCTGCAACTCGTAGATGTTCGGTGCAGCGTAAGCCCCTAGCGGCACAAACAGCATTGCTAGAACTAAGATCGTTGCTCCTGTCCGAATCATGAACACCTCCTTTCGTCGGTCACCCGTCGTGCAAGGGATCGGATCCGAGCAAACTGGCGGGCACTCTAACCATACAACCTGGAGTTGACTCTAGGTCAAGCTTTTGCCATCGCGCGCGTGGTGAATGGCTTGGCCCCCCGCGCGCAGCAGCTGAGCATTCCGGCCACGTTACCCAGCTCTATTGGGTGAAGGCACCACATCACTCCGCGTGTTTGACACCGTTGAGAAACCGTAAGTAGTGTTCAGGCAACCCGTGTGCCCGCGCGCCTTCGCGGATCAAAGTAATGTAGCGTAGCGAAGGATAGCCATCTGTTTCCTTGCCCTCAGCGATGTACGTGACGGCCCGCAACCGCTCACCATCAAAGTCGTCGGCCTCGACCCACAGATGCCAATAGCGTCGACCGGGGACCCCCTCCGTGTAGTCGAGATGCAGCAGGTCGGCCCGTGTGATCCGGTAAAGCACGCCCCACACCTCCGCATCCGTGTCAGGCGAAACATTGGCTGGGGCGGCTTTGCCGATTGGGTGGCCTTCGAGATTAAAGCGCAGCCGGTAGCCCCGCACCCGCCCGGCGCGCCATTCAAGCGGTCGCATGCCGCGTCGTTCACGGAAGGCGCTGTCGTGCATGTTGGCGCCGAAGGCGAAATACCAGATTGTCTCCTCGGGCCGGCCAGCGACGCGAAGACCATGAATCCAGTAGTAGATCTTCGAGAGCGTCCAGGATTTGGTAATAAGACGCCGGAGTTTACTCAGCATGTTGAATCTCCCGTCGAGATGGCGCGCAACTGGCGAATAGTCAGGAATTGCAGAACAGCAAGGACGAGGCTCACTATAAACACGCCGGCCAAGGAGGTTGCCGCTACGATGGCGGCGCCGGCTATTGGCAAAAGCGCTGCCGGTGCCACGATCGCATTAAAGTAGCCACTGTAAGCAGGTCTTCGGTCATCGGGGGAAATCTCCATCAGATAACCCAGCACGGCGATAGTGATGCCATTGTCCACGGCGCCGAGTAACAGAAACACCACGGCAAAGCCGGTCAATGTCGGGATATCCCAGGCTCCGGCCATCGCCACCCAAAAAAGGGTCAGCAAAGGAGGTGCGGCTCGCAGCAGAGCCACGACTTCGAAAAGATTTTGCTTGCCGTGACGATCGCCCCACCAGCCCCACAGCGTATTGGATAAGAGCGCGCCGGCTGTTTGTGCGCCTAGCAAAAATGCAACCCCTGACGCAGTGCCTTCGATAGCTATCGCTTGCAAGATGTAAAACGGCACGGCCATGATCACGCCCCCACCCAACCATTGCGCATAGACAAAAAGACGGAAGCGCCGGTCGGTGCGAAACACCTCCACACCGTCTCGTAGAAAGTGGACAAATCCATTAACCGATCTCTGAGACGGTGGTGCGACTGGCTCACCGGCGGATACAAACGACAGCGCCGAAACGAAAAGCAGCGTAGTGCCAAGAAATACAACTGCGGCGTAGCCGCTGGGGAACGTCAGGTTATTGAGAAATTGATGTGCGGCCGCCGCGACGAGAAGCGCCAGTACGCCGCCACCGAAGAATCGGATCGCGAGCAAACGGCTACGACGCGCTGACAGCACTGAGCGGGCGACAATGTCATTGTAGGGGACGGCGACAATACCGCTGATGAATGCATAAGCCGTCCACAAGGCGAAGAACAGCATGATCACAAAGGTGTTGGGAAGGTTGTTGGCAACCGCGAGTAACCCCGCAACACCGGCCAGGCAACCCGCACGGCCAAACGCACCGATCATATAAAATGGCATGCGCCGCTGGCGCCGTTGCGCGAAATAGCCGACGAAAAGCTGTGGGAACAACCAGCCATAGCGCGAGATGGCGGCGGCCGCGCCGACAGCGTATGCGCTGCCGGTTAACCCGTGGACGAGCGCGGCAAGAATCGTACTCGTGTCAATCGCGGCTGCACCGCCCTGAAAGAAGATGCCCGCGACGGCGATGCGCCAAAACCGTCTCATCGGGTCATGAGCCGCCAGCAGTCTGGCCTTTGCATCCCTTGCTCCGTAGGCAGCCCATCGCTGCGCCACCTCTGGCTATCTGCAAGTCACCAAGGGCGATGCCGTTTCTCCACAATGCGACAGCGCCTAGGCCAGCGACGGTCAGCATGGATGAGAATTGGACCACTAAGGCCATCGCCAGCGCTTGTTCCTCGCCAACGCCAACGAGACCCAACGCAAAGATGGCGCCGATGAGGAAACCGGCCGGAATCCGAGCAAAATGGGTAAGAATGACCAGGAAGCCAAGAAACACAACGAGGAAAATGTAGTCGGCCGGGTGAAGTACGACCCCGAAGGCGAGACCCGCCCACAGGAAGTGGGTGATCGCAATTAGCTTGATCAGGATACCGGCGAGCACAATCCCGACGCCTCGCCACGGTGCCCGCGGCCAGACGATGCCATCGGCAAAAGAACGCATGAGTTCAACAGCCCGATCGGCGACGCGCGCTGGGAGACGATCGGCAAGCCGCATGATCCAGCCGTCGGCGCGACCGACCTGAAGCTTGTAGCGGGCCAAGGCAATGAGTAACAACGTGAACAGCGCCAGGCTACCAGCGCCGCCGACCATCAGTCCCAGGCGAATGTCCCCCCTTGGGTCGGGAAACACGGCGAGGATCAAGGCAACCGCGACGAAACCGCTGAAGACCACCCCATCAACCAACCGGTCGACGGCGACGGTAGCCAGCACGGCGCTCATTCTGAGACGCTGCAGCCGGGCGATCAGCCAGGAGCGCACCAGTGGACTGACGCCGAAGGGGATCAGTAAGCCACCCAGATAACCAGCCATGATCGCGCCAAACAGGCGAAACGTGCCGATGGGCTGGATTTCGTAGAGCAGCTGTCGCCATTTCCAGGCGCGAACCAGCTGCTCGAGCGCAATCGCCAGCGGCACAAGGAATAAATAGGCTAGATGAGCTTCGGCAACGACCGCGCTCAGACGAGCGAAGTCGATGCGCCACAGGATCCAGGCGAGCACCGCTACGGCAATCGACCCGGCGCCAGCCGACCACCAGCGTTGCCGGTGCCCGCCGCCTGCGGTATCTGTCATTCCTTGACCTTGACGGCCCTCAATGCGGCAAATCGGTAGTACTGAGATGAGGTCATCGCCTGACGCCAGATTGACGTCGCAGCATCAGCACCGATGGACAGAACCTAGTGACTATGCACCGACCATGGTACTCGACACGCTGTCTCCGAACGACGCGTTTATATCCACGGCGCCATTGATACTCAGCGAGCTTGTTTCGCAAATTGCTGCCCAACCTGTGATCGCCCGTAGGCACAAAACGGGCATGCCAGCATAATGGCGGACTTGCGTGCCGATGTCATCGCTGTGCTGAAATTATCTCCCGCTGGATGTCTAAGCCTACAACCTAGAGTTGCCTCCAGGTCAAGTATTACGTGCAAATGTTAGTGCAGCGGTTAATCAGTCGAAGATTGGTACGGCAACTGCAGTGGGAGATCCCGGTTGGTAATGAGCTGGGTCGCGGTGGCCAGTCAAAAGCTATCGGTCCAGCATCCGTGTTGTCATCCTTGTCAACGTATCTTGGTCCACGACACCATGCCATTTAAGAAACACCTCGCTCTTAGCGTCAATAAATAGCGTGGTGGGGATCCCCCGAATCTCGTAGACTTGCATCACACTCTCGTCATCTGTGAATCCCGTTGCATAGGTAATTCCCAGTTCGCCCAAGAGCGCGTGCGCCTCCTCTTGACTGCCGAGGTCGGTGAATCGACCCACGTCCAGGCCAATCACCCAAACCCGATTCTTGAACTCTTGGTAGAAACGCTCGAACTCCGGCATCTCTGCGCGGCAGGGCGGGCACAACGCGGCCCAGAAGTTGAGCACGACAGGTCGGCCCCGAAGGTCGGAGAGTTTAACGTTTTTGGCACCTAGCTCGCACTCGCCTTGGTACAGCGTCAACGTCAAGTCAGGGGCCATTTCCTGGGCGGCAACAGTAACGCCGAAACTGCTAAGCCCCATTACCAGCACGATTCCCACAACCGGGCGTACCAGCGCGCAACCGCGAAGCCTCTCATACGAAAGCCTGTGTGGCCGGTGCAGCTGTGGTTGCATTTGCGCCCCCTGAGGGCTGGATACCTTGAATATTGATCCGGCTAAATTTCTCAGACAGCATCGGCTGCTTTTGGTTTCGGCCTGCACCTCTGTCGGGTGAGGGCGCGCCGCAGCCGACCTCGCAACGCGTGGAACTCCAAGGCGCACGTAGGATCAGATAATCAAGTTATGTATGATCCTGCCCAAGGCCGTGGGTAATCTCAGACATACTTTATGAAAATTAGTATCGACCTTAACTGCGGTAGGGCTTTACGTTACGGTCAGCTTCTGCTCATCCTTTCCTTTTCCCTTCTGCCGGTCACGGCTTACGCGGAACATGAAGTCGATCACCGCTACAATGTCAAAGGTTTCGTGCTCGATGAAAATGAAGCGCCCCTGGCTGACAGTGCCGTGACGATACGCTTGGGCGGCAGCGTGATCGGCTCCCAAAAGACAGATTCCAAGGGCTACTACAGTATCCAGCTGCATCTGCACGACACCGATCTCGGCAAGAAACTACAGATAAAGACGGCGGCGGGCGACGCTACGATTCGGGCTACATTCACGCCGGGCGACAAAGCGACCCGGCGGGTCCACTACGCCAACCTCGTCGGCAGCAACCTGATTGAGGAACGACTTGCCGGGAGCGGGTTTCCGTCGTGGGTTTATGTCGCCGCTGGTGCGTTTATTATCCTCGCGACACTGATGTTTGCCCCGGAACTCAAGCGTTGGCTGAGACGCCAACGCAAGCGCGCATCGACAAGGGGGTAGAGGCAGAGAACATCGGTCCATTTCTCATGCGGCACCAGGACCGCCTCTGGAGTCTTGGCGCCGTGTTGCGCAAATTACAAACGCAATGCTCAGTGACCGTTTCCGGTCTAGCGGGTACGCATGTGACAACCAGTGATCCCCCTACATGCATACGGCTGCGCCATGTGCCAAGTGGTGATGGCCCGGGCTAATTATGATTCGAGCTCTCCTCGCCTAACCTAGTGGGTGAGGATAAATCTATTCCGAAAGCAGTCGCTTGCGCTCTTCGAACTCCTCTTTGTCGATTTCGCCACGTGCGAAACGCTCTTTAAGGATATCGAGCGCCGCCTTACCGGGCGTGGGCGGGATAGGTGGTCCCGTTGACCCTCCGCCCAGCCAGCGGACGAGGAGAATTACTACAACGACAATCGCCGCGATAAAAGCGATCATCACGAGGGGACCCAGGATCATACCTCCCCACCCCCAGTTGCCCCACATGTGCGGATGGTCGGGAGAATATTGATACTGAGCATGAACGGCGGCGGCGCCGAGAGTCGCGGTTAGACACACAAGTGTACGGGCGAAATCTAGTTTCATCGGTTCACTCCTTGGATGTTAGATAACATACGCCAGTTTTTGGTTTTGGTTCTTGATCTCGATCAAAGTCCCATCCCGCAAAGCGCAGCTACGATGCGTTGGGTAGCCGATCCGCAAGGGAGCGGCAATCTTTAACTGGAGCACACCAGATGTCTACGAGATGGTCCAAATGCTTTCTTGCAACCAGTGGACTAATCCTCACCGGATTGCTGGTTGGATGTGACATCGGAATAGGGCCCATGATGGGCGGCCAGCCGATCCCGGTCAATATCCGGAGCAATGGTGAACGCATTTACTTCACGGGGACAAGCGGCTCGGGACATCCGATCACTTTCAGCGGCGGGCACATGCACACTCAGATGCATGGCGGCAGTTGCGTCAGTTGCCATGGGGTTGACCGACAAGGCGGAGCGCGGATGATGCCTTGGTTCTGGATTGTCGCCCCACCCATCACACCCCGGAGCTTATTCGGGGACGAACATGACGAAACCACGGACCACGGCGACCATCCCACCTATACCGCGGCCAGCCTGCGCCGCGCCATTACCCAGGGCATCGATCCGTCCGGGAAACGGCTACACGAAACGATGCCGCGTTGGTCCATGAGTGAGCCCGATCTAACCGACCTCGTCATGTATTTGCAGGGATCAGGTGCCACAGACCACATCGACGCATCGGGGGAAGAGCGTGGGCACGATGACACGCACTAGTGGCGGCTGCGCCGATCGCAGCTTTCCCAGGAAAGCACTTCCCCTAGCCGCGAAAAGGATGAATGATATCGTTATTCAGAATGGCAAAAGAGCAGCCACTGGGAGGTGGCCGATGAATACAGACCGGGTTTCCGCCGCTCTCTTTACGCTCAGGATCGGCCTCGGGGCGTTCTTGCTCCTGTGGAGCATCGACAAGCTTGTCGCTCCAGAGGGAATGGTGGCGATATATCAGTATTTCTACCACCTCGGCATTACAAATGAGATCGCGTACGTGGTGGGAACTCTTGAGCTGTTATTAAGCTTGGCAATTATTGCGGGATTCCTGAAGACCTACAGCTACGGTCTCGGGCTCTTGCTTCATGCTATAACGACGATCGCCGTCTACCGCCAGCTACTAAGCCCCTTTGGGGGCAATCATCTATTCATCGCGACCCTTCCCGTATTAGCCGGATTTATCGCTCTATTTATCATGCGGCACCAGGATAACCTCTGGAGCATGGACGCAGCGTTGAGTAAACGCCGTATGCAACATGAGTGACCAGTGCCTCGAGCGTAGATAAATTCGGCACCCCTTGGCTTCTGTGGAGCGCTAACGGCAATCATCGCCGTACCCTTCGCATTGTTCAAATGTACCCCTTCTTGAACCCAAGGTTCTCTAGCTGGTCTAATTGGTCGCCCAAACTCCAACAATCTCCTCAAGGAGACGATCAATGAAAGCTCTGATTGCGTCGGTCGCTATTTTGTCAGCAACCCTAGCCATGCCTGTTTACGCCTTTCAATGTCCGGGAGATGTGCAACAGATCGACGCGGCATTGCAGGCCGGAACGAGCCTCAGCGCAGACCAGCTCGCGGAGGTAAAAAAGTTGCGCGACGAGGGTGAGCGGTTACACAAGGCCGGAAAGCACGGTGAATCCGTTGCGACTTTGGCGAAGGCAAAGGCGTTGCTCAATATTTAAGTGAGCCACCCGACGCGAATAAATTGATTCCCGGTTTCGCCGGGTCGGATCTCTTTAGTCTTACATGGCGGCTCCTGACCTGGCCACCGGAGCCTTGGCTTTGAGGGTACCGCAGTGTATCGTAGCGCCAGTTCAACGGAGGGAGTCACCGATGCTTCGTAGATACGTCTTAGCAGTGGTATTCGCGGTCGCAGTGGCGGCGGCCCCGGCGGCAACATGGGCATGCAGTGCGGCCGGCTCAAATACCCATGTCGGCCAACTGATGAAGGTGGATACGACCGCGAAATCGTTTACGATTTTCGATGTGGAAACCGCGAGCCCCATAACTTTCCTGTCAGATGAGGCACTGATCCAAGGTCTTAAGGGTGTACAGGGCATGGTGCAGGTGCTATACGAGGAGCATGGGGACGTGCTTCGAGCTGTTGACGTCCTCTACTAAGCGATCCCAAGGGGCCTCAGCCCGGGTTGGCAGCGGCGCTACCCAGGATACGACGCGAGCTGGGAGTGAACCGTCTGCGCGGCTAGTAACAGCGGGGGTGTCGCTTCGCTGACCGCCGACGGAAACTTACGGGGAGCATGTCAGTCTTATTTGTAACCCCCTCTTTTTTTACGTAATTCGGCGTTACACAACAGGTCTTTGCTAATGACTAGAAACAGTCTGTTTTTGCTCGCAGCCGCCATGCTCATTTGGCAGGTCGGACTCGCCGGCCATGAAAAGAATCCCGAGATCGCGCGCTCCATGGAAAAGATCATCCCCGGGACGAAGCCCGATCAGATAAACCACTCGCCCATCCCGGATCTGTATGAGGTGGTTTTCGGCCCGCACATCGTTTACGTGACAAAAGATGCACGCTACATGCTGCGTGGAGACGTGTTCGACCTCGAGAATAGGGAAAACGTCACCGAGGGGAAGCGCAAGGAGGCGCGTCTTGCCGCCATCAACGGCCTAGGCGAGGAAAGCATGGTCGTGTTTGCGCCCGAGGAGGCGGAATACTCGGTCACCGTATTCACCGATGTGGAGTGTGGGTATTGCCGGAGGCTTCACCAGCAAATAAGCGAGTACAACGAGCAGGGAGTCGCGGTGCGGTACCTTGCCTTTCCGCGGGCGGGTATCGGGTCGGCGACTTATAACACGATGGTTTCCGTGTGGTGCGCCGACGACCCGCAAAAGGCCATGACCGCGGCGAAAGCTGGCAGGCAAGTAACCCCTAAACAATGTCCGAACCCTGTACGCGATCACTATGAAATGGGCCGTCTTCTTGGGGTGCAGGGTACCCCGACCTTGATCCTGGAGGATGGCGAGTTGGTGCCCGGCTATGTTCCTCCTCAGCGACTCGTTCAAATGATCGAAGCAGGGAAGTCTAACCTTGTGAACCGTTGATCCACGCGCGTCGTGGACGTCGAAGCATAATTCAGTGATAACTGCGCGGAACATACGCTTGCCCGTGGACTTGTTTTGGTTCTAACGTTGTGGGTGCCCCTTCAAGGTGCACACGCAGGGAACGCCGCTTCACACGTTGCGCTGGTATGCAGTGAACATAGTGAGTCCGAGGGTACCCCCGACAACCCCGGTTGCGGGCACGAAGGTGTGTCGTTGAGCGTTTCGATTTGCGAGTTTGTCTGTTCAGGAACGCTAGCGATACCTCCGGAGCTACAAAGCTTGGAGCTTTTTGGCACCGAACGATTTACGACCTTCTGCAAGATTTCACGATTCGAATGGGCGCTTGGGCCGGAGCCCTTCCCGCCAAAAATCATTGTCTAGCTAGTATGTGCCCTGCTGCCGGCAGCCTGCGATTACCGACTGTGTGACTGCCGCAGCCTCAGGATCTGGATAAAACGATCCTGCCACTTTTAGGGCATTTACGACCGTGATAAAAATTTTCTTCGATCGGCGGTGTCATCGTGCGTCGGCGTCGGTCGTCGGGGCAAAACATAGGAAAAAGTAGCCATGCACAGGATTCTCATTACGGCGATGGGATTTGCGGTGATGACTATTGTCACTATCGGTCCAGCTCCGGCTATAAGCGACGCGCTGGCGGCGGCTGCCGATTCTCCCAGCCCGAGCGCTAATTCGCCGCCAAAACCCGGCTTCAGTTTCCTACCCTACGACCAACGGCGCCCGCTCCCCGGGTTCGAATTCCTGGACGGCGATGGACGCGTTCTGACACTTGCCAATTTCCGCGGCAAGATCGTGCTGCTCAACGTGTGGGCGACCTGGTGCCCGCCCTGCCGCGAGGAAATGCCAACGCTTGGCCGGCTGCAGGCCAAACTCGGAGGTCCTGACTTCGAGGTTATCGCACTGTCCGTCGACCAAGAGGGCGTTCCCGCAGTTAAGGACTTCTATCAGAAGCACGGTATCGAGGCGTTACGAATCTATGTCGAGGAATCCGGAAAGCCGCCACCGGCGCTTAAAATCCTCGGACTCCCCACCACCTTGCTGATTGACCGACAAGGCAAGGAGATTGGTTGGACCATGGGGCCCGCCGAGTGGGACACTCCTAAAGTCGAGACGTTCATTCGCTGGTATCTACACACGCGTTAAGAATGCACGATGATTTATGTACGTTCACAAACGGCCTTAGTGATCAATGTTTGCTTCATTCACCCGGCCATCGGTCCGACCGATACAGACAATCTCTATGCTGTTACACATAGGGACCAGATCGGGACAAAGCAAAAACGGTAGTCGCTAGTGGACACCGTTCTGTGCATGCTGGGAGTCACTAACAGTCGAAATTACGTACACCATGCTTGAAATCTCTGGCATTGGCCTTCTAACAGCGTTCGCGGCCGGCCTGATCTCATTCCTCTCGCCCTGCGTGCTTCCGCTGGTACCTGGGTACGTTTCCTATGTGGCAGGCCAATCGGTTGGAGGCTTACAGGAGCAAGAGGATGCACGGGCGAGATTCTCAACGATTCTGTTGAGCGTGTTCTTTGTGCTGGGATTTTCGACGGTGTTCGTGACCCTTGGCGCAAGCGCCACTGCGCTTGGTCAGGCGTTATTGAGCTACCGTTACGAGGCCAACCTCGTTGGCGGTGCGATCATTATCATCTTTGGCCTGTTCTTGGCGGGTCTCCCGAATTTCTCCTGGTTGCAACGCGACCTGCGCTTTCATGCGAATTTAAAGGGTGGCCGTCCTCTTGCCGCTTATGTCCTTGGTCTTGCCTTCGCCTTCGGTTGGACCCCGTGTATAGGGCCTGTTTTGGGTGCGATCCTCACGATGAGCGCAGTGTCCGGCACTGTATCCAGCGGTATCGCCCTCCTCGGCGTGTACTCGCTCGGGCTGGGCGTTCCATTCTTGCTCGCGGCCATTTTTACCGGGACATTTGTCAGCCGGATCAAGGCGATGCGCCGAATCGGCAGACCACTCCAAATCGGCGCGGGGGTGATTCTCATCGCGATGGGTGTAGCCATGATTACCGGCCAGTTGTCGGTGTTCGCGTTCTGGCTATTGAATACATTCCCGGGCTTAGGGAACATCGGGTAGAGATAATGGTCGGTTAAATCAAGGGAACGGCAGATATAAACATGTCCATGAACTGTGACTGCCCCCGGGGCAGGCGAGATCGATGAAAACAAGGGCACCGTGCTCGGTTGCGATACTTACTTTTCTGCTGTTGCTGGCAACGACACTTATCGAACATAGCCGCGCCAGCGAGGTGTCTGAGAGTCAACCGGCTGAGACTCGTGATGTCCAGGGCTGGGAAGACCCACCGGCCGCCGCTTCCTACTCCACTAAGCTTCGACAACGCCTGCAGACAGCTCTGCAAGCAAAGGAGCCAGACTACAAGCCGCGAACTGAACATCTTCGCCCGGATGGGAGGCCGCGTTTCACCAACCGTCTAATACTCGAAGATTCCCCGTATCTGCTCCAGCACGCCCACAATCCTGTGAATTGGTTTTCTTGGGGACCGGAGGCTTTCGACAAGGCGGTACGCGAACAAAAACCGATCTTTCTGTCCATCGGTTATTCCACCTGTTACTGGTGCCACGTGATGGAACGCGAGAGCTTTGACAATCTGGACATCGCTCGCCGGCTGAACGAGATGTTCGTTTCCATCAAGGTGGACCGCGAGCGACGTCCGGACATCGACGAGATCTACATGACGACGGTGCAGATGATCGCCGGTCGCGGTGGCTGGCCGATGTCTGTCTTTCTGACACCGGAGGGCAAGCCCTTCTTCGGGGGCAGTTACTTTCCGCCAGCACAGTTCACCGTCCTGATTCAGCGAGTAAATGAGATCTGGCACGGTCAACGCGACAAAGTCCTGTTGAGCGCCGACCAGATTGCGGCAAGCGTCGTGGAGGCGACAGCAGCACGCGGCGAGGCTCGACAGCTAGGGGGGGAAGTCATTGCTGTGTCGGTAAAACAGATCTTGTCGCAGCACGACTCGCTCCTCGGTGGGTTCGGCGTGGCGCCCAAGTTTCCACGCGAGCCGGAGTTGTTGCTGCTCTTGGAGACCGCCTTACGCTCTGGACGCGAGGATACTCTGGCCGCGGTGGAAATAAGCCTTGAAGCGATGGCCCGCGGCGGCATCTTCGACCAGGTAGGCGGCGGCTTCCATCGCTACTCGACCGATCCTCAGTGGCTGGTACCCCATTTTGAAAAGATGCTCTATAACCAGGCGCACCTCGGCCGCGCCTATCTAGAGGCGCACCGTCTAACCGGCAAACCCTTCTATGCCCGCGTTGCCCGACAGACGCTGGACTATGTGCTTAGAGATATGACCTCTCCCGCCGGTGGCTTTTACTCCGCCACCGACGCTGAGAGCGAGGGTAAGGAGGGAGAATTCTTTCTGTGGACGCCCAAGGAGTTGCGAGAGGCTCTGGGTGATGAGGCGGATTTGGCTATGCAGTTCTATGGCGTCACCGAACCGGGAAACTTCGAGGACAAAAATATACTAAACCTCCCGCTCTCCTTCGAGGGTTTTGCCGACCAACGAAAAATTCCCCTCGCGACGTTGGTAGAACGTGTGGATGGCATTCGCGAGAAACTGCGCGTGACTCGGGAAAACAGAGAGCATCCTCTGCGAGACGACAAAATCATTACCGCGTGGAATGGCATGATGATTACGGCCCTGGTTCAGGGTTACGAAGTCTTGGGGGAACGTCGATACCTGGAAGCAGCCGTGCGAGCAGCGGACCTGCTCTGGACGAAAAACCGCCACGGTAAAGGCGAGCTTTGGCGCATACACCTCGCGGGCAGCTCATCGGTCCAAGCGAGCCAGGAAGATCACGCTTACCTCGCAGAGGCCTTAATCGGTCTCTACGACGCAACTGGGAAGCAAAGCTGGCTCGACAAGGCCCAGGAAATAGTCGACGGCATGCTGGCGCAGTTCTGGGATAACGAGCACGGCGGCTTCTTCATGACCGCCGAAAAGGCTGACCCCCTCCTAATTGCTCGACCCAAGAGCCCTTACGATAGTGCGATTCCATCGGGCAATTCGGTTGCGGTTCGCGCCTTGGCCATGCTTGCGGCTCGCACCGGTGAGCTGCTTTACAGTGACAAGGCAAGTGCCACGCTCGGCGCATTCTCTGCGACGATCCAACGCTACCCGGGCGGGTACGCCTACATGCTGATGGGGGCGGACGAGCTACTTAATGGGGCCGTAGGATCTCGCCGATACGCCGCGCGAGGAAACGTGGCCGTAAGCGCCCGTCTCAAGCGCGTGGGTAATGGTGCGGAGCGATTGGTGGTGGACGTCAAGATCCGGGATGGCTGGCATATCAATGCCCACCAACCCCTGCAAAAAGAGCTCATTCCGACGGTGCTAACCGTCGACGAAAGCGACGGACTATGGCAGCTCGAAGGGGTAGCGTACCCACAGCCCGAGCAGGTTCAGCTCTCCTTCCAACAGGAACCATTGGCTGTCTATCAAGGACAGGTAAGGCTTACCGCCGAACTCAGGCAGAACGGGCAAGGAAAGATGGGTAATGCCCCCGTTGTCTCCGTGAAGCTCAAGATCCAAGCTTGCAACGATCAGATCTGTCTGCTTCCGGAAAACCTTATCTTGCAGATTCCTGCCACCGACGTCGTCCATCATCGCTCTTCGGCTGGGTAACGCAAGCTTACTTTCGTTATCTCGTTCAGCCGAAGTCAGTGTCTATGGATATGTTTACCTGGCTTCTTTGATTTTCGTAAATCATGAGGGTGACGCATGCTCAAGCTCTCGTCCACGTCTAAACCAACCTTTATAAATGAACTCCCGACAGCGTCGTGACAAGCATTGCAATTCTTAACGGTCTCATTCAAAGCTGCGATAAAGGATTTATGCTCTCCATGCTCGATAGCCGAGTTAAGTTTATTGAAACTCGCCGTCATAAACCCTTTCATCAGTCCACCTTTTTGAGGATCGATTACATCGATTACTTTGACGAGTCGCTGCAACTCGACGAGCTCATGCGCCGCAACTGCCCAATCCCCTGCATCTCCGGCGTAATGCATGATGTGAAAGCGCTCAGCAAACTCCGGCATAAGGGTTGTGATGCTGGGCTGTATGGCCTGTAACAGGCTCACCGATTTTCGCAGTTCCACCACTTCGGCCCTGAGGCTGCGGATCTCCTTTGTGAGCGTTTGCAGCTCCTCCGAATTAGTATCAGCTATCAGGGGAAGGGAAAAGCCAAGAGTTAACGCGAAAATCAAAGGTACCAAAGACTTTGCACGCATGGTGGTCTCCTGCTTCTCCCTTGTAATTCATCGAATAGCAGCGTTTTTCTTGGACCTCTTTGATCCACATCAACTTAGCGTCATCTTTGTTGGCGAATCCATTCCCGGCTATTCACGTTAAATGGATCTTGCTATGGGTGTGTGTCGGCACCCTTGGGCTGCGGCACGACCGCACAAAACCCCCGGGCTTCAACGCCCAAGGCGGCATTGAACTTGCTGGAGAGATTCTGAAATGCGATCAGACCCGTAAGCTCTACGATGGCGTCGTCATCGAAGTATTGACGCAGTCGCTCGAAGTGTTCTCGCGTTGGTTGACGATCCGAGTAGGTGACAGCCTCGGCATACGTCAATACAGCTTTTTCGCGCTCACTAAAGAGCGCGCTTGTCTCAAAGCTTGTTAGTTCGGCCAGCTTGTCCTGGTCGACACCCCGCTTGAGTACGGTCGCAGAATTGATATCGACGCAGAACGCGCACCAGTTGATCTGGGACACGCGCACCATAACCAGCGAACGTAATGGTGGCTCGATGGGCGAAGATCGGCGATCGAGTGCCGCATAGAGAAGCGCCAGCGTGATGCATACCTTAGGCGTGCGGCCCCACAACCGCGTGGGTTCCAGCTCGGCTCCATACCGGCGCTTCTGGTTCCAGAAGAGTAACCGCACATACCACGGAAAGCGGTAGTCTGAAGGCGTGCCGATAAAGGCCATTACATTCAGCTCGCCGTTGGGCGGTCCTCAGACTTGGAAGCGCCGTCAATCTTGCGGTGACCGGACTTCGTTGCCAACCTAACCACCCATCATGCCACCACGGCTCATCCCAGGCCCCATCATGCCCGGCCCGCCATAACGCGGGCCGCGACCACGCCACATCTGCTCAAGCTGCTCACGCTGTTCTTTGGTTAACACGGCATCCATGCGGTTGTGTACGTCTATGCTGACTTCGATCATCTGCCGCCGCAGATCGAAAATGTTGCCGTACACGGCACCGATCTTTTTCGCATCTGGTTTGTCGGCAGCAAAGAGTTCGCTAAGCTTGCTGGATTCATCCATGATCTTGCCCATAGTGTTCCAGTGTGTTTTGCGCAGCTCATCCTGAATCTTGTGAAGCTTGGTGCGCTGGTCATCACTTAAGTCGAGCATCCACAACGGTCCCATGCCCATCATGCCTGGCCCCATGCCCATCATGCCGATGCCGCCCATCATCGGCATGTGATGCTGGTGATGCCTGTGCCCAAAGCCCATCATTCCAGGCCCGCCCATGCCCATGGAACCCATGCCGGATCCCATGCCAAAACCGGAGCCCCTCATCTGACCGCCACCGTGGGCCAAGACCATGGAAGATCCAATTGCAATAAGGAACGTAATCAATACCCCAAGTAGCAAACCAGCTATGGTTTTCTTACCTACTGTCATGGTGTACCTCCTGCAAGATGGCAGCAATGCCAGCGAGAGCCCGCTTACCAGCAGCCAGGACGTATACCGGCACTTTGCCGGCTTTTGTGCGAGGGAGTAGTTTTCGGTGGCTACCGGTCATAGCGCGTAGGCCCGTTTACGAGACCGCACGAGTCGGGACAAGTTTCAAAATAATACTCGTCGCGCCCCTAAACACATTGATACAGGTCAAGAAACGGTTACGCAGGCAGCTATCCGGTGGGTGCCGCAGTACCCATGTTCGCCTTTAGCCAGCGCTCGTAGACGTCGGGCGGCCACAGCACCTGGAACCAGGTTATGATGTCCTCGATTTCTTCGTCACTGAGCCGACCCTTCCAGGCGGGCATGGCGGGGACGCCATTGCGGGCCAGCCCGTTCTTGATAATGGCGATCATGTCTTGCTTTTTACGTTTCCACGCGTTCCCGGTGCCATTGAGCGGGGGGGCGGCCGTGAATGTGCCGTCACTGGTCGTCTGCCAGTCGGGGTGTCCCTGTGCTTCGGGACCATGGCACTGTAGGCAGTGCTCTCGGTATAACGCCGCGCCGCGTTTGATGTTTTCGACGGAGAAGCTCTGTTTGGGTTCGGGTGCTGCTGGCGCGGTTGCTACCGGCATTTCCTGCGGTTCCGGTGCTGCTTGCTCGGCCTTCTCACTTTGCTTCTCGCAAGCAACCAGAAGTAGTGTACCGACAATCACAGCTATCCATGCGCGGCTCATGTGCTTCGCTCAACCTATTCTTGTCAGGCCGAGGTATGATAATCGCCACGAAGCACAAAGCAAATGGACTCCCAGGCCGCTCGTCGATCCCACTTGCTGACCCCGGACACAGCGACACCAATGTGTCACGCTAGCGCTCCCGAGCTAAACCACGGGTCTGATTATTGGAGGGACTGCGCACGAGACTCCGCATCGAGCCGTAGCCATACAGCGTAGATCTCGTCGGGCCAGAGCGATTGAAACCAAGCGATAATCGCCTCGATCTCTTCATCGGAAAGCTTGTCGCCCCACGGTGGCATGTTCCCGCCTAGCTTTCCGGTTCCCTCCTTAATAGTGCGCTTCAGAACGACGGTGGGATGATGCCAGGTGTGGGCCGTGCCATTGAGCGGTGGGGGTAGATATTTGCCATCCGGACCTGGCTTGGTCCATTGAGGCGTACCCTCAGCTTGAGAACCATGACAGACTGCGCAGTTTTGCGCAAAAAGCTTCGTGCCGCGCGTTATCTTCGCAGTATCGAACTCGCGTCGAACCGCTGGTCGCGGTGTCAAGGTTTGGCGCTGCATGGATTGCTCTTCGCTTGCTGTTTTTGACGGCGGACGACCCGTATCATCACTGCAGGCGCTCAGCAGTAGGCCTGCGATCAGAAGAATGCTTAATATTTTCATACATAATCCTTTAAATCGCTTAAACCCAAGGATAGGCCAACCCGTTTTCGAAGACAAAGCTCTACACTCCTGAGTCGCGGAGATGACAAAACGTGGAACCAAAAAAGCTGACTCGGAGAACCGGAAATGCGTCAGTAGCGTGCAGTAGGCGGCCTCGCGTGTCGCTGTGCTTCACACGAAGGCTTGGAAATGGAGACAACGAGTTTTTTCTCTGCGTTCAAGGGACATTCGATGACCAGCTGGATAAGGTAGCGGCAAAACCCGACATTACCGGCGCCACTGCCAGGACGAAGACAAACAAAGGCGCCAACAAACGGCTAATAATTATCTGCATACGAGTCGGATACTAACAACTCCGCAGGCTCGCTTCATGCCAAACCGAAACAGGCCATTACGCTTGCTTGTTATGCCGTTACTACTTCGCTAGGCGCAGCGCCTTCATGCGGCCACGTCACGAATTGCCGGCTGATTGACTACCGTTTGCCCGTAAGCCGCTCAAGCGCTTCGTTGTATTTTGCTGCGGTTCTTGCAACGATATCTGCTGGCAGCTCAGGGCCAGGTGCTTTCTTGTCCCAATCCAGCGTTTCCAGGTAGTCGCGGACAAATTGTTTATCGAAGCTCGGAGGACTGACACCAGGCCGATACGTATCGGCGGGCCAAAAGCGGGATGAGTCCGGGGTGAATATCTCGTCGATCAGCACCAATGTTCCCTTGTCGTCCAAACCAAACTCAAACTTCGTATCAGCAATGATGATACCGCGCTCCAAAGCGTAAGCGGCGGCGTCAATGTAAAGGCGCAGACTTATCTCACTGACCTTGCTGGCAACCTCCTCCCCGACGAGCTCGACCATCTCACGGAAACTGATGTTTTCGTCATGATCACCTACCTCGGCCTTGGTCGAGGGGGTAAAGATAGCCTCAGGCAACTTATCTGCTTGGCGCAGCCCGGCGGACAAGTCGATTCCACATAGGGCGCCTGTTTGCTGGTAGTCCCGCCAGCCAGAGCCGATCAGATAACCACGCACAATCGCTTCCAGAGGTAACGGCTCGACCTTGCGTACCACCATTGCCCGCCCCTCAAGCTGGGCGTACTCCACCGGATCCGTGAGCACGTGCTGTAGACGAATGTCCTCCACGGCGTGGTTCCGTACGATGTCGCGAGTCTTGTTAAACCAGAAACGGGACAATGCCGTAAGGACGCGGCCCTTCCCGGGGATGGGCGTTGGCAGTACCACGTCGAACGCGGAGATTCGATCGCTGGCCACGATCAATAGACAGGCATCACCTACTCCATAGATCTCCCGCACCTTGCCACGGTGGCTCAGCGGCAAGCTTTTAATGTTCGATTCAAACAGGGCTTCTGCTGTTGTATTCAGTGTCAATCTGTTTTGTCTTTCTGTAGACATTCACCCAGCCGGATTTTTGCGAGGCGGCAGACTAGTCTCTTTAGATAGATATTTGTGCACGTCGTGCGGTGCGAACTTGCACAAGTCTTTAGCGATAGCGTGCACATGTACGCCGTTTTTCAGCAACGGGCCCAGCTCACCGCGGAGAAAACCAAGCATACGTTTCTGCGCGGCAAGTATCACGCTCCTCGCACCGTATGCTTGCACGAGCCGGGCCGTCTGCTGGGCGACACTTCGTGCGAAGCGGCGCTTGAATTCGTGCACATGTTGCGTACGGTGATCATCGTAGCCATGCGCTTGACCGCCCGCCGGAGCACGGTTACGTCCCGTCTTCGCATCACTCCATAGCGGTCCGGTATGAACCCGTTCCGGATTAACGAGATGCTGGCGTTCCTTTAGATTCGGTCCACCTTCCATATCAGGCGATTCCGCCGGTTCCAGGGTGAAGAGGCGAGCACGCGCCCCATCAGCAATGACCACGCAATATTCACTCATACTTAATCCCTCCCGATGATTCGCGTCAAGACGCACTAGTATCTACCAAAAAGATGTCGCGCATGACTCTCCCTGCCGAGTTGACTCCTGTCGATGTCTAATCTCTAGGAGAAATCTTAAACATGATGACTAAA
The DNA here is from genome assembly GCA_046760105.1 of Acidiferrobacterales bacterium. Classification (GTDB taxonomy): domain Bacteria; phylum Pseudomonadota; class Gammaproteobacteria; order Acidiferrobacterales; family SPGG2; genus JBHIDJ01. The sequence continues at coordinate 23,147 of JBHIDJ010000013.1, read as the reverse complement.
GTGACCGTAGCGGGATCCCGTCATCAGTTGTTTAAATTGTTCTCCGCTGACGTGGACCAGTTCCTCGTGATCACCAGCCTCAAAATAGATGTCGGGCTGATCCGTTAAACTGTCATCGATAATCGTGTCAAACCCGTAGGCCGCACCGACGGGAGGAATGGCACCGAGTTCGCAATCCTTGAACAACTCTCGCAATTCGTTTTCCGTCGCGAGTCCCAGTTTACGGCTGAACTGGTGATGCAGCTTGCCGAGATCAAGACGGTGGGTCGACGGCAAGACCGCGACCATGTAACCGTCTTCGTCCTCCAGGACTACTGATTTGGCAAGCCGATCACCGGGCACATGGGCAGCAGCCGCAGTCTGCATACTGGATAACGTGCGGGGGTGTGGAATAACGTTGTAAGCAACGTGGTGTTTCTTCATGAAATCTTTGAGGGAACGCGCGATAGCCATAATCACACCTCCTTTGCTTAACAGCCCTTAGAACACCCCGCCACCACTGTCATCACCCTCGAGGTCGTCATCGATCGCAGCCGCGGTGTGTGGTGTAGGATCAGTATATGGTACAGGGTTATGCGATCGAAGTCTGGAACGCGTGCCGTTAATGTTTGTAGCACCGAGAAAAACCACCTATCTGGGCGGCCAACGGCGTTGGTGTGCGTAGCGGCTTTAAGTGATCAGCATCACATTATTATATTCTGATATTCTTGGCTGCGCGATCACGCGCCTAACGCATTGTGTCGACTCGCACTATAGTTCCCAGCCGCGCAAGATTGTCACTAACATATCAAACACTATGTCAGCATAGATTTGATTTCCCGGCACACTCAGATGCAGGCGGTCGTCAGTAAGAAGCGTCTCCAGATCCACACGGCGCTGCGCCATGAGCATAGGCAGATCAATCGCCGGCGCACCCAGCTGTTGCGCTACCGCGCGAATTGCGGGATTGTAGGGCTGGAGGTTCTCGTTGTAGCTCTTGCCGTTGCCCTGCTTGCCGCTGACCGCAGCGATGGTGTGATTCACAACGAACACGCATTGTCCTTGCTGCGCATGGGCGATACGGTGGAACTCGCGCAGGTTCCTTTTAAACTCTTCCACCCCTACCCTCGGAACCATCGCCCAGTCACGCACGTTCCCGTCATTAAACCCAAATTGAACCAGCAGCAAACCGGGCAGCAACGGCAGTACATCGCTGTCAAGGCGGTCGAATCCTCGCGTCGTGGTATCGCTACCGACGCCCCGATTGTGGACCGTGAATTTGCTAGGTTTCAAAACGTCAAGTCTCGACTGTAGAACTGTCGGCCAGCGGTCCATCGGTACAAACTCGGCACCTTCGGTAATCGAGTCACCAAAACAGATGATGTTCATGCGCTAACTCTATACAGATGCTCATTGCGACCGTTTCAAGTCGGTCGCGCGCCGTAGCGCAGTCTTGCCGAAACGTCGCTTTACGTCATCGGTTAGTGTGTCCAGACGGCCTTGCTTTTCGCGTTTGTCCTCCTCGAACAAGCTTCTCTGCGCGGGTTGCTCCTCCTCGAAGCCGCTAACGCCCATGCCCAGCAGGCGGACTCCGAGATGCTTCGCTGGCAAGTTACCCTCTAGTAACTCGGCGGCGATCTTCCAGAGTTCCTGTGTGATGTTCGTCGGTTCGGCGAGAGTACGTGCGCGCGTGATGGTCTTAAAGTCGGCGAAACGGATCTTCACCTGAACGGTGCGTCCATACAGCTGATAGCGCCGCAGTCGCCAACCCACCTGTTCAGTAAGCTCCAGGAGCCACGCCCGCAGTACGTCAAGGTTAGCAACATCAGTGGCAAATGTGGTCTCGTGCGATAGGGATTTCGCCTGCGAGTCCGGGACTACGGCACGATTATCGATGCCGTGTGCGAGTTGCCATAGGTGCGTTCCGCCCTTACCGAACAACTGTTGCAGCTGCGCGATGGGCTGCTTACGCAGTGCGCCTATGGTGTTAACGCCGAGGCGCTGCAAAGCCCTCTGGGAGACTTGGCCGACACCCCATAAGCGCCCCACCGGCAATGGATCGAGAAATTCCTGCACGCGATCCGGATCGACTGCGACAAAACCGTCCGGTTTATCTAAGTCGCTCGCGATTTTTGCTAGGAATTTATTAGGAGCAACACCGACAGAGGCGATTAACTTCAGTTCTTCGGCGATTTCACGCTTGATGCGGCGACCAATGATGGCCGATGGACCAAAGAGTTTCTGGCTCGTCGTTACATCGAGGAACGCCTCATCTAAGGACAGCGGCTCTACCAACGGCGTATAGCGATGGAATACCTCGCGGATCTGATGTGACACCTTGCCGTAATGGGCATGGCGTGCGGGCAAAAATACGGCGTGGGGACACAACCGTCGTGCGGTCGCGGCGGGCATCGCACTGTGTACACCGTATTTGCGTGCCTCATAGTTGGCGGCTGCCACCACGCCCCGCCCCTCCGGGGTGCCCCCTACTACCACCGGCCTGCCGGCCAATTCGGGCCGGTCGCGTTCCTCGACCGAGGAGTAAAAGGCATCCATGTCGATGTGAAGAATCATGGGTGGCTGCGGCCTGGCGACGATTTATCACTATCGTACCAACCTCACCGCCAGCGGTCGCGTCGGAGAAGCCGCGAGACCGGCGACCCTGAGGCACCTACCCCGATTCCCGGGGTCGGTGTGCCATACATGTTTCTTTTCCCGGTTTTTCAAAGCCTTAAGTTGGTTTGCGCGTGTGTGGCTGGACTTGTCTGCTCGTTCTCAGATACATTTTGGCTTTGCCCAAAAATCATCCGGTAAGGGAACGACGGGCAACTTGAGGCAAGATTGAAATTGATGGAGGGTTGACCCGATGAGCAAACAAGAGCTCGAAAGTACCGCCAACGCTATGGTGGCCCCTGGAAAGGGCATCCTCGCCATGGACGAAAGTACACCCACCTGCAAGACCCGTTTCGAAAAGATGGGTATCGCGTGTACTGAGGACAACCGACGCGCCTACCGGGACATGTTGGTAACAACGGACGGGCTGTCAGAGTTTATAGGCGGAGCCATACTTTTCGATGAGACGATCCGACAAAAGACCCTGGCTGGCACTCCTTTCGCCGAGCATTTGGCCAAGGTGGGCATCACGCCCGGCATTAAGGTCGACAAGGGTGCCAAGGATCTGGCTGCTCACCCCGGCGAAAAAGTCACCGAAGGGTTGGACGGTCTGCGAGACCGGTTAGCCGAATACAAAGAAATAGGAGCACGGTTTACCAAATGGCGCGCCGTCATCACCATCGGTGAGGACATCCCTACACGTGGTTGCATCGAAGCGAATGCCCACGCCCTCGCGCGGTATGCCGGGTTGGCACAAGAAGCCGGGCTGGTGCCTATCGTGGAGCCCGAGGTACTTATCAACGGTAATCACACGATAGAGCGTTGTTATGAGGTCACCGACGCGGCACTACGGACCGTATTCAATGAGCTCGCTACGCAACGTATCTATTTCGACGGCATGGTACTCAAACCGAGCATGGTGATCTCTGGACTTGATTGTCCACAACGGGCGGGGGTCGAGGAGGTCGCCATGCAAACCGTGCGCTGCCTGCTGAATACTGTGCCGGCGGCAGTGCGGGGTGTGGCGTTCCTCTCGGGTGGTCAGAGCAACGAAGAGGCAACCGCCCACCTCAATGCGATGCACAACCTCGGTATCGACTTGCCATGGCCGCTCACATTCTCCTATGCGCGCGCGTTACAACAGCCGGCCATGGAGAACTGGAAGGGTGACGCGGCAAACGTCGGCGCCGCGCAGAAGGCCCTCTACGGCAGGGCAAGGCTCAACGGCGCGGCGGCGCTCGGGCGCTACAATGAGAGCATGGAGAAGGAAGCCGCTTGAACGCCGAGCCCATCGGTGCTAAACAGCACGCAGACTACAAACAATAATAAAGGAGTTGGAGGTTGGACCCTGCCCGCCCAGCGGGCAGGGTTTTTGTTTTAATAACTTTCAACAAAAACCTGGTTACTACGCTTCGGGTAAACCACGAACGCGGACGATTTTCAGGCTATTCGTTCCGCCTGGTTCCCTTAAGGGTTCGCCAATGGTAAGAATCACCAAGTCGCCTTCGCGCACCGCGCCGCGCCGACGCAACTCATCGACTGCCTCCGCCATAACCTGCGCCGGATCATCAGTCGTGTGATTGAAGTTCACTGGATAGACGCCGCGATAAAGTGTCACCTTTCTGCCTGTCTCCACATGCGGTGTCAGCGCATAGACAGGCACCGCCGAATTTACGCGTGACATCCAAAGCGCGGTAGATCCCGATTCCGTTAACGCCGCTATCGCCTTTACTGGCAGGTGATTGGCGCTATACATGACGGCCATGGCAATGGCTTCATCCACCCGCTCAAACGATACATCACGTCGCTCCCGAAACCAGATCGCTTCTTGTTGTTTTTCGGCTTCGCGACAAACGCGATCCATGGCTGAAACGGCAGCGACTGGGTATTCTCCGATCGCGGTTTCAGCCGACAGCATGACGGCGTCGGTGCCATCCAACACCGCATTCGCCACATCAGAAACCTCGGCGCGCGTAGGGATCGCCCTGTGTATCATCGACTCCATCATTTGTGTCGCCGTGATCGCGATTTTATTCCCCTGTCGGGTAAGTCGGATGATGCGTTTTTGTAATGGCGGCAACGCAGCGTCGCCCATTTCGACACCGAGGTCGCCACGCGCAAGCATGATGACATCCGATGCACCGATGATCTCGTCGATGGCATCCACTGCTTCGGCGCGCTCGATCTTGGCAACAATTCCGCCGTGACCGCCCGCCGCCTTGAAGAGTTCGCGTGCTTCCCGGACGTCCGCGGCCGAGCGCAAGAACGAGACGCCAAGATAGTCCGCCTCGATCGCGGCCGCAGTCTCGATATCCGCGCGATCTTTCTCAGTTAGAGCCTCCGCCGACAGTCCACCACCTTGGCGGTTGAGTCCCGCCCCATCTTTGAGCTCACCACCGCTTACGACACGACACATCACCTCAGGTCCTTGCACCTGGTCGACCCACAACGCGAGGCGCCCGTCGTCAAGGAGTAATGTGGAACCGCGGTCTACGTCCCCGGGCAGGCCCTTGTATGTCACCCCAACTTGCTCTTGTGTCCCTTCGTCCAACGGCAGATCGGAATTCACAATAAACTTATCGCCTTCCCGTAGTGTGATTTTCCCGCTCTTAAACCTGCCGATACGAACCTTCGGGCCCTGCAAATCGACGAGTACGCCTATATGTCGGTCGTATTCTTGTGCGCGTTCACGCACTGCCTGCGCGCGAAGCCTGTGAACATCGCCGGTCCCGTGGGAAAAGTTCAATCGCACCACGTCTGTACCGGCCTCGATAAGCTTATCGAGCACCTTAGGGTCATCGGTGGCGGGACCCAGGGTCGCAACTATCTTGGTTTGTCTTAGCATAGAACCGAGTTAGAAGGAGCAAGGTACAAGTTGCAAGTGACTACCGCAGTTCTTTTCTCCTCCCCTTACAACTTGCTACTTGCTACTTGCAACCTGTTACTGTTTAGCACGTTCCTCAAGAATTGCAACAGCGGGCAGTTTTTTCCCCTCAAGGAATTGCAGGAAGGCCCCGCCACCGGTGGAGATGTAGGAGATCTTGTCAGCGATCTTATACTTGGAAATGGCCGCCAGTGTATCGCCACCGCCGGCGATCGAGAAAGCTTTACTTTCGGCAATTGCCTGCGATACGTGCTCAGTCCCTGGAGCAAACTGCTCGATTTCAAACACGCCGACTGGACCATTCCAAACGATGGTTGCAGCAGTTTTTAGGATCTCACCGTAGACGGCACACGTCTCAGGGCCAATATCCAGTATCATGTCATCATCGGTGACATTGGCAACTGGCTTTAACGCCGCCTGTGCGTTTTCTGACAGCTCGCCCGCACAGACAACGTCCACCGGAACCGGGATGTCGGCGCCGCGACTCCTGGCCCGTTCGCTGAGACGCTTAGCCTGGTCGACAAAGTCAGGCTCGTAGAGTGAGTTGCCGACGTTATATCCTGCAGCGGCGATGAACGTGTTGGCAATACCGCCGCCGACAATCAAACGATCTACTTTCTGCGAAAGCTCGTCCAACTCGGTCACTTTGTTAGACACCTTGGCGCCGCCGACCACCGCGACTAATGGTCGAGCCGGGCTCTCCAAGGCACGCCCGAGCGCATCGAGCTCTGCTGCGAGCAGGGAGCCGGCACAGGCAACTTTTGCGTACTTGGCAACACCATGTGTCGATGCTTGCGCGCGGTGGGCGGTGCCAAAGGCATCCATAACGTAGACATCGCACAATCGAGCGAGCTTTCTGGCGAGCTCGTCGTCGTCTTTCTTTTCTCCCTTGTTGAAACGCACGTTCTCGCACATCACTACATCACCGTCGTTTATCTCAGGAGCACCGCTGAGCCAGTTTTTCAGGAGCGGTACATGCTTCCCCAACAAAAGCGAGAGGTGGTTGGCAATGGGTTGTAACGAGAATCTTTCATCATAGACGCCCTCTTCCGGGCGTCCCAGGTGAGACATCACCATCACCTTCGCGCCCGCTGCCATCGCATGTTGAATGGTTGGCAGTGAAGCCCGTATACGGGTGTCATCAGTAACCACACTATCCTTAACTGGCACGTTCAAGTCCTCGCGGATCAAAACGCGTTTACCCGCAAGGTCGAGATCGGTCATTCTTAGTACAGCCATCGGAAGTTGTCTCGGCTAAGAGGAGTCGTCAGTAAAGTTGGGCTCAAGGCAATACACCTGGCTCAGTAGCAAGTTACAAGTAGCAAGTGGCAAGTAAAACCAGACTCATTAGTTACTTGCTACTTCACACTTGCTACTTCCTACTGTCGTTAGGCTGCGTTCATGAACGCAACTGCGGTATCCAACATGCGGTTGGAGAAGCCCCATTCGTTGTCGTACCACGCGAGCGCCTTTATTAGCTTGCCATCAATGACCTTGGTCAGACTGGCGTCATACGTGGAAGATGCGGTAGTGTGGTTAAAGTCCATGGACACGAGCGGCTGGTTATTATAAGCGAGAATACCCTCGAGCTCGCCTTCGGAGGCCTCTTTCATGATAGTGTCGATCTCGTCCTTGCTGGTCTCGCGGGCAGCGACGAAGGTCAGGTCGACCACCGAAACGTTTACTGTCGGCACGCGCACAGCAAAGCCGTCTAGCTTGCCGTCGAGTTCCGGCAAAACTAGACCCACTGCGGCTGCCGCACCGGTCTTAGTGGGGATCTGGGACATAGTGGCGGAACGGGCGCGACGTAGGTCTTCATGGTAGACGTCTATGAGCACCTGGTCATTGGTGTATGCATGGATGGTCGTCATCAAACCGTGCACCACGCCAATCTTGTCATGCAGCGGCTTCACTAGAGGCACCAGGCAATTGGTCGTACACGAGGCATTGGAAATTACAGTGTCTGTACTTTTCAAGATGTTGTGATTAACCCCGTAGACAATAGTTGCGTCCACATCTTTGCCACCGGGCGCAGAGATGATCACCTTTTTTGCACCTGCTTCGAGATGTGCGCTGGCCTTGTCCTTACTGGTGAAAAGACCGGTGCACTCCATAACGACGTCGATCCCCAGATCGCCCCACGGGAGCTTCAAAGGATCACGCTCGGAAAACACCTGAATCCTGTCACCATTAACCAACAGGCAGTCCGCCTCAACCTTGACCTCGCCCGGGAAGCGGCCGTGGACACTGTCAAAACGCGTCAAATGAGCATTGGTTTCGGGGTCACATAAGTCATTGATAGCAACAATTTGGATTTCATCCTTGCGTCCGGCTTCATACAGGGCACGAAGCACATTGCGTCCAATACGACCGTAACCGTTAATACTTACCCTTATAGCCATAAGTTATCTCCAAAGACCATGTTTACAGAACCGAATAGCGATACCCCTAACTTCGATGGAAGAAACAAGTCAAAGACGCGTCAGCACAAAAACTCGCCAGGGAGGACTACTCGCGGTCTGGTAGTGAGCTTGTCTTGCTACTTGCTACTTCTAACCTTCCACTAATTTGCTAGAGGACTTCCTCGACCACCTTTGCAACATTAGCGCCAGTAAAACCGAAATACTCGAGTGCCGCCTTGCCGGGCGCAGATTCACCGAAGCGATTGATGCCGACTACCGCGCCCTTCAGACCCACGTACTTCAGCCAGCAATCCGGTACACCGGCCTCGACTGCCACACGCGCGAAGATATCGGGCGGTAATACCGCCTCGCGGTATGCCTCGTCCTGGGCATCGAAGACCTGGGTACACGGCATAGACACGACGCGCACGGATACCCCCTTATCTGTAAGGAGTTTCTGTGCCTCCATGGCTACCTCGACCTCCGACCCCGTAGCAATGATAATCGCTCGCGGCTTACCACCCGCCGAATCACTTAGGACATAACCGCCACGCACGATATTCGCGATAGTCTTATCAACGCGTGCCTGAAACACCAGGCTCTGGCGGGTAAACACCAGGCTTGTGGGTCCATCGCTTCGTTCGATCGCCGCTTTCCAGGCCACTACGGATTCCACGAGATCGCACGGACGCCACAACATCATGTTGGGAATCAAGCGCAGCGATGCCAGATGCTCAATGGGCTGATGCGTAGGTCCGTCTTCGCCGAGACCGACAGAGTCGTGTGTATACACGAAGATACTGCGGGTGGGAACCAATGCAGACATGCGCACGGCGTTACGGGCATAATCAGAAAAAACGAGGAACGTACCACCATAGGGTATAAACCCGCCGTGCAACGCAATGCCGTTCATGATCGCTGACATCGCAAACTCGCGCACACCAAAATAAATGTAATTGCCATCCGGTTCGTTCTTCGTGATTGCCCGTGAGCCTGACCAGTTGGTGTTGTTAGAGCCCGTCAGGTCCGCGGAGCCGCCGATCAACTCCGGGAGCAGCGGGCCAAAGCCATTTAGCGCCGCCTGCGAGGCCTTGCGCGTTGCCATGGCCTCGCCTTCGGCCGCCACCCGGTCGATGAGTGCCTCTGACTTCTGCTGCCAGTCCGCCGGTAGTTCGCCATTTATACGGCGTTCCAGCTCGGCCGCAAGATCGGGATGCTCGTGCCTATAGACGGTAAGCGCTTGAACCCATCGTTGCTCGGCGGAGACACCCTTAGACCTTGCATCCCATCCCGTGTAGATCTCAGGTGGGATGACGAACGGCTCATGCTTCCAGCCCAGGTTCTCGCGCGTAGCCGCTATCTCTTCCTCACCGAGCGGTGCGCCGTGGGCATTGTGACTACCCGCGAGGTTCGGCGCACCGTAGGCGATGACCGTCTTACAGCAGATCAAGCTAGGCCGGTCGCGTGCCGCCTGCGCTGCGTTGATTGCCTTGATAACGGCATCGGCATTATGGCCATCGACATCCGGCACTACATGCCAGCCGTAGGCCTCGAACCGGATAGGCGTATCATCGGTAAACCAACCCTCGACGTTGCCATCGATGGAGATGCCGTTATCGTCATAGAACCCGATCAGCTTTCCCAAGCCAAGAGTTCCGGCCAGCGAACAGGCTTCGTGGGAAATGCCTTCCATCAAGCAGCCGTCACCCAGAAAAACGTATGTGTAATGATCAACGATCTCATGTCCACGGCGGTTAAACCGAGCCGCCATGTTCTTTTCCGCGATTGCCATGCCAACGGCGTTTGCAAGACCTTGACCCAGTGGGCCCGTGGTGGTCTCTATGCCAGCCGTCAGTCCGTATTCTGGGTGCCCGGGTGTTTTTGAATGCAGTTGCCGGAAATTCCTGATCTCATCCATCGGCATGTCATAACCCGTTAAATGCAAGAGGCTGTACAACAACATGGAACCGTGACCGTTAGACACGACAAAACGATCCCGGTTGAACCACTTGGGATCAGCGGGGTTATGCTTCAGGTAGTCATTCCAAAGCACTTCCGCGATGTCCGCCATTCCCATGGGCATCCCGGGATGGCCAGACTTCGCTTTTTGTACCGCATCCATGCTCAGTGCGCGAATTGCATTCGCCAGGTCGCAGCGACCGGGTATCGCGTGTTCAGGTTTGGCTGACATGGACTGTTCCTCCCTCAGAGAGTAGGACCACCGGTTTTAAACGCCGTTAGGCCGCTTGTCGGACGGCCGCTCGGACAGCACTTGACGCGAAGCTCGCGAAACCATCAGGGGTGCGACAATTATGGCATGTTCTCTTCGCCATGGTTAGCGGTGTGCGCGACCGGTGCTGAGCATGGCTCGCGGGGCGCCGGCCGCAAGGGGTCGGGCCCACTAACCTCGCGAATGGCACGCTGTCATCAATCCGGATGAAATAGATATGCTCGCAAAGATCGCATGGGAGGGAAACAATAGTGCTACTTCAGATTAATGCAGATGCAAGATACAAGGCCCAAGATGCAAGTTTAATTCAGATGTATTTTAGCTTGTCTCTTGTATCTCGAAACTTGTATCTGACTTACGGATAGAACGCGGCTCTTAGCGCTTCGAGATCAGGAATTAACAGAGTCTCTTCGCGGAGCCGCACAGTCGCCGCCACGTAGGGACTCTCCACCGCTCCAGCAGGGCTGTTCGCGAGCTCTGAAGCATCGCCGATGATGTGCGGCTGCGGTTCTTTCGTGCTGAAGATCCCAAAAAATTCTTCCTCACCTCTGCCCCGTAGCGGATAGAAAACTATCACGCGTGAGCGCGGCCCCGGTGTTGGCAGCATGCCGGTCAACAGGGTTTCAAACGAAACGACAGGGAGCGCCGTCGTCCGCCAACCGCATACCCCGAGCACCCAGGCGGGGCTGATAGGCAATGGGGTGAGTTCTCCGCAATTGATCACCTCGGCAATGGTCGCACTCGGCACCAATAAGGGAAACCTGCCGCTGGGGATTTCCAACAAATGAACTCGTTGCTGTGTCTCTGACCCCACGTGCCTTATCCTTCAAGACTCTGTAGATACGCAACCAACGCGCTTGGATCGAAAACCAGTGTAACCTGATCCCCTTGCACCCAAGCCCCGGTGAACAGGTGCCCCACACGCGTGGCCGCTGGGCCCAAGGGGGTGAACGGGGCTACCTGGACCTCGGTCTGCGCCAGCACATCCACCTCACCCGTACTCAGACCGACTGGATGAGGCTGCGCCTCTAAGAAAATGGCGCGCTCCCAATCCCCACGAGGCGCCGCCCGGAGCTCGCGGTCCAGGCAGTAAGCTGGCCAACGGTCACCGCCTTGCACTCGCCAGGCGCTGGCAAGGCCTCTACCGGTATTGACTTGCAGGTTATCGCGCTGATCGATAGCGACGCTGACACGGCCGGAAATCAGGTAGAGTACGTCGCCAAGGTGGAAACGTAGATACTGGTGTGGATCGATCAAGTGTGCTTACGCCGTTTTCGGCCGATCAGGTCAACTTCATGGAACCGTTTGGGGTGCGGTTTGCACAAACTACTGTGCCGGCGCATATCAGTGGACTGTATCCTCAGACAGCAGCGACTCTATATTCTGGAATAACTCGTCCTCTTGATAAGGTTTGCTCATGTACCCATTAACACCAAGCTCGAAAGCGCGATTCCTGTGTTTCTCACCAGCACGTGACGTTATTATGATTATCGGTATATGCTTAAATCGCGGATCTGCGCGTATGCGGCTGGACAGCTCATAGCCATCCATGCGTGGCATTTCTATATCGATTAACATGACATCAGCAGTATGATCTTGCAATTGCTCCAACGCATCTACACCGTCCTTCGCAGTCAACACTTCCAAACCGCGTTTTTGCAAATGTCTACCGGTCACTTTGCGCACCGTCAATGAATCATCGACAACCATGACAACCGGACGTCGCGTGGTCTGTTCACCAGGCGCTGTCTCTGCAACGTGTTCGACTTGCAAGGCTTCGTCTGTCAGCCACAAGCCACCAATATCCAGAATCAAGATTACGGTGCCGTCGCCTAGTACCGTCGCGCCTGCAAGGCCTTTAAGCTCACTCAGCTGTGGTCCTAGGGATTTGACCACAATCTCTTTGGTGCCGATCAAAGCATCGACCTGGATCGCCACTTCGCGGGTGCCGATGCGGGCCAACAAAACCGGAACCTTGCCGCCGTTGCGTGGCTCTGAAGGAAATCCCAGGCGGTTACCTACATTCATGAATGCATAGACGGTATCGTTATAGTTCAAAAGTGGGTTCTTGCCCATCGAGACATTCACTTGATCCGCCGGGACTTCGATGATATTCATAATGGCGGACAAGGGTATGGCGAATGGCTGGTCACTGACGCGAACGATTAGGGCTTGCGCGATCGACAGCGTCACCGGCAAGCGAATGGTGAAGGTCGTGCCTTCACGGGGTGTGGTGTTGACGGCCATGTGGCCGCCGAGCTGTTTTACTTCATTCTCCACGACGTCCATGCCGACGCCACGTCCGGAAAGGTGGGTGACCTCGCGTGCCGTAGAGAATCCGGAGACCAATATAAACTGGATCAACTCGTCATCGGAAAGCACCTTGTCCTCGGTGATCAATTCATTCTCGAGGGCGCGGCGGCGAATGGCTTCGATATCAAGACCCCTGCCGTCATCAGAAAAGCGGATGGCGATCTCGTTTCCCTCTTGGCTTGTGTCGATGGTAATCGTGCCCATCGGCGGCTTACCGGCACGCCTGCGTTCAAGCTCGTTCTCAATACCGTGGTCCAGTGCATTGCGAATCATATGCTCAAACGGACCCATCATTCGCTCGAGCACGTTTCTGTCGACGTCCACCTCTGTTCCGGTTATTTTTAATTCTACGCGCTTGCCTAGTTCACGTGCGGTCTGTCGCGATATATGGCGGAGCCTAGCAGCCTGGGTTGAAAACGGGATCATCCGTGTTCGCATGAGACCTTCCTGCAGGCTCGTATTGGTGCGTGCTTGCTGCTGAAGTACGGTCTCTGCCTCGCCCGCGAACGTCTGCAGATTAGATTGAATAGTGGTTAGATCGTGGAGGCTTTCCGCCAGGCTGCGCGACAGTTGCTGCAATCTCGAGTAGCGATCGAGTTCGAGCGGATCGAAACCCGAGCTTAATTCCGACTCGCCTTCTATCTCGGTGCGATAAAGAATCTGTGACTCCGATTGTATTTCCAGGTCACGGAGTTGATCGCGAAAGCGTGTAACGTTTCGGTTCAATTCGCCCAGGTTGTCGCGGAACCCGTAGATTTGCTGCTCCATGCGGGCGCGGGCAATACTCACCTCACCCGCGTAGTTCACGAGGTCGGTCAACACACTGGTGCGCACGCGCACCTGTCCACGGCGGTCTCGTCGTTCGCGGAGCGTCTCGCCATCGGCGTCTGCGCTACCCCTGCGCTCTACGTGCTCCGCCGCTGCCCTTGGGATCGCCGTGTCCGCCTCGGTCGTTCCTTCGGCATCAGCGGCTTCTCCCGCCACGTCAGCCGCTGGTGTGCGCGCCGCCACCGACACACCCGGTTGATCTTCGCGCGCCGATGGACTGCGCGCACCGGCTTTTGACTCAGCGATCGGCTCACCCGCCAACGCGCGCGCGATTTTCGCGCTAACCGCTTCCACGCTGGATAACGGTTGCGCGTGCCGTATCTGGTCGATAAGCGTGACCAGGATGTCGTGCACTTCATCGAGTAAGTCAAATAACCCGGCACTCGCCGCTATTCGGTGGTCTTCAACACGCTTGACCAAGTCTTCTGTACTGTGGGCCAGATTACCCACGACATTCGCGCTTGCCATACGGGCTCCGCCTTTGAGCGTATGCAGCGCGCGTTTAAGACTCTCCACCGCTTGCGCATCCGCCTGGTTTCCGCGCCATTGCGTCACGGCTTCCTCGACCGAACTAAGGAGGTCCTCCGCCTCTTCCAGAAATACATCGACCAGCTCCGGGTCGATGTCTTCCTCGATTCCTACGGGAACTGCTGGCGTGGCCGCGGCGCTGGTGACTGTACTATCGGCGACTGCCACCGGGGACGTTTCGTCTGCTTCTTCAGACACGCCACCGGCCGGGGCTTCCGGCGTCGGTGGCGCCTCGGGCACGTCACTGTCTTTCGCCACAGCCGGCGTCGGTTCCACAACCATTTCTGCCTCGGGCTCTTCCCGCAGTTCAGGCGCCGGTAGTGGTGCGATCTGCTCGGCGATGCGATCGCGCAAAGCGTCGAACCGACTGCGCACATCGCCAGCCGGTCTGGACTCGTCGTTTAACACGTCTATCAGGTCGCTGACGCACGCCACCATGTCGTCCAATAGCACGAAATGGGAATCATCCAATGGAAACCTCAGTGCCTCCAGAGTCTGCAGCAGACGTTCCATTTCTCCACACGGCTCCGACATTAGCGGCAGTCCGACGGAACGGGCGCTGCCCTGCAGGGTATGGGTCGCGCGCAGCAGCCCCGCCGAGACCAGGCAGTGACCGCCGCCCTCCCGGCAGCCTGCGACTTCCTGCCGAATCGTCTCGAGATGGTCAAGGGTTTCGCTGGTAAAAATACGCAGTAACCTGTCGTCCAGTTGCGGGAACGCCTCTTCCACTTCGGCAGGGGCGTACTTCTCCGCCTCGGCGATCGGTGCGGACGTAGCGGTTACCTCTTCTTCTATTGCTATTTCCTCTTCTTTTGCGGTAGCTACGAGCGTCGGTAACGGCTCGCCATTAGCCAGGGCATGGGCGCCTTGGCGCAACGCCTCGATGTCATCGACAGGCGCGGGACCCCCTTCAAGCTGGTCAATCATGCTGGGCAGCACGTGATTGACCTTCGCTACGAGGTCAAAGATCATGTCGGAATGCGCGATCTTACCGTCGCGCACATTATTGAGGAGATTCTCAACCGCCCACGTGAGTTCCCCGATCTCCCACGCGCCCACCATTCTTCCGCTGCCCTTGAGTGTATGAAGGCCGCGCCGAACTTCGGCTAACGCCTTGCCATTATCAGGATTGTCGCGCCAGCTCGGAAATTCATTGTTAATCATTTCGAGCACCTCGCGCGCCTCCTCGATGAAGATCCCCAACATCTCAGGATCGAGCTCCAGCTCTGGCTTGCTCGGCGGTTCGGGTGTTGGCGCAGGCGTGCTCTCGGCCACAGTCGCTTCCACCTCCGGCGTGCCAGCTGGTGGTGAGGGCGGTACCGCCTCAGTCTCGGCCGTCACCGTTTCTTGGTATTGTGCTTCAGGCTCAGGCTCGGCCTCGATGGTGGCCGGCTCCCGATGTTCTTCTTCGGGTGCAGCTTCGGGCGCTGCCGTTGCACTGACATCACCAACAGTGGGCTCGGCCTCGATGGTGGCCGGCTCCCGATGTTCTTCTTCGGGTGCAGCTTCGGGCGCTGCCGTTGCACTGACATCACCAACAGTGGGCTCGGCCTCATCCGTAGCCGCAACGATCTCCAAGCTGGCCTCTGTCTGTTCTTGGTCGCTGGTCTCCGCGACCAGAGTGGTAGGTGGGGGTGCCTGTTCCGCCTCGAGGTGTTCGCGTACCAGGGCCGCAAGCGCCTCGACCGAGCGCTCCAGCGTGCCGCTTACTTCGTTGGAAAGCTGTGTCGGGTCCTCAGCGAGTATGGACAGTAATGTGTTCGTTTCCGTGCCGATGCGCTCGATCCGCTCGTATCCCTGGCCATGGGCGAGCGCGATGATATGATCCAGTCGCTGCTGCACACGCTGCAGTGCCTCGCCGTCGTTGGTGTTGTCGAGCCAATATCGCAGACTCTCTTGCACGCCATCGACCAGCGTTGCCGGATCGAGATCTCCGAGCTGCTCGGTCCTCATGGCCATGTCCATATCGTTCAACGCGGCGTCCATGAGATCTTCGATGTTTGGCCTACCAAGGTGCAAGCCTTCGGCGTACGCCGATAATGTGCCGACACACACCGCCAACGCATCCAAGACAGTTGAACTCGGCGCGAGCCGGCCCGAGCGAATATCGTCAATGCGTTTATCGACGACGTCCGATAATTCAAGCGCGCGCTCCTCACCGAGGATCTGCAGCGCGCCCGCGACTTGGGCGAGATAGCCGGGTATCTCATCCAGATGGGATGGCTCATTGGTCTCGGCAGCAAAAGCCTCGATTGCCTCCTCCGCCTTGGTTAAATTGACGCGAATTTCGTTGGCGACAACACCGACCAGCTCGTCGAACTCCGCGTCGCTCACCTCCGAGACTTCGATACCCTCCACATCGGGGACTTCGCCGATATCCGCGGTAAGTAGTCCACGTAGCGCCTCGGTCCAATCCTCGACTTGCTTTTTCCATGTCGGCGCCCAGATATCGCGTGAGCAGCTTTCAACCAACAAAAGTGCATGCGCCATACGCATGGACACTTCATCCGATGGCTCAACCTTGCCGTCGACAACGGCGCGCGTGACCTGTTGCAACTCATCCACGAGGCCCTTAACCGCGGGCAAGCCGAGCAGATCCATGGTGCCCGACATCTTGTGAAGCCGCCCGAGCAAGGGTTCGAGCGAACCGACTTCCTTCTCGGAAGGGTCAAAATAAGCGGCGAGCAGCTCCTGCGCCGCGTTCACCTCCTCGCTCAAAGCGGAGGACACTGACTTAATGGTTTCCGGTTCGGGCAGGTCGACTATAATCCGCCCATCTCGATCCCTTGCACCGCCAAGCAGCGCGTCGAGATCGAATGCCCGTTTCAGCTGCGTGACCTTTGGGCCATCGGACTTGGCACCGCCGATCTGAAACAGCATGGACTTAACCAAGGCCTCGGACGCATTACGCAGCAGGCTTTTGTCCGTACCGTCGATCAGCTTCTTGATCTGCTGATCGAGCCGCGAGACAAGTTTCTTACGCTCATTCGTCGGCTCCAAACCGCCATTGCCCAACGCTTCAAGCAGGCCGCCGGCAACCCAGAACAGCTGCTCGACTACACCGACGCTAGTCTGCTGTTCAAGTTCCGCCACCGTTTCGGAGATGGTGTCGAGAGCCTTGGTATCGTTGCTGTCGCGCAACCAATTCAGCAGCGCGGACTGGAATGTGGGGCGCAGCCCCTGCGCCAGTGTGGCGTATTCGGGCTCGTCGAGTTTGGACTTATCGTGCGTCTTGCGCGGGGGTTTGACGGAAAGATCCGGCGCGAACAGCTCATCTTCAGAAACAGCATCGGCCTTACGTGCGGCCCGCAGTTCATTGATGAGCGGTAGCAGCCGCAGTGGGGCGTCCGCTTGGCCGAATTGCAATCCGCCAAGGTAATCCGGTAAGAGCAGGATGGCACGCGTGAGAAGCTCGAAGGCACTGTCCGTTCTTTCCAGCTGTTCGTTAAGAACGGTCTCTGCCAGCTCTTCGGCTTCCCTGGCAAGCATAGCGGCGCCGTCCAGTTCCACCATCTGCAATGTGCCGACTACCTGGTGCAGGTGCGTCACACAGAAACGAAGCCGCGTATCATCACTGGGGGTTTGGACGAACGACTCAAGCGCGAGATGCGCTTGTTTCAGGCTCTCGTCGATCTCGGTCTTGACCCAGCCGAGGGTATTCGGATCAATTTTACTCGTGGTGCTCATATACAGCCTTCATGCACCAGCGCCGCGTTGCGCTGTGACGACCGCGCGCGTCGGCTGCTGCAAGCGCAACAGGCGCAGTGCGTCCACACGCCTGATCTTTAAGTCGGCAGCTTGAAGCCCGCCACAGACGCCTGCAGTTCGCGAGCGAGATCGGAGAGCTTGCCGATCGATTCGGCCGTTTGCCGAGTACCGGAAGAAGTCAAGGTGGTGGTCTCACTGATCTGCGCCATGCTTCCTGACACGGAGGTAGCAGTCTCAGATTGCTGAAGGGCCTCGCGTGCAATTTTCTCAATCAGATCTGACAACTGTTCCGACACAGATTCGATCTCGCCCAACGACTGGCCCGCAGTATCCGCGAGGCGCGTGGCTTCGACCACGCCCTGCGTGGCTTGCTCCATTGAGGCCACCGCCTCGTTGGTGTCGGTCTGAATCGTCTTCACCAGACCTCCGATCTGTTTGGTTGCTTCACCGGAGCGCTCCGCCAGACGCTGCACCTCGTCCGCCACCACCGCGAATCCGCGTCCGGCTTCACCGGCCATCGCCGCTTGGATCGCGGCATTGAGCGACAAGATGTTGGTCTGCTCCGAGATATCATTGATCAGCTCCAAGATTTCGCCAATTTGCTGCGAGCTTTCCCCCAGGCGCTTGATGCGCTTCGCCGTTTCCTGAATTTGCTCGCGCATCTCGTCCATACCGCGGATGGTGTTCTGCACCGCCTCGGCACCGCGCTTTGCAGTGGTCACCGAACCTTGCGCAACTTCGGCAGAGTTCTCGGCGCTCTGCGACATCTCCTGCATCGACTGCGCCATCTCCATCACGCGGTCGGTGGTTTCCGTAATCTGGGCGGCTTGTCGCAAGGTCGCTTCGGTCAGCTCTGTTGCCGTCTGCCGGCTGCGCTCGGACTCGACCGCTACTTGTTGCGCCGCGTTCTTGATGCGGTATACCAGGTTGCGCATCTCTTTGACCGCGAAGTTGATCGAGTCTGCGATGGCGCCCGTGATCTGCTCCGTCACCTCCGGTTGAATGGTCAAGTCGCCGTCGGCCAGATCACCCATCTCGTCGAGCAACTTAAGAATCGCGTCCTGGGTTGCACGGTTCTGCTCAGCGCTGGCGTGGGCACGCGACTTTTCGTCGTTGACGAATTTCCAACCCATCAGACCGAGACAGAGGAAACCCAACATCCCAAGGACGATGGTCGCCGGCGTCATCCAAGCGCGCTGCGACGCGAGCGACTTGTATGCATCCACCAAATCCTTCGACTTCGTGAGCAGCACGTTGCTGTTCTTGAACACCATGCGGCTGGCTTCTTGCGCCGCCAGCAGCCCGTCGGCATTCTCTATAATGCCTACCACATGGGTGTTCATGTTCTCAAACACGCGACTCGCCTCGCCCAGCTTGCCGCGCAACGCTGGCGCCCTCGGGTTCAACGTCGTCAACGTATATTCATAGAGTTCCGCGTCCTCCTCCAACCTGGAGGCCGCCTCCGACGCACCGATGCCGCCTTGTGCGAACAGGTTTACATCGTTGGCGATAAGCTCGCTCAGAAATCCCTGCTGTATAGCAAGCTGCGTCTGTTCCGGCGTCAGTCCAGCGTCGGCGGCCAACTGTGCGATCTCATCAGAGACGTCCCACAGCTCAGGACTGATGTCGTTAATCGACACTACGTGCTTGCGCATCGCGAGGGTGTTCTCTTTCTGGCTAAGTATTCGATCCACCTGAGCACGCATGCCTTCTTTGCCCTTGGGCGACCACAAGTTGGTTACCGCAGTGAGCGCTGGGACGACGCTCCGCGGGCTTGGCGGAATACCGAGCGCGTCGTTACCGCTCCTAAGCGAATTGATGATGTTTTCGAACCGATCACGGGAGAATTTCAAGCTCTTGAATGCCCCTTCCTCACCGCGGATCGCTTCGCGCGCATCTTTGGCGAGACGTTGCGATAACATGAGCAACTGGCTCGACTCGCCGACATACGTGGCATCGCGGGAAGCCTGCTGACCGTTCTCATAAAGCAACCAACCAGCAGCGATGATGGACAAAACGAGAACAACGCCCAAGACCGGCAGAACGGACGGCAAACGCTTGAGCCATGCCGCCGGCGAGAGCACCGATCCCGGACGTTCTTCGATATCAACGTATTCGCCGGTGTCGTCTATGCGGATTTCCTCTGTAGAGAGATCCACAACGTCCTCAGAGGGTTGCTCCAATCCCCCGTCACCGACTCTTGGTAGTTTTACTATGGCCATAAGTCCACACCTCGTCCCACAAGAGACTTCGGGTTAGATTTTGAACTCTTTAACTTTAACCCACAAATAGTGTTCTAAACATCCGTCGCGTCATACCCCTACGCACCAACGTGCAGAAAGCGCTCGCTACTGGCGAGCGAATGCATATCAAAGATGCCCCATAGCACGTTGTCCCGTAACAACGCCCCCTCCAGGTACGGCACTACCGGATCGTCCAAACTCGACGTGTCCTGCCGCTCCAACGTGTCGTCAAAGTGGCGCAACCCCATCACTTCGTCTACCAGCAGCGCCGTATTCAGTCCCTCGACATTCATGACGAGCAGGCGGGCGTCGTCATCCAGAAACACAGGCTTTTTATTAAAGTACTCCGGCAAATCGACTATCGTCAGCAGATTGCCGCGCACATTGGCAACCCCCTTCACCCACGATTTCGTACTGGGTACAGGTGTGATAACGGGACAGTCCAGAACCTCTGACAAATGTCCGAGCGGTGTAACCAGCTGCAAGTCGCCCACCCGGAAACCGATACCGGACCACAAAACAGGCCCCTGGGTCTCCTCTGGGAGACGCGGGGCATTGTCTATGCTCTCCTGCTCCATCTTACGGAGCAGGGAGATCGGGTCCTCTATCGGCGCAGCCATTACCTTATAGCGCTTTGATCTTTGTCATCAGGTCATTTTCCCCGATCGGCTTGACGATATAGTCTTTTGCCCCCTGACGCAGACCCCAGGCCTTGTCGGTTTCCTGGCCCTTCCCGGAACAAACGATGATAGCGATCCCTGATGTTTCAGGATCCTTGTTAATCGAGCGTGTGGCCTGAAAGCCGTTCATGCCCGGCATCACAATATCCATAATGATCAGGTCGGGCTTGTCGGTTTTTGACTTACTAATCGCTTCCTCTCCGCTACTAGCCGTTGTGACCGCAAAGCCGTTCTTTGTCAACATTTGCGTTAACACATGCGCGTCAGTGGGCGAATCGTCGACCACGAGTACTTTCTTAATCGCCATGTCCGTCGCTTATCAATCAGTTACCCTAACGATCCCTGCGCCACCAACCCGTACTAAAAGCAGCTGTATAAGCCCCTCGCTAATGCACGTACTTGTTGATGACGTCTATTAGATCCTCCTGCGTGAACGGTTTGTTGACATGTTCTTGCGAACCGGCGATCCGCCCGCGTGCCCTGTCAAACAGCCCATCCTTGCTCGAAAGCATAATGACAGGCGTGCCCTTAAACTGCTTGTTGTTCTTTATTAAGCGGCACGTTTGATAACCGTCGAGTCGTGGCATCATGATGTCAACAAAAATGATATCCGGCCGGTGGTCTGTAATGACCGACATCGCTTCAAAGCCGTCCGCGGCTGTCAGCACTTCGTAGCCCGCCTTCTTGAGCAGCGCTTCCGCGGTGCGACGAATGGTATTACTGTCATCGATGATCATTACCTTAACAACCACTGGCGATCCCCTTTCGTCTATCCACATCTTGTGACAGTGGCCTTCCTTCCCGTCGGTATAGAGAAATCAGTCGTTTTAAACGTAATTTGTTCATTTTCCCGTCTAGGTTAATGATTTGTTAGCATAATTTCCGCCTGAAATCCATGGCTTCTCACACCCTACACCAATGCCATCTGTCAACAAACAAACTGCCGCTATGGTTAAATATAGCCAACAGTCGCTGCCGCGAGGCTGTGCAGGCCTCCAAAACGTCTACCTAGAGGGACGCTAATAGCGTTTTCCCCGGCGAAGAGGGGTGCAGAAATTGTGCCAAAACATGGTGTTAACCGCCCGCCGTCAGGCATGCTCCTGGGCCCAAATCTGAACAGATAGCGCACAAATCATGGGTGCTGACGAACCTTTGCCCGGGCCGCCGCAAATCACGGCGCTCACCGAGCCGAGTGAGGCTGGGACGGCCCCAGTCCCACGGCGCTGTGGGCAGATCTTGTCCCGATTGAGCCAACAATGGCTGCGAGCACGGTTCGCGGCGAAGACAAACCGTCTCCCCGTGCTCGGCTCTTCCGTCGTTCCCTTGCTCGGCCACGCCTCATTTACCAGCTGCCACATTAGGCCATGATCAAGCTCGGCATCGTTATGGACCCGATCGGGTCAATCAAGGTCTACAAAGACACGACCTTCGCCCTGTTACTGGAGGCCCAACGGCGGGGTTGGCAGATCCACTATATGGAGCAGCCTGACCTGTTCCAGCGCGATGGCGAGAGCCTCGCGCATATGCGACTGCTGCGTGTGTTTGACGACACTACCCACTGGTTCGAGCTGGAAAACGAAGCGACCCATACTTTGACCTCGCTCGACGTGATCCTCATGCGCAAAGACCCACCATTTGACATGGAATACATCTTTACCACCTATCTGTTGGAGTGGGCGGAGGCGAACGGCGTACTGGTGGTCAACAAACCGCAGGGGCTGCGTGATGCCAATGAAAAGCTGTTCACGACGTGGTTTCCGCAATGCATGCCACCGACCTTAGTGACGCGTCGGCGTAACCAAATCCGCCAGTTCCTGGACGAACAGCAGGATATCATCGTCAAACCCCTAGACAGCATGGGTGGTGCCTCGGTGTTCCGGCTACGACAGGGGGACCCCAATGTCAATGTGGTGCTGGAAACCCTGACCGATTATGACAGCCGCGCCGTGATGGCGCAGTGCTTTGTGCCCGAGATCGTTCACGGAGACAAGCGCATTTTATTGATCGATGGCGACCCGATTCCTCACGCGCTCGCGCGGATACCGCCCGAAGGCGAAACGCGTGCCAACCTCGCCGTCGGCGGACAGGGGCATGGAGTGGACTTAAGCGACCGCGACCGCTGGATCTGTGAGCAGGTGGAACCAACCCTGCGGGCGAAGGGCCTGCTGTTCGTCGGGCTTGACGTGATCGGCGATTTCCTCACCGAGGTCAATGTTACCAGTCCCACCTGCATACGTGAGCTCGACGATATCTACAACATCAATATCAGCGCAAAGCTCATGGACTGTATCGAAGACAAACTTCAGCCAAAAAAGGCTCCCCGAACATCCAACTGATTGTTTGACCCGTTTCATCAAGCCGAGGCATTAGCTCGTGAGTCGTTAACCGTAAGTCGTTAGTCGTGAAGTTGTTTGGTTTTTCGCCCCTTTGCTCAAGCCGAGCATCGCAGCCGAGGACGGATCAGCCCGAGAAGGGGGCCCGCAGGGATGCGGGCACGAGCAGCCAGGGCGAGGGATCGCCCTTGCTGCGAGCCCGCCGCAGGCGAGAAGCGCAGGGGACCGGCCAAGCCGGCACAGAGCCAGGGGCAATGGTTTTGGTCACTTTTGCCGAAACAAAAGTGACCCGTCGTACGGGGGCGGAACCCCGTTCAAGAACAATGGTCGCCGACCGCTCCTCGACCGCTATTCCCGACGCGGTTCTACCTCCTCCATCCATGGAGTCGTGCGCATCTGACCTCCA
>JBHIDJ010000012.1:0-46720 GCA_046760105.1 Acidiferrobacterales bacterium | reverse complement strand
TTCTTTGCGTCCCCTTTCTTTGGACGAGCAAAGAAAGGGGACCCGTCGTACGGGGACGGAACCCCGTTCAAGAACAATTGTCGCCGTAGGCGACACTAAGAGTTAGCGATACGTCTCGTAAATCTCTTCGAGCGCGGCGGCGCCGGGACAGAGCGCCTTGTAGGACAGTTCCGTCAGCGGTTGGTCGGTGGTGTTGGAGATGGCGTGCAGATCGCCCGCCTTGTCATCGAGGTAGAGCAGGCCGGTAACAATCTCGCCCTTTTCCTGATGGCGCTCGATGTAGGAGATCGCATCACCGCGATCCTTGGGGTGGTATTCCGGTGCCACCTTGCGCAGCACGATATGGCTGCCATCATGCAGTTGCACCGGCACCGCGGTTCCTTCCTCATACTCGACCTTTATATCTTCTGCTCGCGGGACGAAATCGCTATGGATCGCCTCGTGCATGTGTTTCCGCGTGTGCGCATAGCTCTTGGTCGAGCCTACGTGGTCATTGAAGGTTACGCACGGGGATACCACATCGAGCAGGGCAAAGCCTTTATGCATCAAGCCGGCTTTGATGAGTGGCACGAGCTGCTGTTTATCCCCGGAGAAGCTGCGTGCGACAAAGGAGCCACCCAGGCTCAAGGTCACGAGCACGGGATCGATAGGTGGCTGGTCGTTGACGTGTCCTTTCTTAGTCTTGGTGCCCACGTCCGCGGAGGCGGAAAATTGCCCCTTTGTCAAACCGTAGACACCGTTGTTCTCGATAATGTAAAGCATGTTCAGGTTACGGCGGACGGCGTGCGCGAACTGCCCGAGGCCGATCGACAGAGAGTCGCCATCACCCGAGACGCCGATGTAGAACAGCTCCCGATTTGCGGCATTGGCGCCGGTGGCGATTGCCGGCATGCGCCCGTGCACGGCATTGATGCCGTGCGACGCATTCAGAAAGTAAGCGGGTGTTTTGGAAGAACAGCCGATGCCGCTCATCTTCGCCGCCTTATGCGGCGGGATGTTCAGCTCGAAAAAGGCCTGCACGAGCGCGGCCGTGATCGAGTCGTGGCCGCAGCCGGCACACAGCGTGGACATACCCCCTTCATAATCCCACATGGTGAGGCCCAGCTTGTTTTTCTTGAGGCCGGTGTAGCGAACCTTGGGTTTGGTGATGTAGCTCATGCCGCTGACCCTTCTTCGAGCACGTCGTGAATTGTCTCGAGCACGTGTTCGGCACCGATGGGGTAACCGTCGTAGTGCAGAACGGAGATGAGCTTGCGTTTGGCCACGTTGAGCTCCATCGTCAGCATTGCCTTCAGTTGCGCATCGCGATTCTGGTCCACGACGAAGATACGCTCATGCGTATCGATAAACTTCTGCACCTCGGGGGTAAACGGAAAGGCGCGAATCCGCATGTAGTCCATGGGCTCATCGAAATCATCCAACGCTTCGCTGACAGCAGCGTCGCTACTGCCGATAGCGATGATTCCGGACGTAGCGCCCCGTTTCTTTTTAATGATCGGTTTGTGCACAAGCCCCGCGGCCGTGTCCCACTTTTTCCGGAGCCGATCCAACACCTGCCGGTACTCCACCGGGTGCTCGGTGTAACCACCGAATTCATTGTGCCCCGAGCCACGCGTGAAATAGCTGCCCTTGGGATGCGCGCCGGGGTAGGTACGATAGCAGATACCGTCCTCGTCATTGTCCTGGTAACGATAGAAGTCTTCCATGTGCTCGAGTTCCTCTTCTGTGAGCACCTTGCCGCGATCGGGCTCGTAGCTGTCGTCCCAGGTGAGCATCGGACACATCCAGTCGTTCATGCCGATGTCGAGATCCGAGACCACGATAACGGGTGTTTGCAATCGTTCCGCCAGATCAAAGGCCTTTGCGGCGAAGTAGAAGCATTCTTCCGGATTGGCCGGAAACAACAACACATGCCGCGTATCGCCATGGGAGGCGTAGGCGCACGCCAGCAGATCGCCCTGTTGCGTGCGCGTGGGCATGCCGGTGGATGGGCCCACCCGCTGCACGTCGAACACCACCGCCGGGATCTCGGCGTAGTAGGCGAAACCGAGAAACTCGCTCATAAGCGAGATCCCGGGGCCGCTGGTGGAGGTAAAGGCACGCGCCCCGTTCCAGCTCGCCCCGAGCGTCATGCCGATCGCTGCCAGTTCGTCTTCCGACTGCACCACGCAGTAGCGGTTCCTGCCGGTCTCCGGATCTTTGCGGTATTTCTCGCAAAAGCCGATGAACGCGTCCATCAGCGACGTCGAGGGTG
Organism: Acidiferrobacterales bacterium; assembly: GCA_046760105.1. GTDB lineage: Bacteria > Pseudomonadota > Gammaproteobacteria > Acidiferrobacterales > SPGG2 > JBHIDJ01. The sequence goes on along the minus strand of JBHIDJ010000012.1, from coordinate 44,466 downwards.
TGATCGGGTACCAGGCACCGAAGGTAGCGCCGGCGTAGATACATCCGAGTGCGGCGGCGGTGTTGCCGTTGATCAGCATGTGATCGGCGGTCTTGTCCGTAGCCTCAATTCTTATCGCCAGCGGGCACTCGAAGTTTTCTTTGGCGTAATCGTAGCCGAGCTCGATCGCACGCATGTTCGCCGCCATCAGCTCCTCCTTTGCGCCATAGGCCTGTTGTAAAAGGCTGCGGATCATGTCGATGTCGATGTCGAGCAACGCCGCCAAGGTCCCCACGTAGGCGACGTTTTTCATAAGAACGCGGGCGCGCGCGCTGCTGAAGGTCTCGTTGCACATCCTTGCCAGCGGGATCGGGAGAAGCGTGATGTCGTCGCGCGCGAGCGTATCGTCGCGTGGCCACGTGGAGTCGTACAGCAGGTAGCCGCCGGCACTCACGTCACCGCGATCGTGTACATAGGTCTGCGCATTCATCGCGACCATGATATCGACGCGCCCCGAACGCGCCATATAGCCTTCCGGGCTTAGGCGAATCTCGTACCAGGTGGGAAGGCCCTGAATGTTTGAAGGGAAGAAGTTCTTGCCCACAACAGGAATGCCCATGCGAAAGATGGATTTCATGAGGAGCGCGTTGGCACTGGCCGAGCCTGTGCCGTTCACATTGGCCAGTCTGATAACAAAATCGTTTACGCGATCTTTCGCCGGGTTCCGCATGGTGTGTCGCTTGCGTAGGGAATGTTGAGCGTGAACTTTTTCATATCCCAGGCGCCCGTCGGGCAACGTTCGGCGCACAGGCCACAGTGTACGCACGCATTTTCATCCTTGATCATAACCTTGCCGGTTTGCGGCAAGGATTCCGAGACAAAGATGTCCTGCTCCTTGTTCATCGCGGGGGGGTTGAGCCGCAGTCTGAGCTCGTCCTCGCGACCATTCTTGGTGATCGCGAGGCAATTTACCGGACAGATATCGATGCAGGCATCGCACTCGATACACAGCTTTGCCTTGAACACGGTTTGAATGTCACAGTTGAGACAACGCTCTACCTCCTGTGTCGCTTGCTCCGGCGTAAAACCGAGCTCTACCTCGATGTTGAGCTTCTTGAAGCGTTCCTTGAGCGATACATGAGGCACCAGCCGGCGTGTCGTCGGGTCAAAGTCGTTGCTATAGCTCCATTCATGGATACCCATTTTGTTGCTGCTCAATTTCATCGTGTAGGGCAGACGTTCCGTGAGCGCTCTGCCCTCGCAATAGTTATGGATGGAGATAGCCGCCTGGTGACCGTGTTCGACCGCCCAGATGATATTTAGCGGTCCGAACGCCGCATCACCGCCGAAGAACACACCTTCGCGTGTGGATTGCATCGTGACCTTGTCGACGATCGGCATGTCCCACTTGTTGAATTTGATGCCGATGTCCCGCTCGATGAAGGTGAAGGCGTTCTCCTGGCCGATCGCCAGGATCGCCGAGTCGCAGGGGACGATAACGTCTTTCAGCTTCTTTGATCTGAGCTTGCCTTCTACCTCTTCGTACCACTCTACCTGGGAGAATCTGACACCCGTCAGTTTGCGGTTCTCAATGACGAACTCCTCGGGTGAGTGGTTGCAGATGATCTCGATCTTCTCTTCGATGGCGTCTTCCAGCTCCCAGTCCGAGGCCTTGAGCATGGTCATCGGCTTGCGGGCGATGACCTTGACGTCTTTGCCGCCGAGCCGCAACGACGTGCGACAGCAATCCATCGCGGTGTTGCCACCGCCGATGATGATGACGCGCTCACCGATCGAGTCCGTGTGGCCGAAGGCCACCGACTCGAGCCATTGGATGCCGACAAAGATCTGGTCGCTATCGTAGCGTCCGGGGATCTCGAGGTTGCGGCCTTTCGGCGCCCCCGCACCGACGAAGATCGCGTCGAAGTCCTCGTACAACAGCGCATGCAGGCTGGTGACGGGCGTACCGAGGCGCAAGTCGACACCCATGTCGACGATGATATTGATCTCCTCGTCGAGCACCTTGGGAGGTAACCGGAACGCCGGTATGTTGGTGCGCATGAGGCCGCCGGTCTCATCGAGTTGTTCGAACATGACGATCTCATAGCCGAGCGGGAGCAGGTCGTTGGCCACCGTGAGCGAGGCACAGCCAGCGCCAATCAGCGCAATGCGCTTGCCATTTTTTTTCTTCGGAATCTTAGGCAGGCGATGGGCGATCTCGCCACGCAGGTCGGCGGCGACACGTTTGAGACGACAGATGGCCACTGGTTTTTCGTCCACTCTGCCCCGGCGGCAGGCGGGTTCACAGGGCCGGTCGCACACACGCCCGAGTATGGCGGGAAACACGTTGGACTCGCGGTTCAGCAGGTAGGCGTCGGTGTAACGTCCCTGGGCGATGAGTCGGATGTACTCGGGTACGTCCGTATGGGCGGGACAGGCCCACTGGCAGTCCACCACTTTGTGGAAATAGCCCGGGTTGGAGGTGTCGGTCGGTTCCACCCTCAACTGCTCCTGGGAAGCGCCGGAGAACGACGCCGTAGGCCCAGGACTGTACTTCCTTCCGCGTACATCAAGATATATTGATCGTACACCATCAACCAGTTAAGACCAACCGGCGCAGCCTTGTCTGTTGATCCATATCAATAATGCTCATGCCGAACAGCTCTCTAATGGCCGTCCGATAAACCTCAATCCAGCTGATGTTTTTGGTACCGGAAGTCGGCCGCTATGTCGCTTCGCGGGCCGTACTTTCTCTAGGAATATGACCGGGGGTTGATCCAATTTCGTGCACCATCCATTAAAAGCATAGTTCGCTTTTCGGCCACGACATCGGGCCGCGGATCGGTGGTGCCCGTTGTCCGACCGCTGGGCCGCAATCCCTAGGTGAGGGTGTTAACGCCCTCGGCGGTGCCGAGGATCAGCACGTCAGCTGGGCGCCGGGCAAACAGCCCGTTGGTGACGACGCCGGGGATGTGGTTGAGCTTTTCTTCCATCTCAACCGGATTGAGGATCTTGAGGTTGTGCACGTCCAGAATGATGTTACCGTTGTCGGTCCTAAAGTCGTGACGCAGCGCCGGCTCGCCGCCGAGCTTGACGATCTCGCGCCCCACCAGGCTGCGCGCCATGGGGATGACTTCCACCGGCAGCGGGAATCGACCCAAGACGTCGACGAGCTTGTTCTCATCGGCAATGCAAACAAATTTCTCGCTCGCCTGCGCCACGATCTTCTCCCGGGTCAACGCACCCCCGCCGCCTTTGATCAAGTGCAGAAACTTTGTGGCCTCGTCGGCCCCGTCGACGTAGAGCGACAGGTCGCCGGTTTCGTTGAGCTCGAGCACGACCATGCCGTTTTTCTTCAGGCGTTCGGCGGTAGCCACGGAGCTTGCCACCGCGCCGTCGATTTTGCCCTTGATCCCGGCAAGCGCGTCGATGAAATAGTTCACCGTCGAACCGGTTCCGACCCCGATTACCATGCCTGGTTCGACATACTCGAGCGCCGCCAGTGCGGCCGCTTTCTTCATCTCGTCCTGGCTCATAGAGTGTTGGCTCTCCGGTCGGCTTAGCGAGGCGCGAGCATACTCCCCCTCATCCCGGGAAAGAAGCGGCTTCAGGTGATGGGGACTATAAACCCTACTGAGAATATCTGTTAGATTATCGCTATGCCTCAGAATTACCTAAGGAAAATATTGACGGCGCGGGTCTACGAGGTTGCCGAGGAGACGCCGCTTGAGTACGCCAAGCTGTTGTCACGGCGGCTCGGTAACCAGATCTGGCTGAAGCGCGAAGATGAACAGCCGATCTTCTCTTTTAAATGTCGGGGTGCCTACAACAAGATGGCGTCACTACCCCGGGAGGTGCTCAAGAAAGGTGTGGTCGCCGCCTCGGCCGGCAACCACGCGCAAGGCGTAGCGCTCGCCGCCAGCAAGTTAAAGGCGCGGGCAATCATTGTAATGCCGCGCACCACGCCGCACATCAAGGTCGACGCCGTGCGTAACCTTGGTGGCAGGGTGGTGTTACACGGCGATAGCTATGACGAGGCCTATGAACATGCCATCCAACTTTGCGAAACGCGCAATCTCACCTTCATCCATCCGTACGATGACCCGGACGTGATTGCCGGCCAGGGCACGATCGGCTTTGAAATATTAAAGGAGCACACGGGTGAGCTACACGCTGTCTTTGCACCGGTAGGGGGTGGCGGCCTGATTGCGGGGATCGCGGTCTACATCAAGCAGCTGCGCCCGGAGGTCAAGATCATTGGCGTTGAGCCAGAAGACGCCGACGCTATGCACCGCTCGCTGGCGGCAGGCAAGCGCGTGCGGCTCGACCATGTCGGTGTGTTTGCCGACGGGGTGACCGTGCGCGCACCTGGCAAGGAAAACTTCCGGCTGGCGAAGCAGTTCGTCGACGAGGTGGTGGTGGTGAGTAATGATGAGATCTGCGCCGCGATCAAGGATATCTTCGAAGACCAACGTTTGACACTCGAACCGGCGGGCGCGTTGGCGTTTGCTGGCCTCAAGCGCTACGTTGAACGCGAACGGCTGAAGAACGCGGATCTCATCGCCATCGCCTCCGGCGCCAACGTCAACTTCGATCGGCTACGGCATGTCTCCGAACGCGCCGAAATCGGTGAACGCCGGGAGGCGATACTGGCGGTCACGATTCCAGAGTGCGCCGGGAGCTTAAGGAAGTTTTGCTCGGTCATCGGCAATCGCAACATTACCGAGTTCAACTACCGTTATGACGATCCTGAGAACGCCCATCTATTTGTCGGTGTTGAGATCAGCGACGTCAAAGAGATCAACAAACTTGTCAACGCATTGCGAAGGAATGGCTACGCCACGCTGGATATGACCGACAACGAGATGGCGAAGCTGCACATCCGCCACTTGGTTGGTGGACGCGCGCCGAATGCCATGAACGAAATCCTCTACCGGTTTGAGTTTCCGGAACGACCCGGCGCGTTGCGCAACTTCTTAGATACGATGGGGCAGGCGTGGAATATCAGCCTGTTTCACTACCGCAACCATGGCACCGACTTCGGGCGTGTGCTGGTGGGCATGCAGGTGCCGACGGAGGAGACGAAGCAATTTAAAGATTTCCTGGATAATCTAGGCTACGAGTATGTTGATGAAACCAATAATCCGGCTTATCAGTTGTTTTTGAGTTAACGGCGAGATATCGTTTTATTTTATTTCACCACTTCGATTTTTTTGATTACTACGTCTTTCTTGGGCACATCTGAATGCCCAGCTACGCGTCCCGTGGGCACTGATTCAATCTTCTTAACTACATCCATTCCTTCAATCACTTTTCCAAAGACCGCATAACCCCACCCGTCCGCGGCCTGCTCCTTGTCTAGGAACGCATTATTTACGGTGTTGATGAAGAACTGCGATGTCGCCGAGTGCGGGGAACTTGTCCGTGCCATGGCGATCGTTCCGGCAACGTTCTTTAACCCATTGCCGGCCTCGTTTTTGATCGGTTCGCGCGTCGGCTTGCGCTCCATGCCGGGTTCGAGACCGCCGCCCTGGATCATGAAGTCCGGGATAACACGATGGAAGATCGTGCCACTGTAGAACCCCGCTTCCACATACTTAAGGAAGTTGGCCACAGTGACCGGCGCTTTGCTGGCATCGAGCTCAAGATCGATAACACCCAAGCTCGTGGTCATGCGCACGATGGGGCTGGGTTTACCAGCATGCGCCGAGCTTGGTGCAAGCGCGGTCGCAGCCAAAAGCATGAGGACAAAACCGAATCGGTACAAAAGCTGCATTAATCCTTCTCGAACAAGATAGCCACGCATGATTACTGTTTCTCCATTCTGAGGATAGCCTTCCATTGACCAGCAGTCACCGGCATTACCGATAGACGGTTCCCGCGCCGTACGAGCGCCATATCCTTTAGGGCCGGGGTCTGTTTGAGCTCTGTAAGCGGGATCAGTCGCCGCAAACGTCGCTGGAGACGCACGTCGACCATATACCATCGAGGGTCGTCAGCATTGCTCTTGGGATCGTAATACGAGCTCTTCGGATCAAAGGCGGTGAAGTCGGGATAACCTTCGCGCGCGATCTCGACGATACCGACAATACCGGGTTCCTCGCAATTAGAGTGGTAGAAGAACGCCTGATCACCTACCTTCATCGCACGCATGAAATTCCGTGCCTGATAGTTGCGCACACCATCCCAATGGTCAGTCTGCTTTCGCACGCGCTCAAGATCATCGATGCCGTAGGTGCTGGGCTCCGACTTCATCAACCAATAACGCATCGATCAAACGCCCCCGGCCTATAACAGAGCTAGGTATTCTAGCAGGGGCTGGAATGATGCTCGACTTGGGCTTAGGGACTGGCCCTAATAGATGGCTTTATCTGTAATGACCATATCCAACGGGACATCCCAGGGACTTTCGGGCAGTTGATCGACCCGTTGAAAGTCATGGGCAAGTCCAATCAGGTAAGGTCGGCGACGGTCCCCTTGTTCGCGCAGGAACGCCAGGCTTCGGTCGTAGTAGCCGCCGCCCATGCCGAGTCGGTTACCGTTGGAGTCGAACCCAACCAGTGGCAGCAAAACCAGATCGAGCATGGACGCGCGCACAAAGAGATCCTCCACCACCACCGGCTCGGGGATGCCGACACGGTTTGGTGAAAGCGGCGTGTCCGGTTGCACCGGTGCGAACCAAAGTGTGCCATCGCGCGCCTCCGGCACCACCGGCAGATAACAGGTCTTTCCTAGATCCCATATACGTTCCATGATGGAACGGGTATCGATCTCGCCGTCGTTTGGGTAATAACACGCGACTCGCTGGCTGGCCTGGAAGAATTCCGTGCCAGTGACATTGGCGGCGAGCTGCTCGGCAGCACGTGCCTGTTTCGCCGGCGAAAGTGCGGTGCGTTTGACGCGCAACGCTCGCCGCAGCTCGAGTTTCGTTTTTTCCGCCTTCAAGAGTAGGAGGTAAAGGTTGGAAAAAAGGCGCCCTCCGCGTGTGCCGTCCCGCCCCTGCGCCTTGAACCGTTTGGTTCAAGTGGGGTGCCTCAGCGACGCCTCAGGCTTTCCGCTGCGCGGCGGACATGCACACCAGCATCGGCGATTCGGCTCCCCAAAACAGAGCATTAGGTTCTAAGGACTTCATAGAACGACACGAACACCGCAGAGGGCGCGTTTCCATAATAACGCCATATGGCTGGAACGAAAATAGCCCGCAGCTCGTGCTAGCGCTGCTGGCGCAGCGCGGCGTCGATCTTATGCTGCAGGAATCGCAATTTTTGATCGACGTCGGGCGTGGCAGTGGCGTGCTTGCGCAGGCTCAACAAGTCGTTGGTGATGTTGAGTGCCGCCATGATCGCGCAGCGTTCGGTGCCAATGACCCTTCCGCTTTCCTGAATCTCCCGCATCTTGCGGTCGAGAAAATTGGCGGCCGCGGCCAGTGCCTCACGTTCGCCTTCGGGGCAGGCGACCATGAACTCTTTGCCCATGATGCTGACGGTCACACCGTCTTGGGGAATCTTCAGCTAGCCTCGCTCCAGCGTCTTGAGACGTCCAATCATGGCTTCGATGCGCGTGCGCGCAGCCTTGGTTTTCTCGACGAGCTTGGCGCGTTCATCCACCAAGCCCTGGTTTTCCGACTTGAGTGAATGGTTTTCTTTTCTGAGACGCTGGCAGCGATCGATGAGTTCGTCGATGCCACTCTCAAGATTCTTGATCTCGTCGTTGTCCACGCCCCCTGCCGACAATCATCTTTAATTTCAATAAAATATAGGACTCAGTTCGACCTGGGTCAACGGTGTCTCCACATTCTTTGAGTGTTATACTCGCTAATTCGTCGCCGTCCCACCCCGGCCCGGGCCTTGCGCGCCCGTGATGACGGCGTAATAGGGCCAGACAGGGCTATAAATAGCCTGCCCGCGTTCGATTTGGAAACCATGACGTCCGCCCCCCCAAGCGTAAATGTGCCAACGTCCTAGATGCACGCGTTAGCCGGGTTTTGCACGGCATCCAATCTAGACGCCAGTCGCTGCGGTTGCGGCACTTCGGGCATAATGTATTTATGGACAAGAAGGTATTTGAAAAACGGCGCCGGGAGGTGATGGACGAGATGGGCGGCGGGGTGGCGATCCTGCCGACGGCGCCTACGAGACTGCGCAACCGCGACGTGGATTTTCCGTTCCGCGCGGACAGCGACTTTTATTACCTCACCCATTTTCCCGAGCCAGAGGCGGTGGCCGTACTCGTGCCCGGACGCGAACACGGCGAATACATACTCTTTTGTCGTGAGCGTGACGCCGCAAAAGAGGTCTGGGACGGTCGACGGGCGGGGCTGGAGGGCGCCCGTCAAGACTACGAGGCCGACGATGCTTTTCGCATCGATGATATCGACGAAATCTTGCCTGGTTTGTTAGAAAACTGCGAAAAAGTCTTCTATAGCATGGGACGCTATCAGGAGTTCGATGTCCGGCTGATGGGATGGGTTAACGAGGTGCGCGCGAAGGCGCGCACTGGCGTCAAGGCACCCGGGGAGTTCGTAGATCTCAATCACATCCTGCATGAGATGCGCTTGTATAAGCGCCCCGAGGAGATCCGGTTGATGAAACGGGCCTGCAAGGTCTCGGCGCAGGGTCACAAGCGTGCGATGCAGGTCTGCCGCCCCGGACTGATGGAGTATGAGATCGAGGCGGAGCTTCTGTACGAGTTCAAGAAAGGCGGCGGCCGCTCAGCCGCCTATCCACCGATCGTCGGCGGCGGTGCGAATAGCTGCATCCTGCACTACACGCAAAACAACGCCAAGCTCAAGGATGGCGATCTATTGCTAATCGATGCAGGGGCCGAGATCGATTGCTACGCTGCGGATATCACCCGCACGTTTCCTGTTAACGGCAAGTTCAGCGCAGAACAGAAAGCAATCTACGAAGTCGTGTTGGCCGCCCAGCTTGCGGCGATCGATCAGGTAGCGCCCGGGAGGCAGTGGAACCACCCGCATGAAGCGGCGGTGCGTGTGTTGACCGAGGGGCTCGTCGAGCACGGGCTGCTCACGGGTAAGATCGACGAACTCATTGAGAAAGAAGCGTATAAGCGCTTCTATATGCACCGCACCGGCCACTGGCTGGGGATCGATGTGCACGATGTTGGCGACTACAAGGTGGACGACGTCTGGCGATTGCTGGAGCCGGGTATAGTCATGACGGTCGAGCCCGGCCTCTATATTCCAGCAGAGAGTGAAAACGTCGATCCGCGCTGGTGGAACATCGGCATCCGCATCGAGGATGACGTGTTGGTGACGCGCGATGGCAATGAGGTGCTAAGCCGCGATGTCCCGAAGTCCATTGCCGATATCGAAGTCCTAATGAACGGCGACTAGCAGCGGGTAGCTAAGCGCGAGGGCTAGCTACCCGCGACGTTTGAGCGCTTACTTCCCATTGCCAGCCACTCGCACCTAGCATTCTTGTTTACGGACCAATGCGCGACCCGACCAAGTCGTCCAAGCGGACGGCGCCGGCTCGATCCCAACCGGATAGTCCTAGCGAGGTAATCGGCCCGGGGTGCATTGGGATGCCCGCTGCGACTAGTACTCCGTCGACCCGCACGTCGACCACGCCGGTGTCGAGGTCCATGAGGCACTCGACCGCGTACCAACGACCGCTCTCGGTGGGCGCGAGAAACACGACCGCACGACCGTCGCGACCGTAGTTGAGCCGCATAGAGTTGCCAAAGTAGATCTGGAACTTCTTGTCCCAGCGGAAGTTGCGACGTGTTTGCATCTCGATCTTGGCGATAGACGGTGTTGTTGCACCGGTCACGCGGACGCGAAAGCCGAATACATGGCGACCGTTCACCTGATCCGGGACGTTCTTGCCCATCACGATCGTGGCCCTCCGACGCGGGTCCACGTGCAACAGATTGCCACCGCCAGCTGCGGGCACAACGATCGCACTAGCGCGGTTGCGCGCTGCCCTGAACCACCCGTTTTGACCGTGCAAGGGACCGCGTCTCAGACTATCAAAGCGGTCTTCTTCCCACGGTGGGAAGCTTGGCTTGGTAACCTTGATGGATACGTTCGGCGTGAAATTCCCGAACCGCTCCAGCTCGCGTTCTAGCTCGATATCCTCTTCTTGTAGCATGCGCCATTGGAAGTTGTAGGTGCCTGCCGTGGTTGGCGCGCTAATCTCAAAGATGAATGTCTTGCGTTGGCCGGACGCAATCGCATCCCCGCGCGCGAGCAGAACCCGGGCGAGACCCCAGCGGCTGTTGTCCGGTGGGTTCTCGGCGCCGAGCTGATAGCCGTCTGCCGCGGTCCAGGTGCTGGTGCCGGTGTTTTCCATCGTGATGGAGACGGTAGCAGTCTCACCCGCTTGCATGGTGGTGGGGACGGATTGAGCAATGAACCTTGCGTCGTTACGGAGCTGAAAAGATGTGATCCTGACCACCGTGCTTGCGGTAGCCGAGCTCACGCCATTGCTGGCGGTGACAGTGGCGGTGTAGGTACCCGCCGCCGCATAGACATGGGTCACGACAGCGCCGCTGCCCGTAGCGCCATCGCCGAAGTCCCAACTGTAGCCCACCTGTGTACCGGCGGTAACGCTGGCCATCAGAGTGGTGCGGTTACCGAGCGAGGTAGGGCTATCGTTGTTAGCGCTCAATCCTTCGATGGCCTCATCCTGACCATCTAGGATTGCAATCCGATCGACGCTGGTGGCGAGGCTGACGTTTCCTTGAGTAGAAATAGTTCCGCCATCGACGTTGCGCAAATGATTATAGATCCGCACCCTGTTGTCGTCGTGAATGCCGATGGCGCTGATGTTAACAATGACCTCGGCCCGTCCAACGGTATCAAAGGTTCTGCCTCGCGGTACGCCAAAATGATCGAAGATTCGCACCACTGCCTCATCGTTGACAAAGATTTTATCGCTGGCAGTAGCGATGTCCGCACGTCCATTGGTACGAATGTTGTCGTTTACTGTCGAGCCGAACGGATCGAGGATACGTACTCTGCCGTCTTCGATAATTACCAACCGGTTATTAACGCTGACGACGACATCGGCGCGGCTACCGGTGCCGATTGCAGTCCGCACCAAATTACCGACGAGATCGTAGATTCGTACCCTGCGGTCATCATTGTCGATGACGATAATGCGCACAATGTTAGTGACGACCCTACTGCGGCCAGCGGTGGTGATTTGCCTGACCAAACCACCGTCGCGTTCTCTGTAGATACGCACCCGTGTGTCTACAACCACGATACGGTCAGTCGTAAGACTAATGTTGGCACGGCCATCGGTGCGAACAGGGCTACCTACCGGGTTGCCGAGCAGATTAAAAAATCGTACTTGCGCATCATCCGTAACGACAAAGATATTATCCCGAGTGACCGCAACTTCGCCCGCACCGCTGGTGCGTATTGCGCGCCCCATGAGGTTGCCTAACACGTCGTAGATTCGTACCTGTTGCGTATCGATGACAGCGAATCTCGTATTACCGCGGACCACGGTAGCGCGATCGTTGGTTTGAATGGTGCTACCTATCTCGTTGCCAAATAGACCGAAAATGCGCACTCTGCGATCTTCGATGACAACGAAAACGTTGCCAACAGGGACAACGTCCGCGCGGTCGTTGGTGGGGATTCTCGCGCCTTGGGGGAAGCCGAATAGGGTGTAAAGCTGTACGCCGGTGTCATCGATGACGGCAAGGAGATTACCGTGAGGAACGACCTCGGCCGGACCATTAGTCTGTACCGCTCGGTTTTGAAGCTCACCAAATACGTTGTAAATCCGCAGTCGCGTATCGCCCTCGTCAATAGCCGCGAAGCCAGAGGCGGTGCTAACGAGGCGCCCCGCACCAATGGTGTCGATGTTGGCACCTTGTTGGACGCCGAAGGCATCGTAAATTCGCGCTCGTCCGCTGCTAAGCTGCCCCACAGCGCTTTGACTCAGCAGTGACAGTAGCAGACAGGTGATTAACGACTGGAAAAGTCTAAGGTTCGTGTTCATCGTTCTCGTCCTCACTAATGGCCATCACGGCCCTAACCGCTGGCCATCGGTCGACGGACCCACAGACTCATAGGCCCTTTGTATTTGTTGTGCTGCAATCTACCGTCAGGCGGGCTATACGCCCTCAGTCGGTGGACTATAATATGGGAAAATTACCCCAAACGGGAAAATAATCCCAAATCTATCTGTTTGTCAAGCCCTTTGTCAGCCAGGAATGCTGGCTAACAGGAAACGGGCTGACGGGGCTGACAGGAGAGGCGGCGGCGGCCACGTGCCACCGGGATAGTCAAGTGGCATGGGGGTAGAACGGAATGAGTTTGGGCTTGCAACTTGGGACTGCTGGCTTGAAACTGAATTCATGGCCGATTACGACATCGTGATCGTAGGTGGTGGGCTCGTCGGTTTGAGCCTTGCATGCGCGCTTGGGCGAAGCGATCTCAGCGTCGCCGTCATCGAGTCTGCAGACTTGACAGCGGCTCTGGTGCCGAGCGACGACGCGCGCACCCTGGCGCTCGCCTATGGTTCTAAGCGCATATTCGAGGGTATCGGGGTGTGGAGCGATATTCAGGCGCGTGGTGTGACACCGATCAAGCGTATCCACGTCTCAAACCGCGGCCATTTCGGTGTCACGCGACTCAACGCAGCCGGCGCGGGCATCGAGGCGCTCGGTTATGTGGTCGAAATGCCCGTCCTCGGGGCAGTGCTCTATCAAACGCTAGCGGCATTCGATTCAATCCACGTAATCTCGCCCGCCACCATGGAGAAAATTACCTTTGGTAACGACGCGGTTTCGCTAGACGTCGGCCAGCGGGGTTTGACCAAGACGATCACGGCGCGTTTGATCGTCGGTGCCGACGGCGGGCGCTCGCGCGTGCGCGAGGCAGTCGGGATCGATGCGCGGCGCGTCGATTATGGCCAGAGCGCTATCGTCGCAAACATCAGTGCGAGTATTGCACACGGGAATGTCGCCTATGAGCGATTCACGGACAGCGGACCGCTTGCACTATTACCGATGCGGGACAATCGTTGCACAGTCGTTTGGAGCGCACGTACGCGCGAGGTCGACACCATTCTCGGCTGGGACGACAACGCGTTCTTGCAGCGGCTACAAGAGCGATTTGGCGATCGCTTAGGGCGATTCTGTCAGGTCAGCCGACGTCAGGCCTATCCACTGTATCTCACTCGCGTTGACGAACATGTGTGCGCGCGAGCGGCGTTGGTGGGCAATGCGGCGCATACGGTGCATCCTGTTGCGGGACAAGGGTTCAATCTCGGCTTACGCGATGTCGCAACATTGTCGGAGGTTCTGGTCGATGCCACACGTGCGGGTCATGACATCGGCGATGTCCAAGTGTTGGCGCAGTACATGAAGCTACGTGAGCGAGACACAGCGGCCGTCACTGCCTTCACAGACGGTTTGATCCGCATCTTTGCTAACTCGTTTGCACCGCTCGCTTTTGCGCGCAACCTCGGGCTCATCGCGACGGACCTATTGCCGCCGTTGAAACGCGCCTTGATACGCCGGAGCAGCGGCCTCGCAGGGAGACTACCCAGGCTCGCACGCGGTTTGCCGCTATAGATTCGTGAGTCGTGAACCGTGAGTCGTTAGTCGTATATTCGTGAATCGTGAGTGGTTAGTCGTGAGTCGTGGTTTTGCGAGTAGTGGGTTGTTAGCTATAAACCGTAGTCTCGTCGGTCGGCTGCTGCTAGCCACGATTAATGACTTACGGTTCCCGGTTTACTAACCTACGGTTCACGACTAACGGTTAACGACTTACGTTTACCTCTGGTGCAGAGAGGTTTCGTATCGAGATGCAGACAACACGTGGGGAGACAGGCGTAACACATGATGTAATCATTGTGGGCGGTGGTATTGTGGGCGCGACGCTCGCGTGTGCATTGGCGGATGCGCGCTTGCGCATCGCGTTGCTAGAGCGTTACCCGCCGCCATCATCGCCGACCGGCGATTACGATATTCGCGTCAGTTCCATCTCCCCGGGTTCACGCTTGATCCTCGAGGCGGTAGGCGCGTGGTCGGGCTTACAGCAGAGCCGGATCTGCGCGGTCGAGCAGATGCACGTATGGGATGCCGGCGGTCCCGCCGCGATCCACTTCGATAGCGCCGATATCGGTGAACCCTGCTTGGCATATATTATCGAAAACAGCGCGATGCTCGCGGCTCTATGGAGTTGCGCGAGGCGGGTCAACGTCGAGCTGCATTGTCCCACCGATGTCGATGCCGTTGATTTTTGCGACGCGAATTCCGCCGTACTGTTAAGGGATGGCCGTCAGCTGGTAGCGCGCCTCGTGGTCGGGGCTGATGGACCGCAGTCGACCGTGCGCACCGACGCCGGTATAGGCACCACCGCATGGGACTACGCACAACACGGCATTGTGGCCACAGTTGAGACCGAAAGGCCGCACAGCAACATCGCATGGCAACGCTTTTTACCGAGCGGGCCGCTTGCATTCCTGCCGCTAGCCGATGGGCGCTCGTCGATCGTGTGGTCGGTGGATACGCCGTATGCTGAGGAGTTACTGCTGCTTGATGACGCCGACTTCCGGCAAGAGTTGGAATCGGCGTTCGGCGCTAACTTGGGCGCGATCCGATCGACCGGTCCGCGTTCGGCATTTCCACTGCAACGTACGCACGCAGCGCGGTATGTAAGCGCGCGCGCGGCGCTGGTCGGCGATGCGGCGCATACGGTGCATCCACTGGCGGGGCAGGGTGCCAACCTCGGGCTGTTCGATGCTGCCGTGCTCGCCGAGGTGTTGCTGGATGCCCATCGGCGTAACCGCGACATCGGTTCCTTGACCGTGCTACGTCGCTATGAACGCTGGCGCAAGGGCGATAATCTGGCGATGCTGTTTCTCACTGATGCGCTCAAGCGTTTGTTCGGCAATTCCATCACGCTCGTCGAGCGCGTGCGCAATATCGGTCTTGATCTGACCAATGCGGCAGCCCCGATTAAACATATGCTGATGCGACGTGCCGCAGGTCTGGAGGGCGATTTGCCGATGCTAGCGCGTCCAAAGCAGGGGTTACAATCAGAGCACTGATCACCTGGCCAAGCTGGGCCAGAGTCGCGATGCTGGAAACTCCTAAACGATAACAAAATGGAGCTCCTAAACCTCATTGCTGTCTTGATCACGCTTTCCGCGCTATTCAGCTACGTCAACTACCGCTACCTGCATCTACCGACGACGATCGGCGTCATGTTGATTGCGCTTGCGCTGTCGCTCGTATTAATTGCATTAGGTCTTATAAATGCAAGGATTGAGCAGTATGCACGTGAGCTATTGGCACAGGTCGATTTCAGTAAGGCGCTTATGCTTGGCATGTTAAGTTTTCTGCTGTTTGCCGGTGCTCTGCACGTCAATATCAATGACCTCGCCCGGCAGAAGTGGGTCATCGGCACAATGGCCTCCGGTGGGGTACTTGCCTCGACCGTGATCGTGGGCGGTCTAACCTGGTGGCTGCTAAATAGCATCGGGCTGGAGTTTCCGTTTATCTATTGTCTACTTTTTGGCGCGCTGATCTCACCCACCGATCCCATTGCCGTGCTCGGTATCGTCAAGAAGGCGAAGGTGCCCAAAAGTCTAGAGACAAAGATATCGGGTGAATCACTGTTTAATGATGGTATTGCGGTGGTGCTGTTTATCGTGCTGTTCCGGCTTGCTACCGGCAGCGGAGACATCACGTCTACAGAAGTAGTACTGCTGTTCGTGATCGAGGCACTGGGAGGTGCGGTCTTCGGGCTCGTTACAGGTTTTATTGCCTATCGCATGTTGAGTGCCGTCGACAACTATCAGGTGGAGATACTAATCACACTCGCGTTAGTAATGGGTGGTTATGCGCTTGCCAACGCGATCCACGTGTCCGGTCCGATCGCGATGGTGGTCGCGGGGCTGCTCATTGGAAATCACGGCCGCCGGCTCGCCATGTCGGCGCGCACACGCCAACACCTGGATACGTTCTGGGAGCTTGTCGATGAAATCCTGAATGCCGTGCTCTTTGTTCTGATTGGTCTGGAGATCCTGGTGCTTACGTTCACAGAGCAGTATCTGCTGGCTGCCGTGATGGCGATACCATTGGTGCTGTTCGCGAGGTTCGTCAGTGTCGCTGTCCCTATTGGGATCATGCGACGGTGGCGGACCTTTAGTCCGCGCGTTATCCAGATATTGACGTGGGGTGGGCTGCGTGGGGGTATTTCCGTGGCGCTGGCACTTTCGTTGCCTGCAGGCGCGCAGCGCGAAGCCATCTTGGCGATGACATACATCGTCGTGGTGTTTTCTATCGTCGTGCAGGGGTTGACGATAGGAAAATTAGTAACTAAGGATCAAGTGACAAGTGTGAAGTAGCAAGGAACAAGACTAGCCAGCGGCGATGATACGTTTGCACTTAGTGATTTTTCTTGGCACTTGAGACTTGCTACTTGGTACTGTTTTTATACATCAAAACCCCAGTGGTTTTTGAGAAGCGTATGCAGCCCGGCATACTCGGACTCAGTAGCTGGGGTCATTCCCGCTGCCTGAAATCGGTCACAAAGTGCTTTCGTCACCGTTTGTCCCTCCGGTGATAACAGCGCGCGCCTTATGATCGTCTTGTCATGCGCGGACACACGCGGGCCTGCGGTCAAGGTCTGATACGGCATTGCCGCGCTCTTGAATAACACGCGCGCGCTTTTACGCTTTGGATCGGCTTCTTCGTAAACATGAAGCGACAGGATCGCGCTGTCACAGGTGCCATCCATTAGTGCCTGGTAGCTGTCGAGTCCGCCGCTGGATTCGACGAACACCGGCTGACGTGCAGGATTATCGAACTGGCTGTGCAGGATCAAGCCTCCCGCTTGGAGGGCTGCGGGGCCGCAGACGCGTTGTCCCGCCAAATCTGTCAACTGCCTTATTCTGTCGTTATCTCTTCGGATAACGACAACGAAAGTACGCTGGCCGGCTACCCTCACTACCGGGTCATGCGTCAATCTCGCGATGCGCCAACTGGCGAAGTGCGGACTGTCGAGAACGAGGTCATAGTCGCCCCTTTGCATGCCGCGCAGATAAGAACGCCAGCTCCTTGGAGCTTTGTAAACGACCTGTTTCCCCGTAACCCGTGACAGGTACTCGGCTATCGGTCGGTACAGTTCATGCGTGTCTGTGACCAACTCATCGGGGGGAGCGCTGAAGACGAGTTGCTTTTGTAGCGTTGTGGCGGGGGCGAAGAACTGCGTTTTAAAAAGGTCCGGAGCCGACACGAACGCGCTCGATGCTGCGTAAGGCACATTGCCGGTCAAAGAGGCACCGGCGAGAAGCGCCACGTTCAGCGCGGCGGATATCAGGATGAGGGTTCGCCATTTCGCGCGCTTTTCAGACATAACAAAGACCTCGTCACCGTACGGTTACCGCGTTTACCGTGAGTGGCGTCGTTAAAATGACGGCCCAATAACGTTCGTGTTGATAGAATCCTGTCAGAAGAAAAGTAAGTGGATGCGCACAGTCCCTTGTGCGCATCCTGGATGGGGCGCACGCTAGTGCGTCCGCTTTCGCCCGCTCTTTCCGTTTAGCGGTTGATGAGCGCCCCTTGGGCATACCCAAGTCTGCTTCCGGCAGAAGGTGATTGGATCGCTCCCGATCCGCTAAGTCAGCCTAGAGGCGCGCAACCGATTCGTCGATCGTTGCTTTCGGGCAACGGTGAGGTTCACCTCTACGGAATCGATCGGCCCGCTGATTTTATGGTATGGCTACTTAAAACTAGACCACGACGGTCAGATGTCCAGCAGACGTACCGTGTTTCCCGGCCCGATTCGGACAAAAGGTTAGCCGGTTCCGACCGTTGACGACGGCGCGCAAGCGAGGATGCCGCTGTCGTCGCGGCTAGCTGATTGTTGAGCCGATGGCGATGAACCCACAAGCGATAGGGGCATTGGTGGCTGCGGCACGATGGTCGGCAGATGGCCTGCCAGTACGCCTTGCACCATCATCAAAACAACCAACGCTTGCTTATTTTGCTGCCGATACGCCGGCACAGGCGTGCGCACGATCCTGTCGCAATCCGAATGTATATCTAGGTTGTTGGATACCGGTGACGTAGTGGAAGGGCCGGTCCTTTGTGCCCAGAAAGCCAGGGGCTTTCATCAGAATCACATGACCTGGCGGTGCAGGAATCTCTCTGGTGCCCGTCCCTGATCGGTCGGCGCAGATATGAAAGCTTCCGTTACCGGCGACGACAAAGATACATACCAGATTAATGTAGCTTAGGTTATCCCGATGCGGGGTAATGCCGAGCGAGCCGCTGTCGTATCTTTGCAATGTCATGGAATTAAAGTGTAGCGGCGTGGCGAACGGGTAACGCCGTAAGTTTGCCAATGACTGGTCGACCAGTTCCTGAAACGCTTCCTTCAGTGACCGATACATGCTCGTGTCGGCAAAAGCATCGAACACGCTCAGCTGTTGTCTGACGATTCGGTCACCGCTGCCGACGTTCTCCCGGCCCGGCCTGTAGCGATAGCTTTCAGCCTCCTTGAGCAGCGTCAGCCGAAAGTCTTCCGGGAAGATCCTAACCGATGTTGCACCGACGGCTGCGAGCTCAGTTAGAACTCGCTCCACCTCGAAATCGCGTTGATTCAACGATGCGCTCATCTGTTGCAAGTTCTAACAGAGATCGCTTGAGTCATTTACCACCCCGCGCGAACAGCAAATCGTCAGATGTTCTGAGGGTGATGCGCTTCCTCGGCAGATAGTGGCCCCAGATCTCCGGCCCCGGCCTTGGCCCGTGAGCAAGCTCGCTTCACGAGAGAAAGATTTCAATGCTCCAGGGCGCAGTCGTATCGTTTGACTCGTCGACATCGACTACTCAATCGACGAGACCGTAGCCAGGCGCGGTTTCGGTGTCGATGAAATCCCCGGTGATCAGCATCTTTGCCTAATGGTGACACACCTATCTTTCCTGCACGACCCCGTTAGGGAGGAACCGATCGCCGCGTCGCCAGGCGGCGCTGTCGAGGACACTTCCCCGTACGATGAACTCCTGGATGGGAGTCAGGTACTGTGCTGTCCATTCGCTGCGCCGGTACTCGTAGGCATAGTACCTTCTTTCTCTCAGTTCGTCAGGGCGTAGATCAAAAGCCGAAGCGCCGTCGAATTCCGCGTTCAACCCCAGCACCGAAGCGATAGTGGCCGGGGTGTCGACGATCGAGCTGGGCGCCATCGATATCTGCAGGGCGCCGCTCGCCCCCGGGGGCTTGATCGCCATCAAGGGCAGCGCCATCGCCACGGTCGTGGGGTCCATCATGACGACGGACTTTCCGTCCGGCTGGAGGCGTCCTTTCAGTCCACTTGGCGGCACCCAGGCACCGTGATCGGCCATGAGAACGATCGTGGCATCATCATAGATGCCAAGCGCCTTCATCCTCTCCAGCACGCCCACCACCTCGGCGAGACCGCATCTGGCCTGGATCTTGACCGTCGCGCGCACGGTCGGGAGTACGCGGCCGGCATATTCACAGTTCTCGTTGGCGACCATCGGATTGTGACTCAACATCACGTGGAGCAGCTTGTAGACCGCGGTTGATCTATCCGCCGACATGTTCTCTTGCAACTGGCGCAGGAAGGCGATATGCGCGAAGAACCTCAGCCTCATGTATTCGGAATCGCTCAAAAGGGACTGGACCAGCCAAAGTTGATCGTTGTACACATAGCGTTTCAGAAAATGAGGGGTAAGCCGAAACAGCGCCAGATCGAAGAGCTCGGCGGCATCACTGATCTCGTATTCCCGCGCGCTCACGTGGTGACTGGATGACACGATGTACGCGTTCGTGTAGCTGCCTTTCGTGTACATGTGGAATATGGTTCCTGCTGCAGCCGCGATATCGACCTCGTAGCCGGCGCTATGAACGGCGTTCAAGATTGTCTTGCCGCCGAGGGTCTTGTTGAGAAACTCATCCCGGGGAATGTGGTTGCGGTAAATCTCCCCGCTCAAGATAGCCGGCACCGACATATGCGTATACGGAAACGCGCCTATGTTGTCTTTGAAAAAGACAAATCCTTTGAGCGCGGAGGCGAAGCGCGCCCCGTCCTCATCGTCGTTGATGATCTCCTCGAACACATCGGATTGAAATCCATCGGCGATGATGTGCACCACGTTCTTATGGGAGGAGAACCGATATATCTCACCCAGCGCATCGACGGAGGCCTTGGTCTCGGATTTCTCGACCAGCATGGGGGCGTTTTGTATCCCCGTGAGCACGGAAAGGGTTAGCTGCAGGGAGAAACTTGCGACCGCAAGATAGATAACCGGCTTTCCGATACGCCGGTGAAAGCACACGGCGAGCAGGAGCACACCCATCCACACGCCCAGATCCACCCACCCGCGCCACGCACCCGCCGTCCAATCGATGCGCCGACCATCCAGTAACCCATATTCCCACACGAGTAGGTTGCCCTGCAGCCAGAGCAGAACGCTGAGGGCAGCGAGCAGGACCAGGTAGCGGCGGAAAACTGAGGTGCTCAAGATCGCGCCGACCAACCCAAACGCGGCGATGAGGAATATGGCAGGGCGAAGGTAAAAGCTCAGGATCGTTGTGAGCGAGACCGTGAACTCATCGACGTTGCCAACATACAAAGTGAAGGGGGCAAACAAAAAGATATGGGACGCCAGGATGGCGCCTAGGCCCATTGCCTTGACTGTTTGCATTTCGCGACCACGGATCATTTATCGATTCCTCTCGTGTGCGCTCACCCGCGTTAGCGACGTCGGAACCAGTAGAGCCGCCGCTCGGTGGCAGACACCATAGCGGATTGCACGATCTCGGCGCGCGCTTCGAGCGCGCGCACGAACGACGCTTCGCTATACTCACTGAATATGTCCGCTCGCAGCCGCAACAGCGTCTGCACCATGGGGTCGGACTTCTGGATGAATTCGATTATGCCCTGGGGCGCCATGCTAACCAGCCAATCCACGACCTCATCCAAAGGGATATTTCTTGCGATTGCGAGATGATGGATAAGCGCGAGCGCCACTACCGCATCGGCATCGGCACGTTGCCTAAGACCCATGCGTTCGGCTTGCGCCCAGCCCTGGCTAGGGGCGGGGTTGGCGGCGTCGAGAAACAAAGGTAGGAAGTTCAATCTTTCCGTCTTGGCGCGGGAGAACGCTCTATCCAGCGCCCCCTGATCGAAATCAAACCCCACCGCGAACTCAGTGCCCGCCTCCAGCGCGGCCTTTGAGTAGTCTCCCGTGTTGCAGCCGATATCCCATAGCAGTCGGGGTTTCACCGCCGCTGCAAACTCGGCGACGAAACGCCTCTTCGCGCGCGCCTCTTCGGAGGCGTAGCTGTTATCCTGCGCATAATCTACCCATAGCGTCTTGCCGGTATCTGCCGGCTCGAGCCTCGCTATCCACTTTTGCAACCCGCGAAGTATCTGTTGAAAGGCAATCAGCGGCAGACCTTTTCCCTGGATGCGTCGTTCGGCATCGTCCTTGTGCGTGGATCTTCTCTGAAAGCGTGCTTGCATCGAAACGTGCGTCAGCACGTTCCAGGACAGCTTACGCCTCCAGGGTAGCAGTCGACTGAGGTCTTGCACGGGTACCCCTTCGAGCGCGCCGCGGTACCAGGCATTGTGGGGGATGCCGATCAACGCGCGCAGTAACAAGGGGTTGACGAACTGCTCGCAGAACTGGCGGTGGGCAGTCCAGAACTCGCCCTCTCGATAACGTCGAAACGACAGGGTATCGATGAATACCGGCTCGACCCCGCGGAATTGGATGTTGTATGCGGTGGCGTCAGAGAGTGTCACCCCGTGCGCTAATGCCTTGAGATAGAGCTCCACTTGGAGCAACGCGGCGGCTTTCAGAGCGGGGAAGGGCCACTCGTAGGGGTAGGAGACAAACGGCAGCCTCGGGTGCTCCAGCACATAGCGGGCGCCACGAGCGGATGCCCCCAGCACACTGGGATCGACGGTCTTCTCGGCGATGACGTGGCCCTCTTCGATAAGGCGCTTGAGCAAGCCCGTGGAGCGGACGAATTCGAAATCCTCGGCCGCACTCGGCATCACGGTGCGGAATACGCGATCAGCGATCACATAGACGCGGCCACTGGGGTCCCGAAACGAACCGGTAGCGGTACGTGCGGGATCCATGACGATCCTAGTTCTCGGTGTCTTGTTCGGGGTTCGAATCTGTCAGTTTCTTCGAGGCGAATAGGGACGAGAAAAAGGCCTTGATACGTTGCCAATACATGCCCGCGATAGCCATCGCGGCGGCAATGCCGGCCAACAGGCTCTGCAAGATGATGCTGCCGGTACCGGGGTCGAGGTAGGCGTGGGCGGGAGCCATGTAAACCATGCCGACCAACGCGGCAAGCATTACTCGTTTGCACGGGCGCGCGCTCACTCCGGATCCAGGGAGATTGTCTTCTTTCGCCATACCGACCTCCACTTCTCGGGGGCTGCAATGCTAGAAATACCCAATTCAATAACAGAGCATAGACCCTTGTCACTCGGCTCTTCAAGGTTCATCGAGAGAACGACGGAACGCGCCCGCTGTCATCTGACCTACCTACGCAGATAAGGACTATGGTTTCTATCGTGAAAGCAGTCGCACTGAACCGCTATGGTCGCACATATCGGTTGTCAGCAGACAGAAAGTACAGGTTAACCATGGGCTCTGAACTGGTGTTCTACTCGGTCAACAAAAATATGATCACTTTTCAGGGTATGCATGCTGACTGCGTGAGCACGGTCGCCGAACCGAAATATGTGAAAGAAAACGACGAGCAACTCAGCAATCTTACGAATCTTTTTCCGTTCCGACTCTCCAAAAATTCGAAGTAGGCGATCGCTATCCAAGCTTTGTACGAATATTGAAACGCAACCGCGCGTCTGCGACGCCGTTGCCGGTCAGGGTGAGAGCGGCTGAGCACCGAAGGCGCGATTGTTGACAGCCTGCCGCAGGACTTCCTGTTTGTTGCCCAACGACAGCCCGGTGAACAACCAGGCAGTGGCCAACGGGACGGCAACGAATGCGATTGCCGACAACCCCAGCCCGAGACCGGCCAGTCCCGCGAATGCCCAGCCACTGACCGCGTCGCCACCGCGGTAAACCACCGTGTCGATGAAATTCTTGGACTTGTACTTTTGTTCCCTTCCGACGACGGTAAACAGCATCTCGCGCGCCGGTCTTGCGATCGCAAAGTTACCGGCGCGGCGAAGCACCTGCAAAACGACTAGCACTACCAGTACTGGAAAGAGTCCAAGCACGGTGAAACCGAGCAGCACGACGGCGGGTATAAGCGCCAGCGTCACGGGTAACCCGAAACGGGCAACCACCCGCCCCGTCAGAAACAGCTGGCCCAAGACCGTAAGTGTATTCACCGTAAGGTCCATGAAAGCAAACAGGGTCGTGCGTTGCGCAGACTCCGCAAACGCGGCCGCTACCAAGTGAGCCTGCTCGAAATAAAGAAACGTGGATAGTGTGGTATAGAGCCAGATAAACAGACAAATCCCCAACAAGTAAGGTGAGCGAAAGACGAGTTTGACACCGGTGAGCACGCCACCACCGATTGGCATCTCTGCGTTATGAACTGATGATGCTGGCGAAGCCACGGATGCTTCGCGCTGCCGTGCCCAACGCCCTAGCTGGTGGATGCAGACGACGGCAAGCGCCAGAAAGAGCGCGGAGATCAAGAGTAGGTTGAATGGCCCCATCGGTACGGCCAGACCTGCTGTCAATGCGGGGCCGACGATCGCGCCCGCGCTACCCCCGGCCGCGATGAAGCCGAACAAGCGACGAGCCTGCTCGTTGCTATAAAGATCTGCCATAAAGCTCCAGAACACCGAGACCACGAACAGATTGAAAATACTGACCCAGATGAAGAAAGCGCGGGCTACATAGGGTGTTGCGATACTGCTTTGAAACAGTACGAAGAACACCAGCAGGTTAAAGATGAAAAAGTAGTACACGAGCGGCAACAGCTTCGCGCGCGGAAGCTTCGCAGCCAGGACACCGAAAATTGGCACGACGACAAGCATGGCGAGAAATGTGCCGGTGAACACCCATGGCAAATTCTCTATGCCGCCCGCGATGCCCATCTCATCGCGCAGCGGGCGCAGAATGTAGTAACCGCAAAGCAGGCAAAAGAAGTAGGCAAAAGAGAGCCACAGCGCACGAATTTCATTGTCTCGGACGTCGACGATTCGCTTTAGCATTACTTTAACGGGGGCGAACGGGTGTTAGCGGCGCGGAATGCTTAGCCCTGCCCAAAGGTAGATGTATTTGCATTCAGAAATGCCAACTCCTCAGGCGTCGAAGGGCGGTCGAGAATATTATTGCGGTGGGGAAATCGACCAAAACGCTCAATGATATCGCGGTGGCCGATCGCGTGGTCAAGGAAAGTCTGGAGCTTACGCCGCGTCGCATGCGGTACGGACTGCACAAGCGCTTGCAGGAGCGCAACCGACTTGTCTTGCATTTCCGGACTCTCGGCGTGTGCCAGCGGCAGATAAAAAAATGCACGTTCGATAGGTGCAAGCGTAAGATCATGACCTTGTTCTATACCGCCAAGACATAACGTGCGGGCTTGTTTATCTTGCGTAAATGCTTTCGGTGTCCCTCTGTAAATATTCCGCGAGAACTGATCGAGCAGTACGATAAGTGCCAGGCGTCCTTTTGCGTTTTGTTCCCAGTCAACGAGTTCGCCGACAGCTGCCTTTTGTAGATCGTCTTCGAAGCGTTCGCGAATGAGCTTATCAGTCGTGGCGTTGCTTTGAAACCAGAGTCTGCTGCGGTTCTCGCGAGGCAAGCCGTCATCTCCCAGCGCGCCAAGCCAGAAGGAAAGTACCTCGTCGATTTGTTCCATATTTGAACAGTCTCGAATACTGGGCCGTGTTAGTGCGGCTTGTTCAGTCAGTTACGAGCAGCATTTCTAGTGCCGAGCGGATTTGTGGTGGTATGGGTACCGGTTTGCGCGTGTTGCGATCCACGAACACATGCACGAAGTAACCTACGGCGGTTGCCTGTTCATGGTCGCGACTGAACAGCCCGATTTCGTAACGCACGCTTGCGTTGCCCACATGCGCGACCCGCAGCCCAGCCTCGACAACTTCGGGAAAAGTTAGTTCACGCTGGAACCGGCACAGGCTCTCGGCGGCGATGCCGATGACCGGTCCGGCAGCGATGTCGAGTCCGCCTTCGGCCACGAGGTAGTGGTTAATGACAGTGTCGAAATAGGAATAATAAACGACGTTATTGACATGCCCGTAGATGTCATTGTCCATCCAACGCGTGGGAATAGCGAGAAAATGCGGAAAGCGATCACGCGTTTCGTTTTGCTCCAGGGACATTGTGCGTCGCTCCTTCTTGTTACTATTGACCGTTTGTCGTAGTGGCGGTCACAGCTATTACCGGTCTCCGTGAATTGTTGTTGGCAGCAGGGTTATCTGCCGACGTTACCAGCCGCCGCCGCCTCCGCCGGAGGAGCCACCCCCACCACTCCCCGACGACGAACCTGGCGCCCGCGATGACGCCGAAATCACCGCGCCGAGGGAACTCCCGAGGCTCGAGGTCATGCGAGACACATCGACATAGCCATGACGGTGGTGATACCACGATGGGTGATGTTGGCGCCTTAAGGAGATAGTAAGAGATCAGGTTAATCGCGACAATGACGATGAGCGCAACCGGCATGGCATAGGAGGCTGCCTGGCCTCTGGGCGTTCAATCAATAGGTAGTAGCTGCCTAGAGCAGAGCGCAGTGGTTTGAGCGATGCCCCGCGCGACCTTATTTGCCAAAGTTAGCGCGCATGAGGTAACCCGAGTTCCTTGAGTTTGCGCGTCAACGTGTTGCGCCCTAGTCCCAACTTTTGCGCTGCATCCTGTTTTTTCCCACGTGTGTGTTTCAGCGCGGCCTCAATGAGAATGCGTTCAAAACGAGTGTTTAAGTGCTTAAAAATCTGGGGCTCACCCCGCGCAAGCGATTGTTGCGCGACGTCGCGCAGACTTGTTTCCCATTCGCTTGTTGTTGCCGATGTTTCCGCTGCGCGCAACTCGGGCGGGAGATCGTGCACGCGTACAATCTGGCCCGGCGCCATCACCGTCAACCAGCGGCAAGTGTTTTCCAGTTGGCGAACGTTGCCGGGCCAAGGCAGCCGGCACAGATATGTCTCGGTATTCGCTGCAAGCCGTTTGGGGTCAACACCCAGTTCTTCGGCGGATCGTTGCAGGAAGTATTTGAGCAGCACCGGAACGTCTTCTCGCCGCTCTCGCAGCGCCGGCAGGTGAATACGAATTACATTAAGCCGGTGGAATAGGTCTTCACGGAATCGACCTTGCTTTACCCGGATCTCAAGGTCCTGGTTGGTGGCGGCAATGACACGCACGTCGGTCTCGATCTGTTCATACCCGCCGAGCCGATAGAAGCGTCCATCGGCGAGCACCCGTAGCAGGCGGGTCTGAAGCTCAGCCGGCATGTCGCCAATCTCGTCGAGAAACAGCGTCCCACCGTTTGCCTGTTCGAATCGCCCCTTGCGCTGCGCGTGTGCGCCAGTAAAGGCTCCACGCTCATGGCCAAACAGTTCCGATTCGAGGAGTTCGCGTGGAACCGCAGCCGTGTTTATGACTACGAAGGGACCATCGACTCGGGGGCTATGATTGTGCAGAGCGCGCGCGACAAGCTCCTTGCCGGTGCCCGACTCGCCGCTGATTAACACGTTGAAGTGGGCGCTACTGAGACGGCCGATAGCGCGAAATGCTTCCTGCATGGCCGGCGCCTCGCCGATGATTTCCGCGGTCTGGCGCTCTGCCAGTGTGGACGCGGCGGGCTGCCCTTGCCGTTGCTCGAGCGCCCGGCGTACAAGATTAACCGCCTCATCGACATCGAACGGTTTAGGGAGATATTCGAATGCTCCACCGCGGTACGATGAAACGGCGCTGTCGAAGTCGGTATGAGCGGTTATGACGATAACCGGAATGTCGGGTGCTTTTCTGTTAATGACCTCGAGTACGTCCAGCCCGCTCGTTCCCGGCATGCGTATATCAGTAATGATCACATCGGGGCACCCACGCTCGAGCATTTGACCAATGTTTTCCGCTGTGGGAAAGCAGCGCACCGACAGCTCCGCACGTTGTAGCGCTTTCTCCAGCACCCAGCGAATCGAGCGATCATCATCGATGACCCATATAACGCCCTGGCTAGCCATTGGTTTCCTCCAGCGGTAGGTAAATGCTAAAGACGGTCTCCTTAGGCCGGCTTGAACATTCGATCAAGCCGCCGTGTTTATTGATAATGTCCTGGGCAATAGCGAGTCCTAAGCCACTCCCTTCGGGTTTATCCGTCACCATTGGATAAAAGATGCTGTCCAACAAGTCTTCCGAGACGCCAGGCCCATCGTCTTGCACATCCGCGCGCAAGGCCAAGCGGTAGCGCTTTTGGCCGATGGTGAACTGCCGTTCAATGCTTGTGCGTAGCTCAATGCGGCCGCACCCGTTGACGGCTTCTACCGAGTTCCTGACGATATTGAGCACCGCCTGAATCAGCTGTGCAGGGTCGCCCGCAAAGGGGGGCAGACTCGGATCATAATCACGCTCGATACGAATACCCTGAGGATTTTCCGCCAACACAAGGTTACACACATGTTCCAGAATCTCGTGCAGATTCACCGGTTGTCGGTTGAGCGGTTGGCTTGGGCCGACCATGCGGTCGACGAGGTGGCGTAGCCGATCGGCCTCACGAATAATGATGCTCGTGTACTCTTTGAGTGTGTCGTCTGCTAGCTCGCGCTCGAGCAGCTGCGCGGCGCCGCGCAAACCGCCTAAGGGATTTTTGATCTCGTGCGCCAGTCCCTTAACGAGGGCGCGGTTCACACTCTGGCGTCGAATCATTTTTTCCTCCTTGGCTAGACGCAACAACCGATCCACTTGTGTCAGTTCCACCAGCAACCCGACGTCTGTACCGTCGTCGGTTAGCGGCGAGACCGTGCAGTCAACCGTGATCGACTGGTGGGCGGGAAGTAACAGCCGCACCCCGCGCGCCGTGAACGGGGCCTGCTGCCGCAGGCTCTGCCGCAGGCGTCTGGCGAGCACGCGGCTGCGCGGCAGCAGCTCCGCGAGCGTTCGCCCGAGCACCTTTTTGGCACTCACCTCAAACAGCATCTCCCCCGCCGCGTTGATAAACGTCAGTCGCAGGTCGCGGTCGAGTTTCATTACCGCGGTGGTAAGGTTATCTAGCAAGCTGTCGGTGGCGCTTGTCGGCATCACAGCGGTCGGTGTGGCCTCGGCGGGCGCATTTTCTTTCTGCAAAATAAGCACTTACAGGGTTTACTATTCTAACAGGAGCAACTGCACCAAAATAGTGCATGTTTAGCCGTGGCCAAAAAAAGCCCTCGGGTTCGGGGGTCTTGCAAGCAAAGCGCCCCTCAGAGGCTGTAGTACATGTCGAACTCCACCGGATGGGTGGTCATGCGGATGCGCGTAACCTCTTCCATTTTTAGCTCCATGTAGGCATCGATCGCGTCGTCCGTGAACACCCCGCCGCCCTTGAGGAATGCCCGGTCCTGATCCAAGGCCTCGAGCGACACATCGAGCAAATGCGATACCGTGGCTATCTGTTTTGCCTCTTCCGGCGGCAGGTCATACATATCCTTTTCCAACGGATCACCCGGCGCAATTTTGTTCAGTATGCCGTCAAGCCCAGCCATCATCATGGCGGCGAAGCTGAAGTAGGGGTTGCCGGCAGAATCCGGGAAGCGCACTTCGAGGCGTCGCGCCTTAGGACTCGCCACGTGCGGTACACGTATCGCTGAGGACCGGTTGCGTGCGGAGTACGCCAGCAGCACCGGCGCCTCAAAGCCCGGCACCAGTCGCTTATAGCGATTGGTGGTCGCGTTCGTAAAGGCGTTGAGCGCACGGGCATGCTTGAAAATGCCACCGATGTAGTAGAGTGCCGTCTGGCTTAAGCCGCCATATTGATCGCCAGCAAACACATTCTCGCCTGTCTTGTACAAGGACTGATGCACATGCATACCGTTACCGTTATCACCGACAAGCGGCTTCGGCATGAAAGTGGCCGTTTTGCCGTAGGAGTGCGCTACGTTATGCACGCAGTATTTTAGAATCTGCATTTCGTCTGCCTTGCGCACTAGGCTCGCAAAGCGTGTACCAATCTCATTCTGACCCGCGGTCGCCACCTCGTGGTGATGGGCCTCCACCGTCACTCCCATCTCGGTCATCGCTAAGGCCATCGCCGAACGGATGTCCTGCAGGCTGTCCACCGGCGGTACCGGGAAGTAACCACCCTTGACCGATGGGCGGTGGCCGAGGTTGCCGCCTTCATAGGCCTTTTCCGAATTCCACTCGGCCTCCTCCGAGTCCACTTTGACGAAGCTGCCGCTCATATCGGTGCCCCAGCGTACGTCATCGAATACGAAGAACTCCGGCTCCGGCCCAAAGTAGGCGGTATCGGCGATGCCAGTGCTCGTCAGGTAGGCCTGCGCGCGCTTGGCAATGGTGCGAGGATCGCGCTCATAGCCCTGCATCGTAGCTGGCTCAATAATGTCGCACCGCAGTACGAGCGTGGGTTCCTCCATAAACGGATCCATGACGGCGCTTTCGGGCTCCGGCATCAAGATCATGTCGGACTCTTGAATGCCCTTCCAGCCGGCGATGCTCGACCCGTCGAACATCTTGCCGTTTTCGAACGTGTCTTCATCGACTACGTGCGCCGGCACCGAGACGTGTTGTTCTTTCCCCTTGGTGTCGGTGAAGCGCAAGTCAACGAACTTTACCTTGTCTTCTTTCATCATCTTCAAAACATCAGCGACAGACATCGACGGTCCTCCTACAATAACGTGCTTAGCGGGGTGCTTAAGTGCAGAATGAGAAAACCGAGTCATCCTCTGGCAGGAAACGTGCCAGCCCGCACTCGTATGTAACTCTTTGATTTAACGCAGCAAAAGGTTTTGCCCGGAATGCGTACGCACACTATCGGTGCAGTAGCGGAGGCATTATGCGCAAAAATAGTGCGTTAGCGAAATCGCAGCTCTACCCTGCCGATCTGACTATCGTCCTTGACCGCGTCGGTGAAGCGCTGCTCCAGCTCGGTGGCGTCATTTTTATCGAGCACATCCAAAGGCAATAGCAACTCCACATGGATCTTGCCAGCGAGGTAGTGCAGCGTGATTTTCTCGATACGCGTGGCAGCCTCGATGTTACGAAATTGCTGCGCCAGGCGTTTCTGCACGACCTCGCGTAGCGGTAATACCCCAGTGGGCGTCGCTGTCTCGTCGTCCTCCGGGTCGATATGCACCATGACATCACTCACTTCTTCGATTTCATCGATAAGCCGGGTCCGCACCGTTTCACTGATCTGATGGCCTTCGGATACGCTGAGCCTAGGATCTACCTGAATGTGAACGTCGACCAGTGCGTCGTCGCCCATACGTCGGCTGCGCAGCATGTGCAAAGCCTCTACTCCGTCGACAGCCGTGATCGTGTGCCGGATCGCATTCACTCGCTCTCGCGCAAGGCCCGTGTCGACCAGTTCGCGCGCACTCTGCCAACTGAAGTCCCATCCGATCTTGGCGATCATCAGTGCCACACCGATAGCGGCGATGGCGTCCAGGTACCAAAGCCCGGCCATAGTCCCGACGATTCCAACCACGACGATTATCGACGAGAGTGCATCGCTTCGACTGTGCCATGCGTTGGCGCGCAGCAAGCCGGATCGGTACTTTCTGGCCGCATGCATGGTGTAATGGTAAATGCCTTCTTTCGCCAAGATGGATAGCACCGCGATCACCAGTGCCCAGACGCCTGGAGTCAGCAGTAACTCGGGATTGAACAACCGGCGCGCGGCGTCCCAACAGACACCTGTTGCAGTTGCGATCAGGGCCACACCCAGTCCGACTGTGGCCATGGTTTCGATACGCTTGTGCCCATAGGGATGTTCTTCGTCGGCCGCGCGGCTACCGTGCTTGGCCGCATATATCACGACCACATCGGTGGCAAGATCGGAAAGGGAATGGAGACCGTCAGCAATTAGTGCTTGCGAGTGGGCGACAATCCCAAAGGCGATTTTGGCAATGCCGAGTGCGAGATCGACAATCGCGCCTACTACCGTGACGCGGTGAATCTCACGGTAGCGGCTTTCGCCGCATTCCTTGTTTACTGGTTCTTCTGGGGATCCGTGGACAGGATTGTAGGCCACGTTACCCAACCTCGATGATGATGATGATGTCGCGATCCTCGGTGTGCGTGCTTATTACCTTGTGGCCGTGAATGCGGCACCAGGCGGGGATGTCATGCGTAGCGCCCGGGTCGGTGCAGAGTACCTCGAGTACGTCGCCGGTCGTCAGCGTCTTGACCTTGTCCTGCACCCGAATGACCGGCAATGGACACAGCAGATTGCGAGCGTCAAGCGCGTGCCGAGTCATAGATACCAATCGGTAGGAATCTCCTCAGGGCGTAGGGGCTTGACTTTCAGTAGCTGCTCGCTGCCTTGTCTGTTGCGCACGGCGACGCTTACCTCCTCGCTCTCCCGACCCTGGCTGAAGCGGGCCGTAAGCCTTGCTGCCAGCCGCAGATCGTCAGCACCGGCCTCTCCAGTGATCAGCACCAGCGGACCCTTATGGCTCGTGGGGAATAGGTGGAGATATTGTCGCCGGTAGCCGTTCAGGAAATTGTTCTCCCCTTCGTCGCGCCCGACGATGAGCTTGAAGTGTGGTCGTGGGCGTAAGTGACGGCCCACCTTTAACAGCATGATGTCATCGAAGTCGTAGCGCTTTTCGCCGCGCGCCTTCCATAGGTCGGCAAGCTTGTTGGCGTATTGCCCATCGGTGAGAAAGCAGCAGCCGCCTGCCGGCTGAGAATAATCAGTGAAGCCATATTTGGTGGCCAAGGCCATTTGCGGTTTGCGACTGCGCCCATTGAAGTCCAAGAGCTTGTTGCGGTCTACCCAGCCCTCAAGTTCCGGCAGTGTTGGCGGCAACAGCTTCGCACACAAGGGCCGCAACAACCGGTCAAACGCGCCGGATTCGCGCGCGACAATCGGCATGGTATCTCGCCTTTGCGATTTCGGGCGCTGACCGATCACCTCGCCAGTAATGATGAAGTCGAAATCATTAGTCTCCATCCACTCGCGTGCCTTACCGACCATAAAGCCCTTGCAGTCCAAGCACGGGTTGAGATGCGCACCGTATCCGTGCTTAGGGTTGATCACAATGTGCTTGTACTCCTCAATGACATCGATGATGTGTAGCTTGACGCCGAGCTGTTCCGCCACCCACAGTGCGTTGTTGCGTTTGCGCTTGCGTCGTTCGCGGTTGCGGATCGCATGCGTGTGCCCCTCGACGCAGAACCCCGTAAAAAAGTTGATCCCTTCGGTGTGGATGCCCTGGTCGAGAATCAGCTGCGTGGCCAGCATTGAGTCCAGACCACCTGAAATGAGGGCGACCGCTTTGCGCTGTTTCTCCATTGACCCTTTTTCCGTCACGCGTTGTAGGCGAAATACTAGCCCAAACTGGTAGTCTCAGCACGTCTGCGTGTGCCGCTACACTGCTTGTCGTTAGCGTGCGGATCTACTCGGGGGCGATGGCGGGAGGCATGGTCGGTGTGAGCGACTCATCTGGACGGCTTGTTGCTGCTAACAGACTGCATTTGCTTGAAGAAACGGTGACGCCAGTGGTTGCGCAAAACCAAGAAAAAACGGGCCCCGGTGGGCCCGCCAGTTCTGTTTTTATCTTTTGTCTGGCCCTTCCGTGGTCTACTCCTCCGTGGTGATTCGGGCGCTTTGCCCAATCTAGGGCTGCTGACGATATCCTAAAGCGCGCGGCTTGTCCAACAAAAGTCACGATCTCTTATTGCAGACGTAATGTTGCGCTGCAAACACGCAGGCTCAAGAGTGACCCACGGTGTTCACGAGCCGGATTTGTCTGCGCCGCGGGTAAACACCTGCGGATTTTGGGTGTTATTTATCTGTAAGTAAGCTAGCGTTTCGAGGTGCTGACGATGAACCGCTTGCGTTGCCAGTCGTACTTGCGGATGTGCGGCAACCGCCCAGGCTCGAATTCACCGCGTTCGACCATGGTGTAGACGACAGGTTCCTTGCAACTAAAGGCATAACGGTCCCAGCGGTAGTTCAACTTGAGTGCGCTAGCGTCATCGACTTCGCACGGGATCTCTCCTTGTGGCTGATGTCGGGCGCGCACGAGTTCACCGAGCGTCCGCAGATCCGCATGCAGGCGCATATAAGGATCTTCGGATTCATCGACTGCGTCGTTGCGCACCTGCTTGCTTGCGGGTGCCTCAACCGCGGAACGTTGCGCTTGGTCCGTTACGATATCGCGCCACCAGTGAACGACATCGTCAACCATGCCGCTGGCCATCAAGTGTTGATAACCCAGAACTCCGGTATGCACGACGACCGCAACCCACAACATGACCACGAGCAGACGTGCCACCCCCCTCCATGCACGGGCTCCAATATGCGGAACCAACGCCGCCACCAGGTAGGCAAACGGGTTGCGTCGCGGTATGAACGCATCGCTGTCCGTAGCAATGGCACGCAAATGGGCCATGCGTTTGCTCAGCCACGGCACCGACGAGTTCAACTCATCGAGCGACATCCAAAAGCTACTGGCGCCCGCGCTTTGACTGGCGAACTGGGGAATGTTAAAGGATTTCCAACGGCGGCTACCGCTGGCGATCATTGCCAGCGCAAAAGCAGCATCCACCTTAACTTTACAGGCGGCGATGCCATACCTGTCGTAGCTGTAGGTCTTAGCGCGCGCGTACGCCGGTCCTAGCAGAGGCAATACCAGCGCTGGGAAGATGACCGGCCACCAACGTGCTTGTTGATCCTGGATACGCCCGAGCTCATGACCCATGACAAAGTCAATGGCACCCTGCCGTTCTGTGAGCGCACCGATGACTTCGCCGTTCAAGGCGAGATAGCTTTTTCCGCGGAAACGCAGACTGAAGCAATCCGGGACTTCGGGGTTCTGGAATAGATACGCGGTCGGGCGATCTTTGACTTGCAGTCGTCTGCAAACCGAGCGTAGACGCGAATGCAGGTCCGGGTGCTGCTTCGGTCCGATTTCAACCGCGTGTCCTCGCAGATAGGCAAGGCGTCGGGCCTTGCGCAGGTGTCCCGCCAGATAAGCTACAATTATTGAAACCGCGATGCCAGCGGCGAGGTAATCGAGTCGGAAATCAGGAAAGTAGCGATCGACACCTGTCTCAATAACCAACGCCAGTCCTACCCAGAAGCAAGCGGACATTATCAGTGCGATAACAAACAGGGATATCTTATGTGGATAGGTATCGACCATCTCTTGTTAACGGCATGACCATGTTATTGACGAAACACTTAATTTAGGCTTGTGGGACAAAAGTTTCAGTCATGACTGCTTAAGCTCACATGAGACGACGGTTAGGTACTGGTTGTCAAAATTGGCGGTCGACAATGGTCTGTCCCTTCTTATAGCACAAGATGATTTGGAAACTACTTCGCTACCGGCGCCGATACCGCAGGGCTAGGCAGAACTCCTTATTTGCTAAGCTGCTGCGCGCGGCACGCTGGGGGTTTTATGGCCTGATGATATTAGTGATGGTCGATGCGTTCTACCTTACATTGACGTGGCCCGACTGGAGGAAGATCATCAGCGGGCCGATTCCCAGATCTAAGTTCATCAACGATTACGAGCGAACACAACGCACGGACCAAAGCCTGCCGCCATTGCGTTGGCGACCCGTGCCGCTCACGAGCATTCCCGGGCAAGTCAGACGTGCCGTCATTGTCGCCGAGGACATCCGTTTCTACGAACACGGCGGTTTTGATCTGATCGCGTTCAAGGAGGCGATGGACTACAACTTGTCAGCGCACCGATTCGTGCTTGGCGCGAGCACCATTTCCCAGCAGACTGCGAAAAATCTGTTTTTGAGTTCTTCACGAAACCCTTTACGTAAATGGCATGAACTGATTCTCACGTGGGGCATGGAACATCACTTGCGCAAACATCGGATACTCGAAATTTATCTCAATGTCGCCGAGTTTGGGCGGGGAATCTACGGGGTCGAGGCGGCCTCGCAGACCTACTGGCACAAGCCCGTCTCCGAGTTGACCCTACGCCAATCGGCGGAGCTGGCGGCGTCCTTGCCAAGCCCGAAGAAGAACAATCCGGCAACGCGTACCCAACGATTCTTAAGACGCACGCAAAAAATCATGAATTTCATGCGGCGCTTCGAGCAAGCGTCAATCGTGTTCCACAAAAAACGCAAGCGACGTGCACGTCCCTGAAACGGAACGGCGGGCCCGTGGGCGAGAGCACCCTGGCAGGTTATAATCCGCGCTCGCTTCTTGCGCCGTTCTCGCGCTGACCGAATACGCCGTTGACGTTCCAAGAACTGATACTAAAGCTCCAGCAGTACTGGGCCCAACAGGGCTGCATTATCATGCAGCCCTACGACATGGAGGTTGGCGCCGGCACCTTTCACCCCGCAACGACGCTCGGTGCGATCGGGCCCGAGCCTATGCGCGCGGCGTATGTGCAGCCGTCGCGCCGACCGACCGATGGACGTTACGGGGAGAACCCAAACCGCCTGCAGCATTACTATCAATTCCAGGTCATCTTAAAACCGTCGCCGCTCGACATGCAGGAGCTCTATCTGGGTTCGCTGCGAACACTCGGCCTTGATGGCTTGGAGCACGACATTCGTTTTGTCGAGGATGACTGGGAATCACCCACCCTCGGAGCCTGGGGTTTAGGTTGGGAGGTGTGGCTGAATGGGATGGAGGTCACGCAGTTTACCTATTTTCAGCAAGTGGGCGGCCTCGACTGTAGGCCCGTTACCGGTGAGATCACCTACGGGTTGGAACGCTTAGCCATGTATATACAAGGTGTCGACAGTGTGTTCGATCTTGTGTGGACCCCCGGATTTCGTTATGGCGATATCTATCGTCAAAACGAGGTGGAGTTTTCCGGCTACAATTTTGAACGGTCCGACGTCAAGACGCTATTCCGCCATTTCGATGACTACGAGCGGGAGAGTCGCAGGCTGTTAGATCTCGGTCTGCCGTTACCGGCCTATGACATGGCCCTCAAGGCTTCCCACCTTTTTAATCTTCTGGATGCACGCCGTGCCATTAGCGTTACCGAGCGCGCACGTTTTATTGCCCGCGTAAGAACGCTTGTGCGTGCGGTGGCCGAAGCCTACTACGCCAGCCGTGAAGCGCTGGGATTCCCGCGCGGTAAGACCCGTCAGCAATGCGCCCATGGGTAGCGCAAGACCAAGTAACTTGCAGCGCCGTAGTAAGCCAAAGCGCAAGCCGGAAGCTCCCACAGCCGATTTGTTGCTCGAGCTTGGCACTGAAGAACTGCCGCCGAAATCACTGGCGCTCCTAAGTCAGTCCCTAGGGAGTAACCTATATGCGGGTTTGCGCGTAGCCGGTCTGACCTCTGAGCGAAGCGAACATTACAACGTCTACGCCACCCCGCGGCGCCTCGCCGTGCAAATTCCAGACATCCTTCTCATGCAGCCGGACAGCGTTAGCGAGCGCCGTGGTCCTTCTTGGCAGGCGGCGTTCGATGACAACGGTCAGCCGACGGCGGCGGCGGTCGGTTTCGCGCGCGCCTGTGGCGTCACCCCGGCCAAGCTTGAGCGCCTTGAAAGCGACAAGGGCAGCTGGCTCGTATTCCGGCGCAAGGAGAAGGGCGCAGCCGCAGCCAGGCTCATGCCGAACATCGTGGCTGAGGCCTTGAAGAAGCTGCCGATCCCTAAACGCATGCGCTGGGCGCACCTCGACGCCGAGTTCGTACGGCCGGTTCACTGGGTGGTACTTCTGCACGGCGCCAAAGTCGTTCCCTGTGAGATTTTATCGGTGAGGACGGGGCGGCAAACGCTGGGGCACCGCTTTCATCATCCAAAGCCGCTGTCCGTGCGCACGGCCAAGGCCTACCCTGACATCTTGCAAAAGCGCGGTTATGTGATCGCCGACCTCGCGACCCGCAGAAAGCTCGTTCGCACCAAGACAGAGGCGCTGGCAAAAAGAAAGAAAGGTGTTGCTGTCATCGATGATGCGTTACTGGATGAGGTTACCGCCCTCGTGGAATGGCCGGAACCGATACTCGCGTCGTTTGACAAGACGTTCCTGAAAATCCCCTCCGAACCGCTTGTAGCCACCATGAAAGATAATCAAAAGTGCTTTCCAGTGGTCAATGCCAAGGGTGCGTTGCTTCCGTATTTCGTAACGGTAGCCAACATCAAGAGCAAGAATGTTAACAAAGTGCGCGAGGGCAATGAGCGCGTTATACGTGCACGCTTCGCTGATGCCCAGTTTTTCTGGGAGACGGATCGCAAGGTCCGTCTAGAAGACCGGGTGCGAGACCTCGACGGAGTAGTTTTTCATAACAAGCTAGGCAGCGTGTATGAAAAAATACATCGCATACGCGTACTGGCGTCACAAATCGCCGATGAGATGGGCAGCGATAGGCAATTGGCCGACCGCGCCGCGTTTCTGTCTAAGGCCGATCTGATGTCGGGCATGGTGGGCGAGTTTCCTGAGTTGCAGGGAATTATGGGCCGCTACTATGCAAAACATGACGGCGAGGGCGCCGAAGTCGCGGAAGCAATGGCAGAGCAGTACCTGCCACGCTTTGCTGGCGACCATTTGCCGAAAACAAGAACAGGCCAGGCCCTCGCGGTCGCCGATAGACTGGACACGCTAGTCGGGATTTTTGCTATCGGCGAGATCCCCACGGGTGACAAAGATCCGTTCGCGCTGCGGCGCGCGGCGCTGGGGCTGCTGCGCATCATCATCGAGCGCGCGCTCGATTTGGATATCAAGGCGTTGCTCGATGCTGCCCACAAGAATTATCCCGCTGAGCTGCGCACCACCAATGTCGTTGACCAGGTATACGAGTTCATGATGGATCGCCTGCGCGCCTATTATCTGGAAACAGGGGTGAGCCTGGACGTGTATGAGGCGGTACTTGCCAGGCGTCCGGACCGCCCGAGCGATTTCGACCGGCGCGTGCGTGCGGTGATGGCGTTTCGTAAGCTACCTGAGGCAGAGAGCCTAACGACTGCGAACAAACGCATTCGCAATATACTCAGACAGGGGGGTAACGCGGACTGGGACCATGTCTCCACGGTGTTACTCAAGGAGGAGGCGGAAAGGCAGTTGGCGCAGCAGGTGGAGTCGCTTAAGCAGACGCTCGCACCTTTGTTTGACAAAGGAGACTATGCGCAGGCTATGAAACGGCTTGCAGCGCTGCGTCCACAGGTCGATGAGTTCTTTGACAAAGTGATGGTCATGGTCGACGAAGAGGCGGTAAGGGACAACCGGTTAGCACTGCTGAGCGGCCTCAGCGCATTATTCTTGCGCGTCGCTGATCTCTCAAAGCTGCAGACCTAACAGGAGGCCGCATGAACCGGGATTCCTACCAAGCGATGCTAGCCGCGGTACAGGCGTTCCACGACAAGCACGATCTACGCTCTAGCGGGGGCGAGGAGTTGAACCACCGTGTCGCATTAATGGTGGAAGAGCTCGGTGAAATAGCGTCCGCTGTCACCAAAGGGAAACCGAAGGAGGCGTTGGCGGAAGAGTGCGCGGACCTGCTAATCCTGCTGATCGGTACCGCTATTTCGGCGGAGTTTGATCTGGACCAGGCATTCTGGAAAAAGATGGAGCGCTTGCAGATGCGCACAGGCAGGGTGGTTGGCGGACGCATTCGCGTTTCCGAATTCAGGGATGGGTAAACTGACAACGCAGAGACGCGAGACTGTAAAGAATGTGGATTGTGCTTTAAACATTTACTTCGCGCCTTTGGGTCCTCAGCTCCATAAGCGGCACGTCCGTGTACCACTCCTGCGTTGGGTTGTTCAAAGCGTCTATGCGCCTAATAATTCTCGACCGCGACGGTGTTATTAATCACGACTCCGAGGACTACATAAAGTCACCCGAGGAGTGGATTCCTATTCCCGGCAGCCTAGAGGCGATTGCCCGGCTGTACAGGGCGGGTTATCGGATCGTGGTCACGACCAACCAATCCGGTATCGGTCGTGGCCTGCTGAGCACAGACACGCTCGATTGTATCCATGCCCGCATGCTGGATGCGGTACGCGCGCACGGCGGTGACATCGATGGCATCTTCTTCTGTCCCCATAAGCCCGAGGATCAGTGCGACTGTCGCAAGCCGCTGCCGGGGTTACTTAAGCAGGCGGCCGAGTGCCTAAAGGTGAAGCTAGATGGGGTGTTCGTGGTCGGCGACGCCGAGCGGGATATTGTCGCGGCACGGCGCGTCGGGGCGTCGCCGGTGCTGGTACGCACCGGCAAAGGCAAAGAGACCCTAAGTACGAGCACTGAGCTCAACGGTGTCCCCGTGTTCGATGATCTGGCAGCGTTTGCCAGCGCGCTTCTGTCCGGCAAGCTTACGAAACGGTGATGTCGTGTACCTGCGTTCCATCCTCTTCAACGTGGTGATGTGGTTGTCGGTGCTCATATATGCGCCGCTGTCCTTGCTCACATTTCCACTTGCGCCGCTGGTGCGCTACCGGTTTATCGTGCAATGGGCACGCTTTCACATCTGGCTGCTGCGCCATCTGTGTCGCCTCGACTTCCGCGTGGAAGGCGAGGAAAACCTGCCGCCGGGGCCAGCTATCGTGCTGTCCAAGCATCAGTCAAGCTGGGAAACGCTGGCCTATCAACTTATTTTTCCGCCGTTCGTATGGGTCTTGAAACGCGAGTTGCTGTGGATACCGCTATTTGGCTGGGCGCTGGCGCTGATGAGGCCCATCGCGATCGAGCGCGGTGCCGGTAGACAGGCCGTAGAACAGGTGATCAAACAGGGTACTGATAGGCTGAAAGCCGGGCTTTGGGTTATGGTTTTCCCCGAAGGTACACGCATGCCACCGCACACGCACCGCAAATACAAAACCGGAGGCGCACGGTTGGCGAGCGCCAGCCGTTACCCTGTGGTACCCGTTGCCCATAACGCCGGTTCCTTCTGGTCGCGGCGTAGCTTTATCAAACGTCCGGGTCGGATACGCATGGTCATCGGACCAGTGATCGAGAGCGACGGCCGTAGTGCAGAAGAGATCAACAAGCTCGTGGAGACGTGGATTGAAAAAAAGATGCAGGAACTAGAAGATACAAGATCCAAGTGACAAGATACCAGGAACTCTCAGTTCAAACCTTGCTATTGAATCTCCAGTTGGAACTTGGATCTTGCATCTTGTAACTTGTTTCTGTTTTCTAGAGATTTTCTATAACCACCGGTTCTACCGCTTGCGCGAGTTCGAAGCCAAAGATGCGTGAGTAGAAGTAGAGTTCCGCATCGAGCGCACGTTTGATGTTCTCCGCCTTTCGAAAACCGTGTTGTTCCTCGGCGACCGGCAGATAGGCCACGGGCAGTCCCTTACGGCGCAAGGCTTGCACCATCCGCTCCGCTTGGTTGGGAGGGACGACGCGGTCTTCGAGACCCTGGAAGAAGATCACTGGACAGGATAGGCGCTCGCTAAAGTGGATCGGCGAGCGCTCGCGGTAGCGGGCGCGCTGCTGCGGATACGCACCGACCAGACGATCGAGATAACGCGACTCGAACTTATGCGTATCTTTCGCCAGTGCCTCGAGATCGCTCACGCCGTAATAGCTTGCACCGGCGGTGAATACGTCGTGGAAGGTCAAGGCGCAGAGCACGGTGTAGCCGCCCGCGCTGCCGCCGGAGATGGCAACGCATTGGTTATTGACCCTTGTTTCTGCGACGAGAGAACGCACCGCGTTTACACAGTCATCGACATCGACAATGCCCCAGCGGCCGTTCAGGCGCTCGCGGTAGGCGCGACCATAGCCGGTGCTGCCACCGTAATTGACGAGGAACAACGCGAACCCACGACTGCTCCAGTACTGTGTTTTGAGGTTTAACGGCGTCGAGGTTGCGCCGGTAGGCCCGCCGTGGCAGCCGACAATGAGCGGCGGCTTGGTACCCTCCGGTGGTGCATAGGCGTGGTTGCACGGCGGATAGAAAAACCCGTGCGCCGTAAGTCCGTTTGCCGTCGGAAACGTAACTTCCCG
This sequence comes from Acidiferrobacterales bacterium, assembly GCA_046760105.1. Lineage (GTDB taxonomy): Bacteria > Pseudomonadota > Gammaproteobacteria > Acidiferrobacterales > SPGG2 > JBHIDJ01. The sequence continues at coordinate 3,449 of JBHIDJ010000012.1, read as the reverse complement.
TGGCAGCGATAGATAGTCGTCATCTATCGATACCGTGCTTGAGCGACGCAACACGTCAAAGTTGCCGCTGTCGATATTCAAACGCACAACCGCGTTTCCCTCAGCCGGCGATCCGGCGACGAAACAGACATGGCGGGCGACAGCACGCAAGCCGGTGATATAGGTGTAGGCTGTATCGACTCTCGCAAAGCCACCCGTTGCGGTATCGATCGCCGCCAAGTGCCAGATACCGTGTTCGGTGTAGGCGCAAATAATGCGCTCAGCGGACACGAAGGCGTATGTGGACATAGCAAACGCCCACTGGGGTAAGCCGAATTCCGCTTGCATTTGCACGAGGGCCTCGTTGTGGCCACCGCGCCAGCGGTAAAGATTCCACCAGCCGCTGCGGTCGGACACAAAGTATAGGTTGCTATCCGGCGACCACTCCGGTTGGAAGATGGATTCGCTAGCGCCCCCGGCCACGTGCTTCGCGGCGGCAAGCGATCCGTCTGTCTGTAGATCGGCGACCCATAGGTCTGTTCCGTCCCATGGCATGTTCGGGTGGTTCCAGCTAAGCCATGCCAGGCGGCGCCCGTCCGGGCTCAGGCGTGGTGCAGCATAGAAATCGGCACCCGCGATTAGCTCGCGCACGCTCCCCGCGCCGGCTAAATCCACGACCGCAATGGTATTGTCAGGTTCACCTCCACTCGCGTGATCTTCACACACACAGATCACGCGTCCGCGCCGGTGGTCGATCGTGCCGTCGGCATAGCGCCGGTTACCAGCCGCGGTAATAGGTTTCGGTGTCGCGCCAAGGTCTTGGCGATAAAGACACTGATCGGCATCATTCGAGAAAAACACCACACCCTTATCGACCGCGAACGCCCCACCACCGTATTCGTGTACGCGCGTGCGTGCGCTAAACGGCGCTGGCGTGACATCCGCTATCTTCCCGTCTCGGCCGCAACGTACGATGACATTGCGCCCGGCCTCCGCGGGTCTGGCCTCAACCCAGTAGATGTCGTGTCCGTCTAAAGCGATCTGCCCGAGCCCGATCGTCTCCGACACGATAAGCTCCGACGTAATCGGTGATTTCCAGGAGCCATAGGGTGCTACTTGTATGGACATGGGTGATGTCTTGTGCTCGGCGCCGGGTTTACGCCGCGTCCATCGCAGGCTTTATAGCGCTCATCGCGTGATAGTCTATACCTCTTCTATCAAACGCCCATAGGTCGGCATGCCAGATTACACACCCGAACAGGTCGACATCATCCGCAATGCGGTTCTGATGGGCCGTGAGGCGGTGCAGCGGGCACAACGCGACGACACGCTGGTTTTCGCACGGGCCTTCGTCAGGCACGGCGGGGTTCAGATTCCGGGAGATGTCGGTGGCGAACCGCTGCGTAAGCGCGTTGCGGATCAATTGCTCGAGTCGCTGCGCACCGGTCACGCCACGAGCGACGACACCAATGTTCGCCGAGAGATCAAACGGTGCCACACTGAAGCCCGCTGGGCGTCAGCGGCGGCGTCCGACAAGGTCGTCGGCTTCCATCTAACGCTAGGTCCGATGGCGGCAGAAATCGTCGCTTGCCGCGAGTTTCTCGGACAAGACTATGGTCTAGGGGCAGCCGTCTTCCCGAAAGAACGCGTCGTCGTTCTCCCTTCGGTCTGCAGCGATTATCAATTCGTTCCCGTGCTGGAAGATGAGGTCGAACAGTAGACCGGCTTTACGCACTCAAGCTTTGCTTGCCCATCCTGGCCAGCACCAGCTCAGTGGTGCGCCGGAAATCTACCTTGCCACTCCCCATTTTCGGCAGCTCATCAAACACGAAGAAGCGTCGTGGCAAGGCCAATGGCGAGAGGCTCCCCGTGAGTTGCTTGAGGACTTTTTTTTCGTCGATTGGTCGATTGAGCGCTACCGCGATGCTCGCCCCTTTCTTGGCGTCCGGAATTTCCACGACACAGTACTCGATGTCATCGGGCAGCAGTTGGTGGAGCGTGTCCTCCACCGTCACTAGCGAAACCATTTCGCCGCCAACCTTGATAAAGCGCTTAAGCCTTCCCCGATGCCACAGATAGCCGTCATCGTCGCGTATTCCCATATCGCCGGTTTCATACCAGCCATCCTCAATTCTCAACGCGGTTTCCTCCATGTCGCCGAGATAGCCCTTCATCACCAAATCGCCCTTGACTAACACTTTACCCTCTCGGCCTGGCTCCAGCTCCTCGCCGGTATTGATATCCGTGATCTTGACGCGCACACCCGGTAAAGGCCTGCCGACGCTTCCTGGCTTATTAGCGCCGGGAAGATTGACGGATATGACGGGACTAGTTTCGGTAGCACCATACCCCTCATATACGGTTACGTCATGTTGCTCCTCATAGGCTTTGCGTAACCAGTCGGGTGTCTTATCGGCCCCGGCCACAACGACACGCAGTGACGCGAAATCGCCGGATCGCGATTGTTTGAGATAGCCCATCAGAAAATAGGGGGTGGCCAGCATTATGGTCGGCTTTTCATCGCGGATGATCCGCGTGATTGTTTTGAATTCCAGCGGATTTGCATGGGTGATGATTGTCACACCCAGACTGAGCGGCAACCACAGATTGGTTGTCAGGCCAAACACATGGAACAGGGGTAATATCGCCAGAAAGACATCGGAATCTTGAAAGTCAAATGCTTCGTGTGCGGCGAGAACATTCGAGCCGACATTACGATGAGTCAATTCCACTGCCTTGGGCTCGCGTTCGCTGCCGCTGGTAAAAAGGATCACCATCGTATCGTCGCTGTGGCCGTAGTGAATCGATTTCAGTAAAGCACCGATGGGTAATCGTGATTTCACGAGTGCGGTGAGTTTTTCTAGTGGTGTGATCTGCTGCATCAGGTCCTCGATGAAGACCATACCGTCGATGGGTTCGCAGCCTATCTTTTGCAGCAGCGTGCGCGCGGTGATGATTGTTCTGAAGCCGCATTTCATCTGCGCATAGCGTGCATTTTGCTCGGCGCCAGTGGAGTAGTTGATCATGACCGGTGTCTTGCCGATCATAAGCGTAGCAAGGATGGAGAGCGCGCAACCGGCGGAGTTCGGGATCATGATGCCGATGTAACCGTCGCGATAACGGCGAAACCGCCGCGCCAGTAATAGCGATCCCAATAGGGCATGCGCATAACTAATACGCCTGCCGGTTGAGCGATCGACAAAGGCGAGCTTATTACGCTTTGCTTTCGCTATCTTAACGAACTCTCGATGTAGCAGCATGGCTATGCGCGCGTGCTACGAGCTCCGAGTTTGCCTGCCTTTTTGAGTTTTTTCTTCCTAGGACGGGTCTTACCGTGGCTACCCCGATAAATTTTGCCGCGCCTCGTCCGGATATCACCTTTCCCCATAGCTAGTTCTCCTCTGGACCATTAGTGTGCTTAGCTTGTTTTGTTGCTCGCCTTATTATGCACTAATTCGATGAGCTCACCG